>VAWR01000168.1 GCA_005885245.1 Actinomycetota bacterium | reverse complement strand
CGGCGTTCGGGTGCGCGGCGATCGGCGCGGCCATCGGCGACCTGGACCTGACCCCCTCGTGGTCGGCGACCGGCTGGCTGATCCTGCTCGCCCTCTCGTCCCAGGTGCTCGGCTGGCTGCTGATCTCGACGTCGCTGCCGCGCCTGCCGGCCGTGGTGACGTCGATTCTGCTGACGTTGCAGCCGGTGTGCTCGGTCATCTTCGCGGCGCTGATCATCGACGAGTCGCCGTCGCTTCTACAGCTCGCCGGAGCGGGCTGCATCCTTGCGGGGCTCGTGACAGCGACAGTCGGGCGTCGCGCAGTGCCCGCCGCAGAGCCCGAGCTGGCAGGCTAATGGCAAACTCCCGATTGTGCCCCTCCCAGCAATACGGAACGGTTGTGCCGGCAAAGCCGGCACAACCTCCTATGGTCGGCGTCGCAAGCGACGCCTTGGTGCCGGCTTCTGGCCCGCGATCACGCGGCGCCAGAATCCACCCTCGCTCTTACCAAGGCTTCTAGCCTTGGCTGCGAGCGAGTGCGGCCTCTGGTTTGGTGCTCGCAGCCCAGAAACTCGGCAGCATCACTGGCAGGGGCACTGATGCAGGAAGCACAGGCCGCCCTCGGCTTCACGCGTACGCCCTCGGAAGACGACCCGCGCCGCGATCCTCACCTGCTGGCCGCGCTCGGAAGGATCGCGCCGGGCACAGACCTGCGCCAGGGCATCGACGACATCATCCGTTCGCGCGAAGGGGCGCTGATCGTCATCGGTGACCCGAACGAGCTCTCGTTCCTGTTCTCGGGTGGGATCCGGCTCGACGTCCCATTCACCTCCCAGCTCGTCTACGAGGTGGCCAAGATGGACGGGGCGATCATCGTCAATCCGGCGCTGACGAAGCTCGCCTACGCGAACGTCCAGCTGATGCCGGACCCGACGATCCCGTCGGACGAGACCGGAACCCGCCACCGCACGGCGGAGCGCGTCGCCAAGCAGACCGGCGCGCTGGTGATCTCGATCTCCCAGCAGCGCGCGACGATCTCCGTGTACGTCGGGCCGACGCGGTATCAGCTCGACGCCGTGCACGAGGTCCTGGCGAAGACGAACCAGGCGCTCGCCACGCTCAAGACCTACGGCGAGCGGCTCGAGCAGGTCCTCACACGGCTGACGGCGCTCGAGTTCCAGAACGCTGTCATGCTGGATGACGTCCTCGTCGTGTTGCAGCGCGCCGAGATGACGACGCGCATGGCCGCCGAGATCGCGCGCGACTGCGTCGAGCTCGGTGCGGAGGCGCGCCTGATCCAGATGCAACTCGACGAACTGGTTGGCGAAGTTCCGGCCGAGCGAGCGTCGGTGGTCTACGACTACCACGCCGACGGCCCGGGGCCGCATGCCGAGCTCTCGCTCGAGGGGCTGCACGCCCTGTCGTACCGTCGGTTGCTCGAGCCGGAACGCCTGGTCGAGCTCCTCGGGTATCCGCGTGACGTGAACCCGCTCGACCATTCGGTCTCGTCGCGAGGATTTCGCATCCTCGCCCGGATCCCGCGGCTGCCCGAGGGCGTGGTGAAGAAGGTCGTGAAGGAGATGGGCGATCTCGAGGCGATCGTGCGCGCGTCGCAGCGCGACCTCGAGGCGATCAGCGGTGTCGGCGCCGTGCGCGCCCGCGAGATCCGCGAGGGTCTCCGCCGTCTGCAAGAGCACAACCTCGTCGACCGGTACCTGCAGCTATAGCGTCTGGGACGCCTCAGCTGTGGTCGCGCACAAGTCTGTTCAAAGCGGGCGCGCCGGCAAAGCCGGCGCGCCCTCAAAGGTCGGCGCCGTCAGGCGGCGCCTCAGAGCTATAGCCCTGGCGACGCCATAGCCAGGGCCCGCGGCCTGGCGGCGGCATTCGCCGTCTTCGGGTTGTTCTGGGGCGGCTGGGCCGCGTGCCTGCCGGCCATCCAGCGGCAGACAGGTGCGAGCGAGGCCCAGCTCGGGCTCGCGCTCCTCTGCGTGGCGCTCGCCGCGCTACCGGCGATGCTCGCGGCGGGAAGGCTGGCAGACGTCTTGGGCGCGCGCCTCGTCCCGATCGGTCTGGTTCTCTTCGGCGCAGCGGCGACGCTGCCGGGGCTCGCGCGGTCTTTCCCTCAGCTGGCCCTGTTGATGCTGGCGGTGGGGGTGACGACGGGCCTGCTCGACATCGCCATCAATGCGCACGCGTCACGCCTCGAGGCCGTGCACCGCGTGCGCTTCATGGACGGACTGCACGCCGCTTTCTCGTTCGGCGTCCTGGTCGGCGGGATCGGCACCGGCCTGTTGCGTCGGGCCGGGGCCCATCCGTCCTGGATCCTCGGCAGCGTCGGCCTGGTCGTGGCGGTGACGGCGCTCGCGAACCGTGGCTCGTCCCTTCCTTCGGCCTCGGCTCCGCGGCGCGCGCCAATCGCGCGCCCGCTGCTCGTGGTCGGGCTCGTGCTGGCGCTCGCCTTCGTCGTGGAGAGCGGTCTCGAGGGCTGGAGCGCGCTCTTCCTCGAGCGTGTGCTGAACTCGAGCCCGGCGGTGAGCGGTCTCGGCCCGGGACTGTTCGCGGGCGCGATGGCGACCGGGAGGGTCTTTGCGCAGAAGGTCGAGCGGTCGTCGGTCGCCGGCCGGATGCTCCTGGCCGGGCTCGCGGCTGCGGCCGGACTGGTCCTCGTGGCGACGGCGCAGCACGCGATCGTGGCGCTCGCCGGGCTCGTGGTCGCCGGGGCAGGTCTCGCCCTGTCGGCGCCGACCCTCTTCGGCCTGGCGGGGAGGATCGGGGGCGAGGGCGGTCGCGGTTCCGCCCTCTCGACCGTGGCGATCCTCGGGTATCTGGGCTTCCTCGCCGGCCCGGCACTGATCGGAGCGGTCTCGGGCGCCTCGAGCCTTCGCGGCGGCTTTCTCTTCCTCTGCGCCGTGGCCGTCCTGCTGGCCGCCTGCGCGCCGGCCCTCCGCCGGACCGTGGGCGAAACCGGCGGTTAGCAGGGATTTCCCGAAAATATGGCCATTTCCAGCGGCTTTTGGTAGACTTGTCCACCTCGGCCGGCGGAAACACTCGCCGGCTTCGCGGTCACATAAGGACGGAAAGGGGCGGGCTTGTACAAGGTCGGCGACAAGGTGGTGTATCCACACCACGGAGCAGGGACGGTCGTGAAGAAGGAAAGGCGCGAGGTGCTCGGCGAGAAGCGCGAGTACCTGACCATCAAGATCCTGCACAACGACATGACCGTCAACGTGCCTTCGGAGAACGCCGACGCTGTCGGCCTCCGCAAGGTGATCGGCGAGGACATGGTCAAGGTCGTCGTCAAGGCCCTGACGGGCGGCGGGACCCAGATGCCGAAGAACTGGAATCGCCGCTTCAAGCACAACCGCGACAAGATGAAGACCGGTGACATCCTCGAACTCGCCGAGGTCGTCCGGAACCTCTCCCTTCGCGACAGCGAGAAGGGTCTCTCCACCGGGGAGAAGCAGATGTTCGTCAAGGCGAAGAAGATCCTGGCGAGCGAGCTCATGTACGCGAAGGACATGGACGAGGAGGAGGCTGCCGAATGGCTCGACGGCGTCCTCGTCGGCAGCGCTTCGAACGGCACGGCCAACGGTCGCAAGAAGACCGCCGCGAAGCCCGCGAGGGTTGCTGCGAAGAACGCCAAGCCTGCGGCGCGTAAGACCGCGGCGAAATCCAAGCCGGCTGCGAAGTCCAAGCCCAAGACGAAGGCACGCGCCTCGTCGAGGTGAGCGTCTGGGCCGTCCTCGCCGCGGCGGGTAGCGGGGAGCGGCTCGGTACCGATCGGCCGAAGGCGTTCGTTCGCCTCGGCGAACAGCCGCTGCTCGCGGAGAGTCTGGAGCGGCTGGACGCCTCCGACTGGGTTGACGCGATCGTCGTCGCAGCCCCGCCGGGCTGGGAAGAGCCCTCGATCCTCCTTGCCGAGGAACTGGGCTGCAGCAAGGTCAGCTCCTGCGTGACCGGTGGCCAGACCCGGGCGGAGTCGGTCAAGCGTGCCCTGGCCGAGGTGCCCGATGACGCCGCGGTCGTGCTCGTCCACGACGCTGCTCGACCCTATGTCGACGACGCGGTGATCGAGCGCGTGCTCACCGCGCTCAACGAAGGTTGGGACGGCGCGGTGCCGGCCTTGTCTCTTTCGGACACGGTTAAGAGAGTCGACGGCGACCGTGTCGTCGAGACGTTGACCCGGGCCGAGCTCCGTGCGGTGCAGACGCCACAGGCCTTCGTGGCGCACGTGCTGCGCGACGCCTACGAGAACGGCGATCTCGCGACGGCGACCGACTGCGCATCGCTCGTCGAGGCGCGCGGAGGCCGTGTGAAGATCGTGCCCGGCGATTACCGCCTGGTGAAGATCACGGATGCCGCTGACCTCGAACGCATGGCTCCGCTGACGTGATCGCCGACCTTCGGCAGGAAGCACTCGGTTTGAGCGTTCGCGTCGGGCTGGGTGTGGACGCGCACGCCTTCGAGGAGGGCGTCCCGCTCGTGCTCGGCGGCGTCCCATTCGATTCCCCGCGCGGGCTGGCGGGCCATTCGGACGGCGACGTGATCACGCACGCGTTGATCGACGCGGTCCTGGGAGCGGCCGGGATCGGTGACATCGGCTCCCTGTTTCCGTCCGACGCCTCCACGCCTGCGGGAATCTCCTCGCTCGATCTGCTTCGCGACGCCGTCGCGCAGGTGCATGGCGCGGGCTACGCGGTCGTGAACGCGGATTGCGTCCTGATCGGGGAGCAGCCCCGCATCGCCGACCGGCGCGGGGAGCTCGAGCGCGTGCTGGGCGAGGTCGTGGCCGCTCCGGTGAGCGTGCGCGCGACGACCACCGACGGGCTCGGATTCACCGGCCGCGGCGAAGGACTGGCCGCACAGGCGGTGGCGCTCGTGTCGAGCTCCTGAGGGTCGTCCCTACTTCGACGAGCCGGAGCTGCGGAGATCCGGCGGCGGACTGGGAGCAATGGACGCGGATGGCGTCCCCCGAGGACGGCTCGTACGTCGTGCCGGGCATGCTCGCGCCGCTGAACGTGCATGACCGCAACGGCGCCATGTCGAGCCGAACATCTGGCTACGGCACGGGTTCTAGCGGCGCTTGCCCTTGCGCGCGCGTTCGAGCTGGCGGCGCATCTGGCGGTTCTGGGCGATGTTGTCCGTCTGTTCAGCGGTCGCGTCGAGATAGGCCTGGCGCTCTGAGGCGCTGAGCCTGGAGAGCGCCTGCTGGGCGCGCATTGGATCCTTCGCGACTCCCGAGCGTTCCAGCTTCTTCACGGCGCTCGCCAGCTCGGGATTCTGCCGCTCGAGCGCGGCCTGCGAAGCCCTCTTCATCAAACGGCCGACGAGCGGAAGCTTCATCAACCCGGTCACGATCGGCTTGAGGTAACGGCCCCCCTTGATCCGGCCGAGGAGCGCGAACGTCCCCAGCAGTAGGAGTAGACCGCCGAGGATGTAGAGAGGGAAGAGGTAGAACCAGATCGACGCGGTCACGGGCGGATCGTAGCCGGTAGGCTCCCGCGGCCGTGAGCTTCCTCAGGCGACTCCTGGGCACGACCGACGCGGTCGAGGACGCGCGCGCTCGGGCCGGCGAGCAGGAAAGCTCGCAGCCACCGGGTTGGAACCTGACGTCGCCGGAGGTGACGCAGACGGACGACGAGGTGACCTTGAAGATGGCCGCACCGGGGCTTGATCCGTCCACGCTCGAGACCGAGGTGGACGGTGACGCGCTCGTCCTGAAGGCTCGGGGAGAGACCGGTCCGCACTCGACGATCAACCTCAACGAGCGGCTTCAGCTCAAGGGAGCGGGCGACCTCACCCAGGCGAGCGTCGCCTACGAAGAGGGAAAGATCGTCGTCCGCATCCCGAAGTCGGCTTTTCCAGCCCAGCCCAGCGCGTAGGGCTCGTCAGCTCACCGTTCGGGACGTGGCGCTCGCACCCACGTCTCGGTGTCGGACATCGTGCCGTGCGAGTCACCATTCCGTGCCGCGTCGCGGCGTGGGGTCGGAGTCGAGCGGTTGGTCGCTTGTCACGTGCGGCCACGGCTTGGTGTCGGGAACTCATCTCAAAATGAGGTCGCGAGGATGTGGAGCATGCCGAGGTGGAGGAAGGCGAGGTAGTTGTCGGCCTTCCGGTCGCGTCGGGTGGCGATTCGGCGTCGTGCTTTCAGCCAAGCATTCGTACGCTCGACCGGCCAGCGATGGCGCGCTTGCGGGTCGCGCGTCTTGAGCTGCCGTTTCTTGCCGCGCCAGACCTCGCGCGTT
>VAWR01000056.1 GCA_005885245.1 Actinomycetota bacterium | reverse complement strand
AGCGGGTGATCCTCGACGTGCACCGCAAGGTGTTGCTGGCCCGGCTGGAGCGGCACCCCCTTCGGTACGGCCCAGCTCGCAAGCGCTCCGTTCCGCTCGAGCCGGAAGTCGTAGTGCAGCCGGCGCGCGTCGTGCCGCTGCACGACGAAGATCGGCTCCTTCGTCTTCCCCTTCTTACCCCCGAACGGCTCCGGGGTTTCCTTGGGGTCGCGCTTGCGCTTGTACTCAGACAGGTTCTGCGAGGGCATCTACGAAGCTTTGCGCTTCGAGCCACCCTTGCGCTGCTTCTTCGTCCGCTTCACGGATTCACGAAGCGCCGCCATCAGGTCGACGACCTCCGCCTCGGGCTCCTCGGCGGGCTCCGGCAGTGGCCGGCCTTTCGCCTTCGCCTGGATCAGGTCCAGGAGCTCCTTGCGGTACTGGTCGTCGTACTTCTCCGGTTCGAACGTCTCGCTCAGATTCTCGACGAGGGACTTGGCCAGCTCGACCTCGGTCTTCTGCAACCTGGCGGTGCCGAGCTCGCCGTCGAGGGCCTGCGGCTTCCTCACCTCGTCTGCGTAGTACATGGTCTCGAGCAAGAGCACGTCCTCGTACGGCCTGACGGCGGCCAGGTGCTGCTTGTTGCGGATCACGACCTTGGCGATGGCGACCCTCCCGGTCTCCTCGAGCGCGCGAACGAGTAGGCGGTACGGCTTCTCGGCGCCCTCGGCCGGGAGGAGGTAGTACGCCTTGCGAAAGTAGACGGGATCGATCTCTTCCAGAGAGACGAAGTCACAGATGTCGATCGAGTGCGTCAACTCGACGTCGAGCCGGTCGAGGTCCTCGTCCTCGAGCGGTACGTAGCGACCCTTCTCGATCTCGAAGCCCCGCACGATCTCATCGGGGTCCACAGGCTCACGATCGTCCCGCCGAACCTTCTCGTAGGCGATCGGGGTCAGGTCCTTCTTGTGGAGGAAGTGGAAACGCAACTCCTTCGACTGCGTCGCGGTGAACATCCGCACCGGGACGCTGACGAGGCCGAAGGAGATCGTGCCGCTCCAGATCGGTCGCATGGAGCCTCGGGTACCCCCTCGAGCGCATGTTTCAACCCGAAGCTACCGGGCAAAAGCATTAGTTCAAAAGGAGGCTCTTGCCCTCCGAAAAGCTTCTCCACCCAGCGGGGGGGTCGACTCTTCGGGCCGGTTTGCCGGCCCGAAGTCGTTCCAGGGTCCGGGGAAAAGGCTGTGGATGTTGTGGAGAGCCGAGAACCGTCCGGGCCAGAAACCTGCCGGAATCTGCGGGAAGCTCGCAGCTATCCACAGGTGAGACGTTGACTCAGGCGTAAACGCCCAACGAGCGGAATTTGGCTCGGCGTGTGCGCTTCAGCTCGTCGGCGGGGATGGGTTCCAGCTCGTCGAGGGCGTCTCTCAGGGCTTCCCCCAGGAGGCGCGCAGCCTCGTCCGGGTCGGTATGTGCACCGCCCTCGGGCTCGGGGACGATGCTGTCGATCACCCCCAGCTCGAGGCAATGGACGGCGTCCGGCTTGAAGGCCGCCGCGGCCTTCTTGGCCTCCGCCGCATCGCGCCAGAGGATCGCGGCGCAACCCTCGGGCGAAATCACCGTGTAGATGGAGTTCGCCTGCATCAGCACTCGATCCGCGAGCGCCGTCGCGATCGCGCCGCCGGATCCCCCCTCGCCGATCACGCACGTGACGATCGGAACGCCGAGACGGGACATGAGCGCCTGCGAGCGTGCGATTGCGCCGCCCTGGCCGTGCTGCTCGGCGGCGACGCCCGGGTACGCACCGGGAATGTCGACCAGGCTGAGCAGTGGGAACCCGTGGCGTTCGGCGAGCTCCATCAACCGCATTGCCTTGCGATACCCCTCGGGATACGCCATGCCGAAGTTCCGTTTCGTACGCTCCTTGATGTCGCGTCCCTTCTGATTTCCGATCAGCGCGACCGTCCGTCCTTCGAAGCGCCCGATCCCGACCACGACGGCAGCGTCGTCCGCGCGGCCGCGGTCCCCGTGGAGCTCGACCCAGTCCTCGAACAGACGCTCCACGTAGTCCAGCGTGTACGGACGATCCTGATGTCGCGCGAGCTCGACGGAGCGCCAGATCTCCTCGTCCGTCGGCGCCGCCTGGATGCGTTCGAGCTGGCGCTGCAGCTTCTCGAGCTCGGCCGACAGCCGCGTGCCGCCGAGCAGGTTGAGGCCGCGCAGACGCGTCAGGCGTTCGCGCAGCCGCAACTCGTGGTCAGTCGCCATTCGGGCCGAAGAGCCGCAGCAGGCGTGTGACATAGGCCCTGAGCTCGGGCCGTGGAACGATCGCGTCGATGTGACCAAAACGAAGGTTCTGCTCGGCGAGTCCGAAGTCCTCGGGCAGCTTCTCTCGGGTCGTCTGTTGGACGACTCGCGGCCCGGTGAAGGCGAGGAGAGCTCCGGGCTCGGCAACGATCACGTCGCCCAGGCTGGCAAAGCTCGCCAGCACCCCAGCGGTCGTCGGGTGTGTCATCACGCTGATCATCGGTTGACCCGCGTCGTGCAGATCCTCGACGGCGCAGACCGTCTTCGGCAGCTGCATCAGGGACAGGATCCCCTCCTGCATCCGCGCGCCGCCGGACGCGGTGATGGAGACGAGCGGCACGCCGCGCTGCGCGGCACTGTCGCATGCTCGAGAGAACTTTTCTCCGACGACGCTGCCCATCGAGCCGCCCATGAAGGAGAAGTCCATCACCGCCAGCTCGCAACCGTTGCCGTCGATCGCGGCCTGGCCGATCACCATCGCCTCGCCGAGCCCGGTCTTCATCTCGGCCTCCGCGAGCCGTTCGGTGTAGGGACGAAGGTCGAAGAAGTCGAGCGGGTCCTCCGAACGGAGGTCGGCTGCTTCCTCCGAGAACGAGCCTTCGTCCGCCAGCGACGCGATCCGAGTCCGAGCGCGCATCGTGAAGTGGTGACCGCAGTGCGGGCACACCCAGAGAGCCGCCTCGAGCTCGTCGTCCCGGTAGTGCGAATCGCAGGCGGGACACGTGTTCGGGTGTTTCTTTCCCGGTGGCTCTGGGACGTTCCGGTGCTCGATGGAGACGTCGATCCGAGAGGACATGAACAGTCGAGTTTAGACGGGCGCCAAGCGCCGACGGTTGCGTGCGCGCCCTAGAGCTCGAGCGCCGCGGCGAGCCTGGCCAGAGGGCCGACGTTCGCGGCTTCGAACGTGGCGCCCGTGAATCCGGCCCCGAGGACGTTCGTCCGGGCGTCGATCGCCCGCAGCAAGCGCTCGGCCTCAGCGAGTGAGAAACCGCCCGGCTCCGGCATGAAAACGGAGACTTCGGAGGGCTCCAGCACATCCACGTCGAACGCGACGTAGGCGCAGGCCGAACCATCAAGTGCCCTTCCGATGCCCTCCTCGCCGACGCGAATGCCCCGAGCGGAGATGTACTCCTGCTCGGGCGCATCGAGGCTCCGTGCGCCGACGAGCGCGACATCCTCGGCCCGCACGGCGCCCGAGTCGATCAGCGTCCGTAGCGGTGTCGCCCACAGGTTCCCGGACGGCGACGTTTCGGGCGTGTTGAGGTCGCCGTGGGCATCGAACCAGATCAGAGACAGCCGCTCCTGACGCGCTGCCAGACCCTCGACGGCGCCGATGTGGGCGCAACAGCAGCCGCCGAGCACGAGCGGTCGCTCGGGCAGATCGGCGGCGAGCGCAAGGTTCTGCTCCTCCAGAGTGTCGCCCTCGACGATTGCGGTCTCCGGCTGCGGCAGCTCGAGCCAAGCCGCCTCCGCCATCGCCTCGCCGCCCTCGCCCCAGGCCTGTGGAACACGAACCAGACCGGAGCGAAAGACACGGCCGCAGGCATGGCACTCGTACTCCGGCCCGAGCGCTACCGCCGTGAAGGTCTTGCAGTCCGGGCATTTCGCCCGGAGGCGGCTCACGTCAGATCCTTCTCGTACACGACGTCCTCGTTGAGCACGCGCATGCCTGCCCGCTCGTAGAGACGCGTCGCTCCGCTCGCGTTCTGCGTATCGACGCCAAGGCCGACGTGCGACTCGCCTCGCCGGTGGAACTCGACGAATGCATGCCGCAGGAGGGCGAGCCCGATCCCCCGCTTGCGCCACGCCCTTCTCACGCCGAGTGCGCCGACCCAGCCTCCTCCCTCGCGCTTCGGATCGCAGCGTGCGACGGCGGCGATCTCGTCGCCGTCGCGTACGACGAACCACAGAGACGTGTCCGTCTCCGGCACGTCGAGGCGCTCTCGTTTCCACTCTTCGAAGGGTGGATGATGGAATCCCCACTCGTCCTCGAACGATTCGCCAAGCGCCTGATGGAACGCTCTCGCATCGTCAGGCTGGAACGTCGCGACCTCGATGCCGGGAGGCCACGTGGGAGGGCTCGGCGGGCGATCGAAGTCGATCCGCATGCCGAAGTAGTGGCGTGCCTCCCGAAAACCGTGGCGTTCGAAGAGCCTGCACGCTCCCTCGTTCTCGGCGAACGCACCCAGCTTCAACTTGGTCAGCCCGGCTGCGCGAGCGTGCTGTTCGGTCGTCGCGAGCAGAGCCGTCGCGAGGCCCTGTCCCGTGAAGTCCGGATGGACCGTCACCCAGGCCTCACGTTCACCACCGCGGTCGATCGCCAACACAACGGCGGCAGTCAGGCCTTCGGTCGTCTCGACCATCCAGGTCGCCTCGAGATTTGCAAGCCGCCAGATGTGGGTCGTCTCATCGACTCCCCAGTCCGAGTGTCCACGCAGATCCACTTCCTCGGCGTTGAGGACCGCGGCGGCGGGCTCGACGTCGGCCGCCGTTGCTTCGCGGACGCTGAACCCTTCAGGCACGGACAAGTTCATCGAGTGTGTCGGGCAGCCCGGCTAGATCGGAGAGCTCGCGCGAGGGTCGCAGCTCGTGACGTTCCGCATAGCGGTTGATCCAGATCGTGCGCAGGCCCAGCTCGTGCGCCGGCACGATGTCGTGATAGTGGCTCTGGGCCACGTGGACGTGCAACTCCCGCGGCGCACCCGTCACTTCGAAGAACCGCAGCCAGTGGGTAGGCGCCGGCTTGTACGAGCCGATCTCCGACGCGACGATGGCGAGCTCGAACGAGACACCGATCTGCGCCAGTGACGCATCGATCAGGTCACGGTCCGAGTTGGACAGGATGGCCAGCTTCCAACCCCTGGCACGGGCCTCCTCGAGGGCGGCCCGCACCTCCTGGAACGGCTCCCATGACGGGAGAGCGGCAGCGAGGCCCGCCTCCTCTCCCAGAGGTGCACCCAGCTCGCCCATCGCCGCCGTCATGACCTCGCGGTAGGTGCGCCCGCCGCCCACCTGCAGCGCCGGCTCGACCTCGTGGTAGCGCTCGAGCTGGGTATCAGCCCGCTCCTCGCCGAAAACCCGGGCCAGCTCCCGGCGAATCCCGCCGTTCCAGTCGATCAGCGTTCCGTAGCAGTCGAACGTTGCCCACCGGTCCGCCGCCACAGCGTGGCTACTCCTGTAGGCGCTTCAGGACGATCGACGCGTTGTGCCCGCCGAAGCCGAACGAGTTCGACACCGAGACGCGCACGTCGGCGTCACGCGACTCGTTCGGGATGTAGTCGAGGTCGCACTCCGGGTCCTCCACCTCGTAGTTGATCGTGGGCGGAAGCTTGCCGTCGCGGATCGCGAGCGTCGAAAAGATCGCTTCGACGGCGCCGCCGGCTCCGAGACAATGGCCGGTCGCGCCCTTCGTCGACGAGATCGGCGTCATACCTGCCTTCTCCTCGCCGAGCGCAAGCTTGATGACGCGCGTCTCCGCCGCGTCGCCCAGCGGAGTCGAGGTTCCGTGCGCGTTGATGTAGTCCACCTCCTTCGGATCGATTCCCGCGTCCGCAAAGGCCATCGTCATCGCCCGGGCGGGATTTCGGCCGGTCGGATCTGGCTCGGTCACGTGCTTCGCATCGGAGGAAAGCCCGTATCCGGCAACCTCCGCGTAGATCTTGGCGCCTCGTGCGCGGGCGCGCTCGAGCTCTTCGAGGACAAGCACCGCACCGGCCTCGCCCATCACGAATCCGTCGCGCCCTGCGTCGAACGGGCGGCTCGCCCCCTTCGGGTCGTCGTTTCGCCGCGAGAGGGCGCGCATCGCGCCGAAGCCGGCGATGCCGACCTGGTTGATCGCGGATTCAGTGCCGCCGCACAGCATCACGTCCGCCCGCCCGAGTCGAATGTCGTCGAGCCCCTGCCCGATCGCCATGTTCGACGCTGCGCACGCCGTGCACTCGGAGGACAACGGACCGCGTGTGCCGAGCTCCATCGATACCCAGCCCGCGCCCATGTTCGGGATGATGCACGGGATCGCAAACGGGTTCACCCGGTCGGGCCCCCGCCGGATCAATGTGTCGTAGCAATCCTGGAACGACTTGATCCCACCGATCCCGGTTGCGATCGATGCACCGATGCGATCGCCGTCGGCGGCGATTTCGAGTCCCGAGTCGGCCTCGGCCTGGCGCGCAGCGGCCAGGATGAGCTGGGCGAACCGGTCCATCCGCCTCGCCTGCTTGCGGTCGATCCAGTTCGAAGGGTCGAAGTCCTTCACCTCGCACGCGAAATGGACGAAGTAGTCACTCGAATCGAACTGCGTGATCGGGCCCGCCCCCGACTCACCGGCGACCAGGTTCCGCCAGGAGGTCTCGGCGTCGTTGCCGAGGGGTGTGAGGGCTCCGATCCCGGTGATGACGACTCGCCTATGTCCGTTGCCGTTGACAGCCATTACATCCCCAGTCCCCCGTCGACGAGCAAGACCTCGCCGGTGATGAAAGCGGCGGCGTCCGAGCATAGGAACCGTACCGCCCCCGCGACGTCCTCCGGCCGGCCGAAGCGGCCGAGCGGAGTGTTGGCCAGCATGAGCTCCTTCATGTCGTCGGCGATCACCTGCGTCAACCGCGTATCGATGTAGCCCGGCGCTACGACGTTTGCGCGTACGCCCCGATTGCCGAGCTCGCGTGCGAGTGCCTTCGTGAAGCCGATGATGCCCGCCTTGGAGGCCGAGTAATTCGTCTGGCCCGGATTCCCGTGCAGGCCGACGATGCTCGAGACGTTGACGATCGCGCCGACGCGGCGCTTCATCATTCCGCGCACCGCGGCTCTGCACGTATGGAACGTGCCGTGAAGATTCGTCTCGATCACGATCCGCCAGTCTTCGTCCGACATACGCGCGAGCAACCCATCGCGCGTGATGCCCGCGTTGTTGACGAGTACGTCGAGCTCGCCGGCAGCATCGACCAACGACCTCGCCTGCTCAGGATCCGAGACGTCGGCCTCGACGGCGCGAGCGCCCGCCTCCTTCGCCACCTCCTCCGCCTCGTCCTTGCCCGAGCGGTAGCTGAGAGTGACATCGGCCCCGGCACGCGCGAGCTCGACGGCGATTGCCCGCCCGATCCCCCGCGAACCGCCGGTGACGAGGGCGGTCTTCCCTTCCAGCGACGCGAATCGCAGTTCAGGCAGAGGCGAGGGTCTCCTCGAGCTTGTCGATCTCCTCGGGCGTCGAGACGGACACGGTCTTCACGCTCCGATCGATTCGCTTCACGAGCCCGCCGAGCACGTTGCCTGGACCGACCTCGACGAAGGTGTGCGCGCCTTCCTTGATCAACGCCTGCGCTGCCTGCGTGAACCGAACGGGCGCGGTGAGCTGCTCGACCAGCAAGGGGCCCATCCGCTTTGCCGACTCGATCCGGGCGGTCACCGTGGACATGAAGGGTGCGGTCGGCTCGACGAACCTGACCCGCTCCAGTGCGGGTCGCAGCCGATCGGCGGCGCGTGCCACGAGCGGGCTGTGGAAGGCGCCGGAGACCCGCAACTTCACGGCACGGCGCGCGCCCTCCTCCTCGGCGGTGGCACACGCTTCGTCGACCGCGAGGGTCTCGCCGGAGACCACGATCTGGCCGGGGCAGTTGTAGTTCGCAGGCCACACGTTGAGGATGCGCCGGCAGATGCGCTCGACGACTTCGTCGTCAAGGCCGAGGATCGCGGCCATCGAGCCGGGATTCGTGCGCGCGGCCTCGGCCATCGCCAATCCACGCTCCCGCACGAGCGCCACCGCCTCTTCGACCTTCAGCGCTCCCGCCGCCGCAAGCGCGGCGAACTCTCCCACCGAGTGGCCGATGACGAAATCGGGCTTGATCCCGCGCGCGCGAAGTGCGGCCAAGACAGCGAGACTCGTCGCGACGAGGGCGGGCTGTTGCACCTCCGTCTCGACCAGCTCCTCCTCGGAGGCTTCGAAGCAAAGCCGCTTGAGATCGAGCCCGGCAGCGATGCTGCTCCGCTCGAAGACGTCCATCGCTTCCGGCACAGCCGCGGCGATGTCCCGGCCCATGCCCACCTCGAGCGAGCCCTGGCCGGGGAAGCAGAATGCGACGAGGCCCCTCTTCATCGGGTCCACTCCATCAGCGCGGAGCCCCAGGTGAGCCCTGCTCCCATGCCCGTCATCAGCACCAGATCTCCTTCCTTCAACCTGTCTTGCGCCTGCGCGTCCGCCAGTGCCAGCGGGATCGAACCGGATGAGGTATTGCCATACCGGTCAACGTTAACCACCATGCGCTCGCGCGGGATGCCCAGCTTCTGGGCCGCATGATCCATGATTCTGACGTTCGCCTGGTGGGGAATGTAGACGTCGACGTCGTCGACGGAGGCGTCACAGCGATCGAGCACGGCTTGTGCGGATGAGACGAGGACGCGGGTCGCGAACTTGAAGACCTCTCTTCCGTTCATCTGCACGTAACCGTTGCCCGTCGCGTCCTCGATGTGACGAGAGCCGCTACCCGGAAGCGAGAGGTGGACCCCGCCGCCGCCGTCCGCTCCGAGCTCGAAGCCCAGGAAGCCCGGGCGATCGACCTTCTCGAGCACCACCGCGCCCGCACCGTCTCCGAACAGCACGAGGGTCGAGCGGTCGGTCCAGTCGAGGATGCGCGACAGGACGTCTCCACCGACGACCAGTGCGCGGCCGGCGAGACCCGCAGCGATCATTCCGTACGCCTGCGCAAGCGCATACATGAAGCCCGTGCAGCCGGCGAGGAGGTCGCACGCCGCGGCGTCCTCCGCGCCCAGCATGTCTGCGAGGAGAGCGCTCGACGTGGGGAACATCATGTCCGGCGTGACGGTTGCGCAGAGCAGAAGGTCGATGTCGCGCGCCGCCACCCCCGCCCCGTCGAGTGCCGCGTGCGCGGCCGGAAGGGCGAGGTCGGTGAGGGCCTGCTCGGGCGCGGCGATCCGGCGTTCCCGAATGCCCGTGCGCTCCATGATCCACTCATCGGTCGTGTCGACGATCGTCGAGAGCTCATCGTTCGTGAGCACGCGATCCGGGGCATAGGCACCCAGACCCGTGATCGAGATCGGCGGCCCGGCCGCTTTGCCGATCATTGCTCCCCCGCGTCGTTCGCCTGCGGCTCTCTCCCGTGAGGGAAACCATGCTTCCCCCACGAGCCCGCTTCTTCAGGGTTCACCATCTCCGCGCGCCGCTCATCGCTCCACCGCGAAGGTCAGCACTGCTCGACACGCGAGCTCGCCGCCGACCCGTGCCTCCGCCTTCCCGCGACCGATCGGCCCGCGGACGCGTTCGAGGTCGCAGCGCAACTCGAGCACGTCGCCCGGCTCGACGAGACGCTTGAACCGGCACTCGTCGATGCCTGCGAAGAGCGCCAGCCGACCGCGGTTCTCCTCCTCGCTCAACACCGCCACAGCGCCGGTCTGAGCCAGGGCCTCGACGATCAGGACGCCGGGCATCACCGGACGGCCCGGAAAGTGACCGCGGAGGTACCACTCGTCCTCGCGCACGGTCTTCCGGGCGACCGCGCCCTCGCCCGGCCGAAGCTCGAGCACCTCGTCGATCAAGAGAAAGGGCTCGCGGTGGGGAAGGATCTCCTCGATCGCTTCCCGGCCGAAAGGCGTCGTGACGGTCACCGGCCGATGATCACGCGACGTCCGAGAGCTTGTCCCGCAGCTGATTGCGGCCCCGGTGCGCGTAGCACTTCGCCGTTCCGACGGGCATCCTGGCTGCAGCGGCGATCTCTTCGAACGACAGGCCGAGCGCGTCCTTCAGGACGACCACTCGGGCCTGGTCGGGCGGAATCTCGCCGAGGCGACGGTTCAACTCGCCACGGAGCTCCGCTCGATCGGCCTCGCGCGCCGGGTCGGCATCGGTCGACGCCCGGCGATCCTCGAGCAGCGGTTCGCAGGCCCGGGCGCTCTGACGCTTCGCAACGTCGCTGCAGGCATTCATGGTCAGGCGGTGCAGCCACGTGGAGAACTGCGATTCCCCCCGGAACTGTCCGATCCGAGTACAGAGCTTCGTCAGCGCCTCCTGGGCAGCGTCGCGGGCATCTTCCGGATCACGCAAGAGGTGCCCGGCGAGCTTCTCCACGCGCGGGGCGTGCCGCTCACAGAGCGCCGCGAGCGCCTGCCTGTCGCCGTCCTTCGCTCGTTTCACCAGAATCGGATCGCTCAGCCGTGCATAGACGAGTGGCCCCTCCGAACGGAAGGTCTGGTGAATTGGACGGCGGCGGCTACGTGGCAGTTGCATTGTGCGCTCTAGTGTAGGAGCGTGGCGGATTCGCTCGCCCCCGACGCCGTGAAACCGCTTCTGCGCGGCCGCTTCGGCCACGTCTACCTGTACGAAGAGGTCTGCCCGTCGACGCAGCGCCTGCTCCGAGAGGAAGCGGCCGAGGGCACGGTTGCGGTCGCAGAGGAACAGACCGAGGGCCGCGGCCGGCTCGGCCGCAGCTGGCAGGCCTCTGCCCGAACGAGTGTGCTCGTCTCGGTGCTGCTCCTGCCTCGAGTCGCGGCCGCCAGGCTGCCCGAGCTCTCGCTGATTGCCGGCGGCGCGGTTGCCGAGGCGATCGCAGAGCTGACCGGGATCGAGCCGGTCATCGAGTTCCCCAACGACGTGCTGATCGACGGGCGGAAAGTGGCGGGAATCCTGGCCGAATCGAGCGAGGGTCGGGTCGTTCTCGGCGTCGGCGTCAACGTCAACCAGACCTCGGAGCAGCTTCCGGAGGATGCCCGTACCGAGCCGACCTCGCTGCGGCTCGAACTCGGCGAGCCCGTCGACCGGGCCCGGCTCCTCGTCGAGATCCTGGTCCGGCTCGAGCGGGCCTACGACGCCTGGGCTACGGATACCTCAGCGTCCGGCTGAGGTTCCCGGCAGCGTCCCTCGCGAAGATACGCACGCTGCGGACACGCGCGCTGCGGAAGGAGAAGATGCCCGCCCGTACGGTTCTGGTCAGGAGCCTGCCGTTGAGCGTCAGGCGGATCATCGCCGCTTCGCTGACCCGGAAGCGCAGTCGCGGGAACGAGAGCACACGCAGTTGCGGAGGCACTCGGTCGATCCGGAACAGGAGGGTGTGCACGACCGAGCCGACGTCGTTGGTCGCAGTGAGGACTCCGGCGTACTTGCCGTCCTTCACGCCTGCCCCGGTCCATGTGACGCTCTGCGAGCCCGGCTGCAGGTCAGCGGAGTAGACGGACGCGACCGTCTTGCCCGCCTGTGCGATGTCGAGGTGGACGGACGCGGACTGGGTGAGCTCGAAGCTGAAAGCGAGCTCATCGGCCACCCCGTCTCCGTTCGGAGAAAAGGCCGCCGGGGCCGCCGCGAAGAGCCGAACGGTGCGGTCGACGAGCACGGGCACGATGGAGGTCACCGTCTGCTTTCCATCGGTCGCGCTCAACACGATCTCGTAGCGGCCGTCGGCGACACCCGCGGCGGCGAAGCGGAACGACTGTTTGCCGGGTTGACGTCGTTGCGAGAACAGCACGGAAAGCTCGCCTCCGTCTGGACCGCGTAGCGTCGCAGTCACCGTCGCGGGCGCGCTCAACGTGTACGAGATCTGGCTGAAGTCCGTCTGGCCGTCGCCATCCGGGGTAATCGTCCGCGGGGTTGCAGCCGCCGAGGTGAGCGCGAGGGCGACGGATTTCGCACCGATCGTTCCGGTTGCCGGGCGGAGGGAATCGCCGGCCGCGATCGTCCAGGCGTACAGACCGGGCGTGACCGTCGAGGCGTCCCACGTCCAGTCGACGACCTGGCTCGTCCCGGTTCCCGTCGCGACGACCGCGCCCGTGGAGTCGGCCACCGTCACCGTCCACGAAAGCGCCTGGCTCAGACGCGCCTGAAAGCGCACCTGGCCGCCGAGACTGCCGTGCACGGCGGGGCCGTAGAGCTTGGGGAGCCCGACCGAAGCGGCCTTCTGGGCGATTGCGCCGAGCTGAGCATAGAGGGCGGCCCCCGGACAGCTGGTGAAGCCCGTGTCACGGTGACCCGAGACAGCCCGCAAGATCACCGGTACGCCCGCCGCAAACTTCGCGTTTCCACCCGAGACCCACGTGAGGGTCGACCTCGGGTCGACGTGTGCAAGGTCGAGCCGCCAGGCGAGCAGACTGGCCAGGGCGTTCCGCGCCACGGTGGGGGGCGCAGCCGACCCGTAGGTCCCGAGCATCGCAACTCCGACGGAACCGGTGTTGAAACCCTCGGCGTGCGCGCCGATCACATTCTTGTCCACTCCGCCGTATCGGCCCTCGAAAACCTGGCCGTACTTGTCGACGAGAAAGTTGTAGCCGATGTCGTTCCAGCCGTTTCCCTGGACGTGGTAGACCTCGATGCCGCGCACGATCGCCGCCGACTGCGACGCCGTGTACGAGTTCGTCCCGGCCGTGTGATGAACCAGCGCGAACTGCACGCTCGGCGCGTAGCTCGGCGGCGCTCGCCTGATCGCCTCGTTCGCCCCCCAGGCGAAGCGGGAGAGGATCGGCGGCGAGCCCGCCATGGACACGCGCCGTAACGGGATGCGTTCCTCCGGACTCCGGACGAAGTAGGTGCGCAGTCGGAGGACGCGGCCGTGAAGCCGATACGCGATGCGATTGGACGGCCCTGTCCAGTACGGGTTCCCGAGGCGCCAACCGCGGCTGGCCCGCGTTTCGGCGCTCCCAACGTCCGGCAGGTCCTCACCCTCGGGATCGGCGCGGCGCCAGGCACTCCACCTGCCGGCCTGCGAACGCGTGCGGAACTGGACCGAGCCGGGGCCGCGCCAGTGCAGACCGACCATGTCGAACTAAGCCGCCGACGCCGCCAACGTGCGCTCGCCGTGCAGCGGCACTTCGCGCATGGTCAGCGTCGCATCGGCGAAGGCCGCCGCGGGCGCGGCGAAAAAAGCGAGTGCTGCGGCAAGGAGAAGCCTCATGACGGCGGCGATCCTGAAACAAGGGTGCCTGCCCATCCTGTCGGCCTCAAGGGTGCAGGCGTTGTCCTGATAGAATCCTTACGAGTTGAAGAGCGCCTTTTTGCGGGGACTTTTGCTCCTCGGAGCGCTTCTCGCGCTTGCCTCTCCGGCCGGCGCGGCGACTCCGAAGGTTCTCGCGATCCACTTCGACGGAGACGTCAACCCGGTCACGCAGAACTACCTCTGCCATCAGCTGAGCCAGGCTCCGAAGGACGGTTATGCGGCTGCGGTGATCGTCCTCCACACACCGGGCGGGCTGCTCGACTCGAAGGACAAGATCGTGCTCTGCGAATTGAGCGCGAAGCTCCCCGTCCTCGTCTGGGTCGGCCCGAACGGCTCGTTCGCAGGCTCGGCCGGAGTATGGATCGCCGAGGCGGCGGACTACCTCGCGATGGCGCCGGAGACGAACATCGGCTCGTCGACACCGATCGATTCGGGCGGACAGAACATCGGCAAGGATCTCCGGCGCAAGCTCATCAACCACGAGGCCGCCTCGTTGCGGGCACTGGCGCAGAGTCACGGCCGCAACGCCGAGTGGGCGGACCGCGCGGTTCGCGTGGCCACGAACGCGACAGCGCCGGAGGCGCTCCGCATGCACGTGATCGACGCGATCGCCCCGACGGTACCCGCCCTCCTCAAGCAGGCTCGAGGCGTGAAGACCAAGCCGCGCGGATACGTCCGCCAACTCGCCGGCGCCGAGATCCACAACTCCCACATGAGCTTCTTCGCGCGCGTGCTGAACACGCTGCTCGACCCGAACATCCTGCCGCTGCTCTTCCTCGCGGGCCTCGCCGGGATCGGCTTCGAGATCTTCCACCCGGGAGTCGTACTTCCGGGCGCACTCGGAGCCGTCTCGCTCGTGACCGCGCTGTTCGGTTTCTCGGTGCTGCCGATCAGCTGGGCGGGGTTGCTACTCCTGCTCCTCGGCGTCGGCCTACTCGTCGCCGACGTGCATGTCACGAGTCACGGTGCGCTCACGGTTGCCGGACTCATCTGCCTGGCAGTCGGCTCGATCATGCTCTTCCAGAACGCCCCTGCGCCGTACCACACGTCGAAACCGCTCGTCATCAGCGTGGCGGTCGGGCTCGGCGCCGTGTGGGCGTTCGCGGTCAGCAAGGCCTGGCAGGTACGACACAAGCCGGTCGAGGTCGACCCCCAGATGATCGCCGGCTCCGTCGGCGAGGTTCGCGGGAACGGCCTCGTCTACGTCAACGGCGAGCTCTGGCAGGCGCGAACACCCGGCGGCGAGCAGCTTCACCCCGGCGAACGAGTTCGAGTCGAGTCGCTCGACGGACTGGTCATCACGGTCCGACCCGAACCGACGTGAAACGTCCGTTCGCGCAGCGAACCAATGGAAGGGGTCCGGGGGAACCGGGAAATTCCCCCAGCTAGGACCGACCGCGTAGGATCACCTCCGTGAGCGCCGCGATCATCATCGTCGCCGTCCTGCTCTTTCTGGTCGTCCTGTTCCTCTTCTCGGCGATCAAGGTTGCGCGCGAGTACGAGCGTGGAATCATCTTCCGTCTCGGGCGACTCCTCCCGGCCCCGAAGGGACCTGGCCTGTTCCTGCTCATCCCCGTCGTCGACCGGATGGTCAAGGTCGACCTGCGCACGATCACGCTGACGATCCCGCCGCAGGAAGTGATCACGAAGGACAACGTGCCCGTGCGCGTCAACGCGGTCGCCTACTTCCGGATCGTCGACCCGAAGGCTGCGATCGTGCAGATCGAGAACTTCATGGTCGCGACGTCGCAGATCGCGCAGACGACGTTGCGCTCGGTGCTGGGTCAGCACGTGCTCGACGAGCTGCTCTCGGAGCGCGAGAAGATCAACGCGATCCTGCAGGGCATCATCGACGAGTCCACGGCACCGTGGGGGATCAAGGTGTCGATCGTCGAGGTCAAAGACGTCGAGATACCGTCGTCGATGCAGCGTGCCATGGCACGACAGGCCGAGGCCGAGCGTGAGCGGCGCGCAAAGATCATCAACGCCGAGGGTGAGTTCCAGGCGGCCGAGCGACTGAAGGACGCCGCCGCGGTGATCGGCGAGCAGCCGGTCGCACTACAGCTGCGCTACTTGCAGACGCTGCTCGAGCTCGGCTCGTCGCAGGCAACGACGATCGTCTTCCCGGTCGACCTGATCAGGCCTTTCCTGGAAAAAAGGCCCGGCGAGACGACCTGAGCGGCGAGCTTCGCCGCGATCCGGAGTCAGGGCGCCTCGCTGTGATCGCGCCCGGCCGGGCCAGGCGTCCGGGCGCCTCACGCCCGCAGCTCGATCCGCCGACGCCGGAGGAGCTCGCGTCGTGCCCATTCTGCGCAGGTCATGAGCACATGACCCCGCCGCAGGCGCTCGTCCTGCCGGAGGAGGGCGATTGGAGCGTGCGCGTCGTTCCAAATCTCTACCCGGCATTCGCCCGACAAGAGGTCGTCGTCCACAGCCGGCGGCACGTGCGCTCCATTGCCGAGCTGGAGGACAGGGAGCTCGACCTGGTCGCGGACGCCTGGCGCAGGCGAGCTCGGGCGGAGCCCGGCTACATCTTTCCGCTCCTGAACGAGGGCCGCGAGGCGGGCGCGAGCCTGCCGCATTCGCACTCACAGCTCGTCTGGCTGCCGGAACCGCCTCGTCATCGGGCCCGGCCTCGGGGCGAAACCGTCCTCACCGAAGGCGGGTTGACCGTCGCCTGCCCCTGGGCGAGCCGCGTCCCGTACGAGACAGTCGTGGCGCCCGTGGATCCTGAACCCGACGCCTTGAGCAGCGACCGACTGGGACCCGCGCTGCGGCTCCTCGCGAAGGTCGTCCGGCACTTGCACACCCTGGAAGGGCCAGCGCCGCTGAACGCGTGGCTCGAACACAGCGACCGCGACTGGCAGCTGGTCCTGTTTCCGCGACTGACGATCTTTGCCGGCCTCGAGCTCGGCGCAGAGATCTTCGTCAATACCCTTGCGCCGGAAGAAGCGGCCGCAAGGCTACGCGCGGCGGCAGCTCCTACCCTTGCGCGGTAGGCACCCCCCGGGGATCGTCAGGCCGGCGAAACTGGCGGATTCTGCGCGGACAGTTCGCGGAAGCGGCGAGCTGCGTCGATCGCGGCGCCGAGATTGAGGCCCTTGTCCTTCGCCTGCTTGATGAGCATGACCGTCTCGAGCGCCTCGATGTCGTAGATCCGCTGCTTCTTGCCCTTGGTCGGGATCTGCGCCTTGTTCGTCCAGTAATCGAGCTGCATCTTCGAGATGCCCGCGATCTGGCAGACCTGTCCGAGATAGAGCTCGACCTTGCCGAGATGCTCTGCGAGGTCGATGGGCTCGAGAAGGTCTACCTGTCGACTGACTGCCATGTCGCCCTCGTCTTCCGTTCCGGAGGTACCCCTTGTTTCAAAGGTATACCGCTCTTTTTCCTGATCGGGAAGGGGTTTCTTCAAAATGTCCCCCGTTCGAGAGCGCGCATTGCGGAGATTTGTGGCCTCAACTCAGGGCTCGAGCACAGGTTCTAACTCATTTGGGGCATCGCTCTTGTCCTCTGCAGGCTCGACCACCGGCGCCAGGCTCGAGACATGCTCGCCCTCTCGCAGTCGCATGACGATGACCCCCTGGGTCGAGCGACCCGACCGCTTGATGTCGTCGACCGCCATGCGGATGACCGTCCCGCCGTCCGAGATGAGCATCACCTGATAGCCGTCGCGGACGACCCGCGAGCCCGCGAGCTGCCCCTTCGCCTCGGTGAGTTGAACCGTCTTGACCCCAAGGCCGCCTCGTCCCTTCACCGGATAGTCGCGCACCGGCGTCCGCTTGCCGTACCCGTTCTCGGTCACGACCAGGACGTCGGCATCGTCGTGCGCGATGTTCACCGCGATCACTTCATCGGCGGTTCGCAGACGCATCCCCTGGACACCCGAGGCATCGCGTCCCATCGGCCGCACGTCGGTCTCGTGGAAGCGGATCGCCTGTCCCTTGCGCGAGACCATGAGGACGTCGTCGCTACCCGAAGCGTGCCGGACGCCGACGAGCTCGTCTCCGTCGCGCATCTTGATCGCAATGATCCCGTCCGAGCGGAGCGGTGTGTTGTACGCCGACAACCGTGTCTTCTTGACGACCCCCTTCTTCGTCGCGAACACGAGATACTCCGACTCCTCGAAGTTCCGCGTTTGCACCACTGCGCGCACCTGCTCGTCCTGCCGGAAGGGCAACAGGTTCTGAATCGCCCGCCCCTTGGACTGGCGCGAGCCGAGCGGCAGCTCGTGCACCTTGAGCCGGTAGACCTTGCCGACGTTCGTGAAGAAAAGGATGTAATCGTGCGTCGACGCGACGAAGAGGTGCTCGATGTAATCCTCGTCCTTCAGATCCATGCCCATGACGCCGATGCCGCCGCGGCGCTGCTCGCGATACGTCGTGACCGGTAAGCGCTTGATGTAGTTGGAGCGGGTGATCGCGATCACCATGTCCTCTTCCGCGATCAGGTCCTCCAGCTCGAGCTCGTCCTCCGCCTGCACGATCTCGGTGCGGCGGTCGTCGGACTTGCCATACGCCTCCTTGATCTCCAGCAGCTCTTCCCTGATCACGCCGTCGATCCGCGCAGGATCGCCGAGGATCGCCCGCAACTCGGCGATGCGTTCCTGAAGGTCGGCGTAGTCGCGCTGGATCTCCTCGCGCGCGAGCTTCGTCAGGCGCGAGAGGCGCAGGTCGAGGATCGCCTGGGCCTGGATCTCCGACAGCTCGAAGTCTCGCTGGAGACCGGTGCGCGCCTCGTCGGTGTCAGCGGCGGCGCGGATGAGGGCGATCACGGCGTCGAGCTGGTCGAGCGCCTTCAGGTACCCCTCGAGTACATGGGCCTGCTTCTCGGCCTTCCGCAGCTCGAACTTGGACCGGCGTGTGACGACCTCGCGCTGGTACTCGAGGTAGTGCCTGATCAGCTCCAGGAGCGAGAGCGTCTTGGGCACGCCGTCGACCAGCGCGACGGCGTTGTACCCGAAGGTCGTCTGCAAGGGAGTGAGCTTGAAGAGCTTGTTCAGCGCGACCTGCGGAACGGCCTCGCGCTTGAGCTCAACGTAGATGCGCATCCCTTCCTTGTCGGAGTGGTCCTGCAGCGCCTCGTCCGACATCGGGACCTCGGTGAGCGTACCCGCCTTGACCAGGTCCGCGATCTTCTCGATCACGCCGCCCTCGCCGGCCTTGCGGACGCCGTAGGGAAGCTCGGTGATGATGATCGCGCTCTTGCCGCCGCGCAGCTGCTCGATGTGTGCGCGGCCGCGCACCGTGATCCGGCCGCGGCCCGACCGGTACGCGTCGCGAATGCCGCCGCGCCCGACGATCGACCCGCCGGTCGGAAAGTCGGGGCCCTTGATGTGCTGCGAGAGCCGCTCGACGTCGATGTTCGGGTCCTCGATCATGGCGATGATTCCCTCGACGACCTCGCCGAGGTTGTGCGGCGGCACGTTCGTCGCCATGCCGACGGCGATTCCCGACGAACCGTTGACGAGCAGGTTGGGGAACCGTGACGGCAGGACGGTCGGCTGGCGTCGTGA
The DNA here is from genome assembly GCA_005885245.1 of Actinomycetota bacterium. Lineage (GTDB taxonomy): Bacteria > Actinomycetota > Thermoleophilia > Gaiellales > Gaiellaceae > 3-1-20CM-4-69-9. The sequence continues at coordinate 47,663 of VAWR01000056.1, read as the reverse complement.
CTCGTCGTAGTTCGGCTCGAAGTCGACCGTGTCCGCATCGATGTCGCGCAGCAGCTCGGTCGCCATCCGCGACAGTCGGCATTCCGTGTTGTGGCTGATGAACCCGTTGGTGACGAACGCGTGGTCGTCGGTGTCGACGCGAAGCGAGTAGACAGGCTCGACCGCACCGACCGTGACCGATTCGACCGTCGCGTAGTAGTAGTCGCCCGAGACGAGAGGCTCGATGACGTTCTTGACCTCCTCGCTCGCGATCCGCTCGCGGATCGCCGTCCCCCCTTGCTGCCAACGCTCAATGTGGTCAACGTTGTGACGGCCCAGCCAGTCCCTGTTCACAGACGTCGCGCCCGACTCGGCTCGGATGTAGTCGGCGACGTGCGGGACGCGATCGCGGCTACGCAGCGCGCCGAGAGAGGGAAGCGAGATCAATGCCTGTTCGAGCTTCAGCTGCTTTGCGCCGAGGAAACCGACTCTGGTTGCGAACAACCGAGCGTCGCGGCGGTTTCCGATGACGACCTTCACTTCGCCTTTCGCGTACCGACAGAGGCGGCTGATAACACCGAACTCGAGCAAGAGCTTCTGAATGTCGTCTGCGAGCTTGTCGCTGCGGGTCGAGTACGAGATCTGGATGCTGTTGCGCGGCAGAAGCGAGCATGAGCCATCTCCCGTGAAGAGAGCTCGCAGGAACGCCTGCTTGAAAGCCAAAGGGCTACGCCAGACGAGCTCGGGAATCTCCTTCTCGGCGCTCGAAACCCCGACCAGGCACGCGAGCGGACTCCTGCGCACCGACTCGAGGTTGTGCACGTCGAGCTCGCGCAGCAGACTGCCGGAGCGGATCGTCCTCTCGTAGACGTAGCGGGGACCGCCGACGACCTCGTCGTACACCGAGAGAACCGTCTCGAAGAACTCCCGGTCGACGTTGTTGAAGCCCCCCCGCCGCTTGCCGAACCATCCCTCGGCGACGAACGCGCCCATCAGAGTCGCTGTCGCATGGTCACGATTCGAGATCTCGCCCGAATCAGCGCGGGCCTTGCGCAGGACGAGGACACGGTCACCGCGCGCGACCTCGTCGAGCAGCTTCCACATCAGTAGCGGGACGCCGGCCATGTCGACCAGGCAGAGAACTGGATGGTTGACCGTGCCCTTGAGCCCGAATCCTTCGACCGTGCGAAGACGAAGGGTCGGGTGCTCGCCAGAGTGGAAGAACATCGAGGCTCGCACCGGGCGGCCGAGCCGGTCGAGCACCTCGAGCGAGACCGGGTTGTCGGACTCGGGCTCCGCATCGGGAACGATCGAGTCGAGCCTGACCGTCCCTTCCGGCGTTGCCACGCGTGTGTCGCCGGTCAGGCAGTAGCGCATCGCTCCGGCCGGATCGCCGTCGACCGACCCGAAGTATCCCTGGCCGTCGATGAGCGGATAGCGCATCGAGAACGGCTGGGCGAGACGGACGAGCGCGTCATAGATCGCGGAATCGCCGTGTGGGTGGTAATTGCCCATCACGTCGCCGACGACGCGGGCGGACTTTCTCGTCGGCCGGTTCGGCTGCAAGCCGGCCTCGTGCATCGCATAGAGGACGCGGCGGTGCACGGGCTTCAACCCGTCGCGGACGTCCGGCAGTGCGCGGCTCACGATCACGCTCATCGCGTAGTCGAGGAAGCTGGTGCGAACCTCCTGATCGAGCTCGCGCGTCTCGACGCGGCCGGCGCCCAGTGGTTCGTTTGTCAAGTCAGACATTTCTCAAAACTCCATCAAGCGAAGCGATGATCTTCCCTCCACCCGCGGAAAGTGCGAAGCACTTTCCGCGGATTAGACATCTAGGTTCTTTACCTCCAGCGCGTTCTGTTCGATGAACAGCCGGCGAGGCTCGACCTCGTCCCCCATCAGGCGCGAGAACCAGAGATCGGCCGCGGCGGCATCCTCGACCTCGACACGAATCAGCATGCGGCGAGCGGGGTCCATCGTCGTGGCCCAGAGCTCGGCTGCGTTCATCTCGCTCAGACCCTTGAAGCGCGTGATCTGCAGTCCGCTCTTGGCGAGCGTCAAGGCGGAATCGCGCAACTCCTCGAAGGTGAGTGCATCCTGGCTCTGCTTCCCCAGCTTCAGCGAGAACGGCGGGAGGCCGCCTACGATCTCGGCCAGCCGGCCGTACGTCGTCCGCACTCGATCGTAGATCGGTGAGGCGAACAGCTCGGCGGGCACCACGATGTTCTGCATGGCGCTCGTCTCGATCTCGATCACCTGGATGCGAAGCCCCTCCGCGTCCGCCGAGGGTTTCAGCGCATAGCCATTCGCATCCCCAGTGCCGATCGCCTCGACGGCTTCGGCCGGTGAGGCGGCCGGAGTCTCGACCAGACGGTGAGCGAGCACGAAGTCCGCCGCCTGAGGACCGAAGTCAGCACGTAGGCGGGCGGCCCAGCCCTGGTACTCCGTCAGCGTTCGTGCAAAGCGCGCGTAGCGTGCCTGGGTGAGCTTCACGTCTGCGCCGCCGCGCGCGGCGATCTCCAACTGGGGGAAACGTTCGCGGACGAGCAGCTCCTCGAGCTGCGAGTCCTTCTCGAGATAGTTCTGCTGGTTGCCGAGGCGAGCGAGGTAGAGCGGCGGGACCGCGATGTAGACGTGTCCGCGCTCGAACAGCTCCGGCATGTGCCGGTAGAGGAAGGTCAGGACGAGCGTTCGAATGTGCGCACCGTCCACGTCGGCGTCCGTCATCACGATGATGCGGTGGTACCGGAGCTTGGCGATGTCGAACTCCTCCCCGATGCCGGTACCGATGACCTGCACGAGCAACTGGACCTCGGCATTCGAGAGGACCTTGTCGATCCGGTTCTTCTCGGAGTTGATGATCTTGCCGCGCAACGGCAGGATCGCCTGGTTCGACTTGTCGCGAGCATCCTTCGCGGCGCCACCCGCAGAGTTGCCCTCGACGATGAACATCTCCGCGAGCTCGGGGTCGCGCACCTGACAGTCCGCGAACTTCTTGGCGATCTCGCCGCCGAAGGCACCCTTCCGTCGCGTCAGATCGCGCGCCTTGCGGGCGGCCTGACGCGCCCGCGCGGCCGAGATCGCCTTCTGGATGATTTGCTTCGCGTCGGTCGGATTCTCCTCGAGGAACTCGGACAGCTTCGAGTTCACCGACGACTCGACGAACCCCTTCACCCACGGGTTCCCGAGCTTCGTCTTGGTCTGTCCCTCGAACTGCGGGTCCTGGAGCTTCACGGACACGACCGCGGCGAGCCCCTCGCGAACGTCCTCGCCCTCGAGGTTGTCCTCCTTCTCCTTGAGCAGGTTCATGTCGCGCGCGACCTTGTTCAGCGTCCGGGTCAGCGCTGCGTTGAACCCCGAGAGGTGCGATCCGCCCTCGTGCGTGTTGATGTTGTTGGCGAACGTGTAGACGGACTCCTGGTAGGACGCGTTCCACTGCATCGCGACCTCGATGTTGCCCTGCTCGTTCTCGCCTTCGAAGTAGGCGATGCGCTTGTGGATCGAGTCCTTGGTGGCGTTGACGTGCGCCACGAAATCTCTGATCCCACCCTCGTAATGGAACTCGACGGTCTCACCGCCGGCGCGTTCGTCAGTCAGGACGATGTGCAGACCGCGGGTCAGAAACGCCGTCTCGCGGAGCCGCTGTTGCAGGGTGTCCGCCGAGAGCTCGACCTCCTCGAAGACCTCCGCGTCAGGGAGGAACGAGATCGTGGTGCCCGTATCGCCCTTCTCGGCCTCGCCGACGACCTGGACGTCGGCGTTCGGCACACCGCGCGCGAATTCCTGACGGTAGATCTTCCCGTCACGGCGCACCTCGGCGATCAACCACTCCGAGAGCGCGTTCACGACCGAGACGCCGACGCCGTGGAGACCGCCCGAGACCTTGTACGCGGCGTCCTCGCCTCCGAACTTTCCTCCGGCGTGCAGCTTCGTGAGGACCACGGTCAGCGCGGACGTGCCCTGGTCCTCCATCACGTCGACCGGGATGCCCGAGCCGTGGTCGCGGACGGTCACCGAATTGTCAGGATGGAGAGTCACTTCGACCTTGTCGTTGCGGCCGGCTAGGGCCTCGTCGACGCTGTTGTCGACGACCTCGTAGACGAGGTGGTGAAGCCCGCGAGGGCCGGTCGAGCCGATGTACATGCCCGGGCGAAGGCGGACGGGCTCGAGCCCTTCGAGGACGGTGATGTCCTTTGCTGTATAGGTCACTTCAGCCATGAAAAAAGCCCTGCAAATTCCCTACTTGCGGGCACCCCGAATTCTAGCAAAACGAGCGGTCGTTATCTGCGCTAGAAAAGCTTGCGGCGATCGCGTTTGCGACCACTTTGCGAAGGTCTTCGTCACGAATCACTCGGACGAGTGACTCCGCCTTCGCCAGGTGTTCCGCGGTCGGTTTCGGAGGTCGGCGGCGGGCGGGTTCGAGCTTGTCCTCGACGGACTCGGGAAGAGGTCCCGGCGAGAACGCAATACGCCGTGGAGCGACCGCGCCGAGACGGGCGCGAATCTCATCTGCGCGCGCCGTGAGCTCGAACGCCCAGATCGAATCCCGCGCGTGCACGTGCAGTGTCCCGTCTCTCGCAAGCCGGGCAGGCCACGCATGGCGGGCGATCTCCGCACCGACGGCCGAGGACCAGACCTCCAGCAAGGGCGCCATCCCTGTGGCGGGACCGAAGCGGCCGAGCTCGCGGGCGATCGCGTTGCCGACACGTTCCATCAGGCCGCCCGGACGAGCCCCGGCGAGACCTCCAGCAGCTGCGCCGGACGCATCGGCAGCGAGGATGCCTGCGTGGCCGTGATCAGCGTCTGCCCGCCCTCGAGGACACGGGTGGCGAGCACTCGCCTGCGGTCCGGATCGAGCTCCGAGAGGACGTCGTCGAGAAGCAGGAGCGGCGCGAAGCCGCGGCGCTCTGCGATGAGCTCGGCCTCCGCCAGCAGGAGGGCGAGCACCGTCAGCCGCTGCTCCCCCTGCGAACCGAAACTGCGTAGGTCGCGCGCGCCGCTCGTCAGAACGACGTCGTCGAGATGCGGGCCGAGCCCGGTGGCACCCCGCTCGAGGTCCCGCTCGAGCCGGGCTTCGAGTGCCTCGGCGGTCGGCGGCTCTCCGTCATAGCTCATGCGCGCGGCAGGCAAGCCGAGCTCGTCGGCTCGAGCCGCGAAGCCCGGCGCCAGTGCTGCGACCACTTCCGTCCGGGCTTCGACGAGCTGCTGCCCCAGCGCCGCGACCTGCTCCGTCCACGGTCCGATCGCATCGCGGGACGAATAGCCTCCGGACGCACGGCGTAGGGCAGCGTTTCGCTGTGCGATTGCAGCGCCGTACTCGATGATCATGGGCGCACGAGCGGGCAGCAGCCTGCCGATCACCCGATCGAAATAGGCGCGACGCACGGCAGGGCCTCCCTTGACCACCGCAAGCCGGTCTGGCGTGAACACCAACGTTGCGACCTCGGACCGCAGCTGTTCGGCAGCGCGCAGCGAGGCCCCGTTCAGCTTCGCCCTCTTCCCTTCCCCCAGCTCAATCGTCACCTCGAGCTCGACTGCCCGCTCGCCCCGTTTACCACCGAGCCCGATCCGGCCGGCCCGTTCGCCGAAACGAACGAGTTGCGCATCGGCGCGAGTGCGAGGCGAAAAGCCCTGGGTTCCCACGTGCAGCGACTCGAGCAGGTTCGTCTTGCCGGCGCCGTTCGGCCCGACGACGAGCACCAATCCCGGCTCGAGGTCGAGGTCGAGGCGAGCGTACGACCGGATGTTGCGCAGCGAAACCGTGCCGACGATCAGCCTGGCCGTCTGCCTTCGCTCAGCCTCTCCGGATCGGCGACAGCTCGAGTCGTTCTCATCCCGGCAACCGGATCGGCATGATCAGGTACGTCGGGTCGTCCTCGCCACCCTCGATCACTGCGGGACGAAGCGGCGAGATCAGCCGTAGCTTGATCTCGTCTTCGCCGATCGACTCGATGCCCTCGCGGAGGAACTCCGCGTTGAATCCGATCTCGAGCGGTTCGCCGGAAAACTGCACCGGCAGTGATTCCTTTGCTTCGCCGATGTCCTGCGTTCGCGCGAAGACGGTCAGTTCACCTTCGGCGAAGCGCAACTGGATCGGCGACGTTCGCTGCACCATGATCCCGACACGGCGAACGACGTCCAATACCTCGTTCCGCGGAAGCGTCACGTCGTACTCGAACGTCTCCGGCAACAGCTGCTTGTAGTTCGGAAATTGTCCGTCGATGCGGCGGGTCGTCAGCCACACATCGTCCGCTGCGAACACCACCTGGTTGTCGTGCACGCCCAACTCGACGGCATCGCCCGCCTGCGCGATCCGTGAGAGCTCCGCGAGGGCCCGGGCCGGGATGATCGCTTCCAACTCCGGGACGTCACCACCGAGCTCCGTCTCCTTCACCGACGACCGGTAGGAGTCGGGCGCCGCCATCACGAGCTTGCCGGCCTCGAAGCGCACGAGGATTCCGGTCAGCACCGGCCGCGATTCGTCGCGCGACGCGGACCGCGCCACCCGCGAGACGGTGTCGAGCAGCGACACACGGTCCACGGTGAACGTGCCCACCGCGTCGAGGTCAGGCAGACGCGGAAAATCCTCCGCCGCGTACGTGTGTAGCGTGGAGGTCGAGGAGCCGGACGTGACGTGCACGACACTCTCCTCGGCGCGATGCTCGATCGTCACCTCGCTCTCGGGCAGCAGCCTGACGAGCTCCACCAGCAGCCTCCCCGGCACGACGATGGAGCCGTCCCCGTCGATCTGGGCGTCCACCGAGGAGCGCAACGACAACTCCATGTCGGTCGCCGCCAGGTGCAAGCGACTTCCCTCCGCACGGAGCAAGACACCGGACAGAATCTGCACGCTCGCACGGGTCGAGACCGCACGAGCAACGACGCCGAGCTTCTGCGCCAGGTCGCCCCTTTGCGTAACGATTTTCATCCCTGTCCCCACTATGGTGTTGGTTTCAATCATTTAAGAAAACCTCGTTGTAGTAATAGGGGGTGTGGGGACCGTGGAGAGGGGCCTCCAGCGGGGCGGTTGACCCATTCTCGCAGGGGATGCAGATGGTGGACAGAAGCCATCCGTCAACAGCCACAGCACCTCAGCGGACCTGCTTCACACGTGCGGTCAATTCCTGCACAAGGTTGTAGACAGATCTGTCCTCACGGATGAGACGGGCGATCTTGGAAGTCGCGTGGATGACCGTCGTGTGGTCGCGACCGCCGAATTCCTTGCCGATCTTCGGAAGCGAGGAGTCGGTGAGCTCGCGCGAGAGGTACATCGCAACCTGCCGTGGATAGACGATGTTCTGGGAGCGTTTGTCGCCGCAGAGCTCGTCCATCGATAGCTGGAAGCGTTCGGACACGAGCTCCTGGATGCGGCGAATGGAGACCTCCGCAGCCTCGCCCTGTGGGAAGACATCCTTCAGGACGTCTTCGGCGAGCTCGACTGAGAGCGAGCGGCCGGTGAGGGACGAGAAGGCGACGACCCGCGTGAGTGCACCCTCGAGCTCGCGGATGTTGGTCGAGATGCGCGAAGCGATGAACGAGAGCACCTGGGGATCGGGAACGTGGATCCCGTCGGTCTTGACCTTTTTCCGCAGGATCGCGATGCGAGTCTCGAGGTCCGGTGGCTGCACGTCGGTGATCAGGCCCCACTCGAACCGGGAGCGCAGCCTCTCCTCGAGAGTCGCGATATCTCGCGGCGGCCGGTCCGAGGACATGACGATCTGGGACCCCGCCTCGTAGAGGGAGTTGAAGGTGTGGAAGAACTCCTCCTGGATCCGCTCCTTGTGCTCGAAGAACTGCACGTCGTCCACGAGGAGCAGGTCGTAGGTTCGGTAGCGCTGCTTGAAGCCCTCGATGCGCTTGTCGCGCAGCGAGTTGATGAAGTCGTTCATGAAGGTCTCGCTGGTCACGTAGCGGACCGAAAGGTCACTGGAGTGCTCCGCGACGTACTGCGCGATCGCTTGCATCAGGTGCGTCTTGCCGAGGCCCGTACCGCCGTAGATGAAGAGGGGGTTGTAAGCCTGCGCCGGCGCTTCGGCCACGGCGAGCGCCGCAGCGTGCGCGAAGCGGTTGGACGAGCCGATCACGAACAGGTCGAACGTGTACTTCGGGTTCATCCCCGAGTCCGGCGCCGGGGCACCGGCACGCTTGGGTGCCTCGGCCGGTGCCGGCATAGCGGCGGGGATCCGCTCGGTGACGGAGAGCGCCACGCGCCGTTCCTGGCCCGTGACGTCGCGGACCGCGGCGCCGATCAGGCCCAGGAAATGGCCCTCGATCCACTCGCGGGTGAAGTCGTTCGGGACGGCGAGGACGAAGGCGTCGTCAGAGAGCTCGACGCCGTCGGCCTCCGCGAACCACGTTCGGTACGTGGTCTCGTTGAGGGCCCCTTGGAGCCGACCGGCGACCTCGTTCCACAAGCTCTCCGCAGTCAGCTCAATGGGGCGATCCACGCCGCCGTACCACTCCTCTCCGGCTCAGGGGAGCGGCGAGCATAGCAGCGTCCCCGCGCACCTACAACGCGTGGAAACTGGGGATGAAATGTTGCCCGTTTGCAGGGCTTTCCGGAACTCCACATCCCTCTCCACACCTGTGGAGGAAGGGTGACGGTTCGTCACATTTGGAGGCACTTCTCACTTGCGGCCGTGTGGATAACTCTGTGCACCAACGCTCATCTATACTGGCCCGCCACGGCTCCGCTTCGGGGCACTTTCCTCCCTCTTCGACCTCGTGAAACGCACCTACCAGCCCAATGTTCGACGGCGGAAGCGCAAGCACGGCTTTCGTGCGCGCATGGCGACGCGCGCGGGCCGCGCGATCCTGAAGCGCCGTCGCGCGCGGGGCCGGAAGCGTCTCTCCGCATAAAGCGTCACACCGTGCAGCGTAGGAACCGCCTCTCTCGCTCGCGAGATTTCGACGCTGTCTATCGCCAGGGCCGCTCGACCTCGACCCGATTCCTCGTCCTCTACTGGTTCGAGCGTGAGGACGATCCAGGCGAGCCGAGGCTCGGTCTCGCTGTGCCTCGAGCGGCCGGGAATGCCGTCGTGCGCAACCGGATCAAGCGGCAGCTCCGCGAGGTCTGGCGCGCTCGGCTCGGGGGGCTTCCCGGCGACCGCGATTACGTCTTGATCGTCAGGCCCGGGTTGCCCGAGGCCGTCACCGCGAACGGGTCCGCGTGGCTCGAGGAGCGCGTCGACGAAGTCCTGTCGAAGGTAGCAGCGTGAGGCGTCGCTTGCGATGCCGATCTCAGGACGCGCGGACTTGCTCGTGCGTCCGGCTGCGCAGCCGACCGAAGACGCTCGTTTTGGAGTTTGCATCGTGAGGTACGTGGGCGTGGCGGCGGTCTGGGCGTACCGGTTCACGCTGGCCCCGTTCCTCGGCGTGGGCCAGTGCAAATACCACCCGTCGTGCTCGCAGTACGCGATCGACGCGTACAAGGAGTTCGGGCTCTTCAAGGGGACGGTGCTCGCCGGCTGGCGCCTGCTCCGGTGCAATCCGTGGAGCCGCGGCGGAGTGGATTACGCGCACGACCAGAAGGTCTTCCCGTGATCGTCGCGAGCATTCTGACGCCGCTCGAGCACCTCCTCAGACACGTCCTGAACGGGCTGCATTCGGTCGGCCTGCCCTGGGCGTGGTCGATCGTCGGCCTGACGATCATCGTCCGGATGCTGCTCGTCCCGCTGACGGTGAAGCAGATCCACTCGATGCAGAACATGCAGGCCCACGCGCCGCAGATGAAGGAGATCCAACGCAAGTACAAGGGCGACCGCCAGAAGCTCAACGAAGAGCTGATGAAGTTCTACAAGGAGAACAACATCAATCCGGCGGCCTCGTGCCTGCCGCTCGTCGCCCAGTTGCCGATCTTCATCGGCCTCTTCTACACGCTGCGGCACTTCGCCAAGCACCCCCCGCCGGGCAACCTCTCGTGGCTGCACTTTGTGCCGAACATCGCGCAGCACGCGAACGCGCACTGGTCGGGCTGGATCCTGATCGCGATCTACGTGCTCAGCCAGTTCGCCTCGACGTACTTCATGTCCGGGACGATGCAGCAGTCGCAGCGGGTGCTGATGATGATCCTCCCGTTCGCCTTCATTCCGTTCATCGTGCGCTTCCCGACCGGCCTCGTCCTGTACTGGATGACCACGAACCTGTGGACGGTCGGGCAGGGCCTGATCACCCGTCGCCTGATCCCCAAGGTCGCGGCGCCGGCCCCCCAGAAACGCACGTCGCGTACGCCTCCGAAGGAGGCCCAGCCTGACGCGGCCCAAGCCCCTGCGGCTGTCGAGCCTCCGCAGCCCGGTCCGCCGCGCCGGGTCAAGCGCAAGAAGAAGGCGCGCCGCTGATGGAGCTTCAGGTCGAGGCGGCCGGCGAAACGGTCGGAGAAGCCAAGTGGGCGGCTCTGCGGGAGCTGGAGAAGCAGCATCCCGGCGTCGACAAGGCGGCGGTGCACTTCCAGGTCGTCACCGAGGGCGAGCGGGGCCTACTGGGCGTCGGCTTCACCCCCGCCCGCGTCATCGCCCGCGTCTCGACCGAACCGGTCGTAGAGGAGAGCCCCTCGGACGAGACCGACCTCGTCTCCGAGGTTCGTGCTCTGGTAACGCGAATCGTCGAGGGGATCGGCGTGACCGCGAGGATCGAGCTCGACGAGGAAGACGAGCTGATCACCGCATCGTGCTCGGGCCCGGATCTCGGGATGCTGATCGGTAGGCACGGCCAGACGATCGACGCCGTCCAGTACCTCGCGAACGCGGTGATGTGGCGCCGGCACCCCGAGGATCGAAAGGAGGTCGTGGTCGACGCCGCCGGGTACCGGGACCGCCGCCGCGCGACCCTCGAGTCGCTCGCGGTCCGTTCGGCCGAGCGAGCGCTCTCCGACCGCGAACCGGTCGAGCTCGAGCCGATGACCGCCGTCGAGCGCAAGGTCGTCCACGTGCACCTGAAGGAGTTCGACGGCGTCGAGACGACGAGCGAGGGCACGGAGCCGAATCGCTATGTCGTCGTTCGACCCGTGTGACTTGCGCCTTCGGCGCTGGCTCCGCGCTTTGGTCGAGACTCCCGGCCTGACCGCCATCGGCGACGTGCAAGAGGCGCGTCGCGCACTGGTCGAGGACTCGCTCCGCGGAGTGGAGCTCGTGACGCGGTTCGCCGGACCGATCGTCGACGTGGGCTCAGGTGGCGGTATTCCCGGGATTCCGCTCGCCGCGTCGCTCCCGGACCGCGAAGTGACGCTGTTGGAGGCGAACGGCCGCAAGTGCCAGTTCCTGTGCGAGTGGGCGCCGCCGAACGCCCGCGTCGTCCAGGGACGGGCAGAGGAGCAGGAGACCGATGTCTACGGCGTCGCGGTTGCGAAAGCGCTTGCACCGCCGCCGGTCGCGGCCGAATGGTGCCTGCCGCTCGTAGCGCCGGGAGGCGGGGTCGTCCTGTGGGTCGGTCCGAGCGCGGACACGGCCCGCGTCGGCCGGGTGGCCGAACGGTTGGGCGGCGAGCTCGCCGAAGAGCGACAAGGCCTGCTCCTCTTGTGCAAGCTGCGATCGACTCCTGCAGGCTTTCCACGCCGAACCGGTGTTGCGCGTAAGCGTCCGTTGGGCTGAGTACGCTGGCAACGTGGCGAAGGTCTACGCGCTCGCGAATCAGAAGGGCGGCGTCGGCAAGACGACGACTGCGATCAACCTCGCAGCCTGTCTGGCGGAGGCCGGCGAGCGGGCGCTCGTCATCGACCTCGACCCACAGGCGAACGCGACCTCCGGGCTCGGGGAGAGCGCAAACGGAACGTCGACGTACGATCTCCTCGACGGCGCGCCGCTGGAAGAACTCGCAAAGCCGACGCGGTTTCCGAACCTCCACCTCGTTCCGGCCAAGCCGGAGCTCGCCGGCGCGACGGTCGAGCTGACGCAGCACTCGGACGGCGAGACGTACCTGCGCCAGGCGCTCGCGTCGGGGACGGAGCAGTACTCGTTCGTCTTCCTGGACTGCCCTCCCTCCTTCGGCCCGCTCACGGTGAATGCGCTCGCCGCCGCGGATCGCGTGCTGATCCCGGTGCAGGCGGAGTACTACGCCCTCGAGGGCCTCTCGCAGCTCGTCCATTCCGTCAACCTCGTGAAGGCGAGGCTGAATCCCCGCCTCGCGGTCGGTGGCGTCCTGCTCACCATGGTCGACGCTCGGACACGGCTCTCGGCCGACGTCGAGGCGGAGGTTCGCAGGCATTTCGGCGCGCTCGTGTTCGCAACGACCGTGCCGCGCTCGGTGCGACTTGCCGAGGCGCCGAGCCACGGCTTGCCGGCGATCGCGTACGACCGCCGCTCGCGCGGCGCAGACGCCTACTGGAAGGTGGCGATGGAGCTTGTCGAGCGCTCCTGAGAGAAGAGGTCTCGGTCGCGGCCTGGAAGTCCTGCTCGGCGGCGCGACCTTCACCGAGCTGGCCGAGCTGCCGGTCGACGCCATCCATCCGAATCCGCGCCAGCCCCGCCGCCGCTTCGACACCGACGCCGGCGCGGGTCTTGCCGACTCCGTCCGGGCCCAGGGCGTCGTGCAGCCGGTCCTCGTCCGACCGCGCACGGCCGGTGGCTACGAGCTGATCGCTGGCGAGCGGCGCTGGCGAGCGGCGCGTGAGGCGAAGCTCAAGACGGTTCCCGCGGTCGTCCGAGAGGCCGACGACCGTGACACGCTCCTCCTCGGCCTCGTCGAGAACGTCGCGCGCGAGGATCTGTCACCGATCGAGGAAGCCCGAGCGTTCGCCGTGGTTCTGGACGAGTTCGGCCTGTCACTCGGCGAGCTCGCCGAGCGCGTCGGCAAGTCGAAGCCGGCAGTGTCGAATCGGGTGCGGCTGCTCGAGCTGCCCGAGGACGTCCTGAAGCTGGTCGAGCGTGGCCAGCTGACGGAGGGCCACGCGCGCGCCGTTTTGGCAGTGCCGGATCACGAGGGGCGGCGCGCGCTCGCGCGCAAGATCGTCCAGAAGGGGATGTCGGTTCGGGCTGCCGAGCGCGCCGCGCGCTGGGCCGGCGCCAAGACCAAGCAACGCCGCCAGGCCGCCAGCCTCGACCCTGCCCTCGTTGCCAGGGCGAAGACGGCGGCAGACCGCATCACCGGCTTCTCCAGCCGCATCACGTCGAATCGCCTGGAGATCGCCTTCGCCGACGAGACCGAGCTGGCCGAGCTCGTCGAGGCGCTGGAACAAGCCGCTTCGACCTAGAGCCGCAAAAACCCGTATCCCGTTCGGCCTTCGGGGCGTTCAACGGGTGTCATGCTCGGGCTATGGCTGAACGACATGGAGTCCCTCGAGGCGATCTCGCAGGACGACGAGGCGAAGCAGATCTTCCTCCGGATGGCGGCGTTGTCGCGAGACGGTCAGATGGGAAGCTTCCTGACCGAGCTCGCCCGTGACGAGGATCTGGACGACGAGACGAAGGGAACGCTCGAGGAGCTTGCGAAGGACTCGACCTTCCTCCTCGCCGTCGAGGATTACCTCGCCCGCACCGACTTTCTCCACTAGCGAAGCGGCTACACTGGCCGCTCTCGCGGGCGATTAGCTCAGTTGGTTAGAGCGCCGCTCTGATAAGGCGGAGGTCCGTGGTTCGAATCCACGATCGCCCACATTCCGAAGAACATCCGGCGCTTCGCGCCATGATGATGTTCTTCGGTTCATTATCCGAGCAGTCGTCGTAAGCGAACGCCGGCTAAGCCGGCACTCGCGGCGGCAGGGTCGTGTTGCAACGGAGACGTGCCAGCCAACGCTGACGATCTCGCCGTTACAACTAGCAGCCGCGTCCCGTTAGGGAACGTCCCGGTGCCAGGCACCGCTACGAAAGTGTGACGGCCCCGCGAGAAGCGCCGCACGCTTCGGGAATTACCGGTGCCAGGCACGGGTACGTCTTCGTCACGAGAGAGCGCCGCGTTAGTACTTCAGAACCTGATGTTAGGCCGCCCGGCAATTTGCCTAGTCCCTCGTTCGGCCCTATGCTCGCCCGCATGGCGACGTTGGCCGACGTGATGACCGAGGACGTCCTGACGGTCGAGCCGTCGGACACGATCGGGGAGGCTGCCGAGAAGATGACGGCTGCGGAGGTCGGTGCCGTCGTCGTCTCGGACTTCGGCCGGATGATCGGCATCTTTACGGAACGGGACCTGATGCGTGCGGTCGCCGGCCGGGTTCATTCCAGCGAGGCGCGCGTGCGCGAATGGATGACGCCCGATCCGGTGACGATGTCCGCAGACGCATCGGTCGAGGACGCCGGCGAGACGATGATCGAGCGCGGCTTCCGCCACATTCCTGTCGTCGCAGGCGAACGTGCCATCGGCATCGTGAGTATCCGTGACGTTGCTGAGTGGCGTCTGAAAGAACGCTCCGACTAAGGGATACCGCGGCGTGACCCGGGTGCCGATGGCAGAAGCGGCGTCTGTCCTCACCTGCGGCAATGAAGATCGGAGATCTCGTCACCTATGAAGGTCGTTCCTACGTGCTCCGTGGGCTTGAACCCATGAGCGTGCCGAACCGGCGCGCCGAGTTGGAGGATGTCGCGACCGGCGAACGCATTGTGGTGCCGCTTGACGAGGTTTCGCCGCGAGACCCCTGAGCTACCATCAGAGTGGCCCATGCAGGAGATGCAGATCTACGGGGTGAGCTTCGATCTGGTCGGCAAGCAGCCGATCGTGCTTCTCAAGACGGCTGAAGGAAACAAGTTCCTCCCGATCTGGATCGGGCATCCGGAGGCGGCGGCGATCCTGATGAAATTGCAGAGCGCGTCGACCCCGAGACCGATGACGCACGACCTGGTGACGGACATGCTGGAGCAACTCGGAGCGCAGGTGACGCGCATCACGGTGACCGAGTTGCGCGAGAACACTTTCTACGCGCAGATCACCGTACAACTGGACGGCTCGGAGATCGAGGTCGACTCGCGCCCGTCCGATGCGATCGCTCTGGCCATTCGCGCCGACGCTCCGATCTTCGCCGCCGACGACGTGATCGAGGAATCCGCGATCGAGTTCGAAGGCGAGGAGGTCACCGAAGAGGAGATCGAGTCGAAGGTCTCGGAGTTCAAGCAGTTCCTCGACCAGGTGACGCCCGACGAGTTCGCCGTCGAGCCCGAAGACGATTAGGCGCGGTCTTCCCCGCGAGCGACTTCGCGCTTCGTCAGGTCGAGAATCTCCTCGAAGAGCTCCTTCAGTCCTTCGTTCGAAAGCGGGCCGCGATTTGCGCGCTGGAGGTACTGCAGCATCCACTCCTCCCGCTCCGGGTCGACGAAGCCGATTCCGCGCGATTCCTTGTAGCTCTTGAGGCGCGCGACCAGTCGCAGACGCACGTTCAGCGAGTCCACGATGGCACGGTCCGTGTCGGAGATTTCCTGGCGGAGCCGGCGGATGAGGGGATCGTTGTTCACGGTCGTCCTGGCCATTTGAGCTTGACAGGCTCGTCGCTTCGGGGCAGCGCGATCAGCCGGTATGGGTACGTCACCCGGGCCTCGACCGGATCGCCGAGAGACGGCGTCTCCTCGTGTACGACGACTACGACACGGCTCCCTTCGTCTTGGACGCGCACGATTCGGAGCGCGTAGCCCGTGCTCGACCGGGGACCCGTGGCGACGAGAAACACCTCCCGGCGTCCGAAGTCGATCGCCGGCAGTCGAACGGTGCGACCCGGGTTCATCTGGCGAAGCAGCTTGAGGAGGGACGTCCGCGTTCGAAAGAGCCGAACGTAGATCCGGGTGAACTCGATCGGCCCCACTTTGCTCGTGAGGTCTGCGTAGGCGACGGGGCGCGTCTTGCCGGCGCACCCGGTCAGCGCGATCACGGCGAGCATGAGGCTAGTACACGTAGACCGTCTCGCCGTACGGGATCGTGCGATAAAGATACGGCGCGACCCACATCGGAACGCGGACGCAGCCATGGCTCGCAGGGTAGGGCGGCACCGAGGGATTGCCGTGGATTGCATAGCCACCAGTGAAGTACAGCGGGTCGTACAGCGTGCCGAGTGGGCTGGGGTCGAAGCCGACCACCTTGCGATAGACGGCAAACCGTCCCACCGGGGTGTAGGTACCGGGGACGCCGGCAGTCGAGATCGGGACGATCAGGGCGACACCCGCGTGGCGGACGACGTAGAGGACCTGGAGGCCTTTGTTGACCTCGAGGTGAGAAGCGGGGCGCGCAAAGCGGGGCCGGGCCGAGCGGGGATTGGAGAGCGCGCGCCAGAAGCGCTGGTCGACGACGCCGGTCCGCGGAAGGCCGTTCACCTTCTGGAAGGCATAGACGGCATCCACCATCCGACCGTCGAAGCTCAGCCCGTACGGCGCCGCATAGTGCTGCCGCCGCAGCTGGTCGCCGAGCTGCGCGACCGCGCCGTTACGTGCGCCGACGGCGAGCCTGGGAAGCACGACGTTCGCCTGCCTGACCCGCGAGACTCCCGCGTAGCCGGCGTTCGGAAGCGCCTCGACTCGAACCTCGTAGCTCGTCAGCCTGCGTGTGTCGAGCTTGACGCGAACGCTGGCCTGGTACGTGTGGTCGATCAGCACCTCGCCCTCACGCGTGATCCTGAGGGCGAGCTTGCCGGCGCTCGCGGGAACCAGCCGCGCGGTGAAGAAGTAGGGGCTGCCGCGCGCGCCGCTACCCGCAAAGCCGGTCACGAGCTTCGGCGCGACTCGTACCTCGAAGGGTGTCGACGCTGCGCGCTCGCTCGTCGCAACGTAGGCGCCGGGCTGCCGGACGCGGGCGACCGCCGTGTAGGCGCCGTTCCCCTTGGTCCGCGCAGTGGCGAGCCTGCCGCGTGGCCCGGTCAGCGCAACGGCGACGTTGCCCTCTGCCGGAACCAGGGATCCGCGGAAAACGGCGCGCCGCCCGTACCTGGCCGGATTGGGCGCTGTGAGGGTGAGGCCGTATGCGGTGACGACCGTCGTCTGCGTCGACGTCTCGCCGCTGCTCGAGCGGGCGGTCAGCGTCGCTGTCCAGCGGCCGGCGGCGTACGTGTGCTGGACGTTCGGGCCGTCCGCTGAGCTGCCGTCGCCGAAGTCCCAGTGGTACGAGATCGCCTCACCACTTGCAGCGAAAGTCACCTGGAGGGGTGCCTGGCCCGCCGTCGGGGTGGCCTGCACGGTGACGGCAGGTGTCGGCGCTCCGGTCGCGGCCGGAACGAGGATCAGAAGAGCGAAGGCGCAGACCAGGCCGCGGCGCACGCGCGCAGAATATCCGCCTGGGGTTTGCCCGAAACGGCAACGGTCAATGCGACTGCGTTGAAGAGGCCGTGCACGACCATGCCCGGGTACACGCTATCGACCTTGCTGCGGAGATAGGCGAGGCCTGCCCCGAACGCGGCGAGGAAGGGAAACGCCTCGACGAGACCGTGCGCGAGCCCGAACGCGATTCCGACGAGGACGATCGCCGTCCAGCGCCCGTAGCGAACGAGCAGCGAGTACCCGAGACCCCGGAAGGTGAGCTCCTCCACGATTGGAGCGACGACGGCGACCACGAGACCGTTCCCGACGTAGGCCGCAGCGTGATCGGGTTGCCAGGTATCGGGTGTGATTCCCTGCTCCTGGCCGGGATGGAGAAGCGGGGCGAGCACATAACTCAGTGCGATCATCCCGATCCCGATCCCGATCCCGATCTTGACCGACCGACGCCACGATGTGGGTCGTCGGAGCGCCAGGAGCCGTCGGCGCTCGCCCAGTCCGGCGATTCCGTAGACGATCGCGGCAATGATCGCGAACTGGAAGAGGTTGCCCGCGGCCGTCGACCACTTGTAGAGCAGATCCTTTGGCGGCTTCCCCTCGGTGAAGCGAAGCGAGTAGCTCAGGGTCGCGAACGCTGCGACGAAACTGCTCCAGAGAACGAGCGGTTTCTTCACGCGAGCCCCGAGACGACCGCCGGCAGAGGCGCCCACGCAAAGTGCGCGCCGGCTCTCCGAGCGGCCTCTTCGTCCGCGCCGTCGTCGCCGACGTGCAACGCCCGACCGGGCTGGACCCCGAGCTCGCCCAGCGCTCGGAGAATCCCGTCGGGCGCCGGTTTGAGAGCGGCGTGGATGACGATGGCGAAGCGGTCGCCGATGCCTGCTTCGACGAGCAGTCGCTGCAGGCTGAGATCCCAGTTGGCCACGACCGCAAGGGCGAGTCCGAGCGCGTGTAGCCGCCCGAGCGACTTCACCACTCCGGGAAGCACCTCGAACCGGAGGGAGCCGACGTACGCCGGGGCGAACTCGTCGACATCGAGATCGGACTCCACGGCGTCGAGGAAAACGCCCGCGCATTCGCGCTGCAAACGAGCGAGGCTGTCCTCGTCGTGCCCTTCGCTCGCGCGGGGGCCGTAGTGCGCTGCCTCCACTCGGAAGCCTGCCTCCACCGTCTCCGCGCTTCGCTGGACTCCGCGTTCGGCGAGTGCGCCGAGCAGCGCTGGGACCGGATCGCGGAGCCGCAGCAGCGTCCCGTGTGCGTCCAGTGTCACGGCGTCGAGTTCGGCGGCCTTCACGCGACCCACTGCCAGAGCGCCCACTGCACCACGGCGACACCGAGGAAGAGCGCGCTGCACGCGACGATCGCTGTGTGGACACGGGGCCGCTCGGCAGCGAGGGCGGCGACTGCGAGGAAGAGAGGGAAGATCACCAAACCGAAGCGCGGTAGAGAGAGGAGCGGCCAGCGCGAGCTCGGGTAGCTGAGCGGAAGCGCGAGGCTCAAGGCGGCGAAGAGCCCGTACGGCGCTCCGAACCGGCGCCATGCTACGACCGTCAGCCCGACGAAGAGCACGAGCGCGACGAGTCCTTCCGTGTTGACCGCGACGGCATGCTGGGGGCCTGCGTTGGAGGGAGTCCAGTGGGTCAGCGCACTCCAGATGCCACCGAACGGGCCGGCCGGCGAGAGGTGCCGATGCCACTGGTCCTGGGCGTTCCAGAAGGCCCAGGGGTCGCCCAGCTGTTGCCAGAGCACGAGCGGATAGACGGCGGCGACAGGCACGGCAACCGCCAGTCCTGCGAAAGCGCGCAGACGTTCGCGCTCCCGCCAGGCCAGGATTGCAAGCGCAGGAAGAAGCGCCACACCGGTGACTCGTGTGAGGATCGCCAGTCCGCTGAGCAGGCCTGCACCTTTGAAGCTGCCGCGCTCCGCCGCGAGAAACGCCGCCAGCACAAGCAGGAGGTAAAGCGATTCGCTGTACACCGCCTGGAGGAACAGCGACATCGGAAAGATTGCGAGATAGACGACAGTGCGCCAGGCGCCTTCTTCGCCGAGCCGCTGCAGCGCCAGCCGGTGCAGCAGCAAGAACGAGCCCAGTGCGGCGGCAAGCGAGATGACGACGCCGGCCAGGACGTAGTGGCCGAAGAAGACGCGCCCGAGCACCGCGATGAGCCCGGGGTAGAGCGGATAGAAGGCGGCAGAGGCGCCGTCGTAGCCGTGTTCGGCGATGCGGACGAAGAACACGCTGTCCCAACGAGCCCAGACGTCGGTCAACGACCCGAGATCGTGGATCAGCGGCGAGTCCCAGCGGTCCGCGTGTGGATGTCGATTGGGCTCGAACCAGTACAGAGCGAAGATCGCGGCGCTCCAGATCGCCGCGCGGCTCCAGAGGTAGACATCGAGCGCTTGCCTTTGACCCGGGCGCACGGCCGGATGATCATAGTGCCGCGATGGCGCGCACCTTCACGCCCGAGGAGGCGAACGCCGCGCTCGCCGAGCTGCGACCCGTCGTCGAGCGGATGGTCGAGCACCGCCGCAAGCTCACCGCCGCACAGAAACTGCAGATCGAGCTCGTGACGCGCATCGCCGGCAACGGCGGCGACATGATGCCGAGCGACCTGCGGGAGGCCGCAGCGACGATCCAGCATGAGGCTGCCGGGATCGCCGAATGCGCCGAGCGGATCAACGCCGCCGGCGCCGAGGTCAAGTCCCTCGAAGAGGGCCTGCTCGACTTTCCGGCAAAACGGGGTGACGAAGACGTGCTGCTCTGCTGGAAGCTCGGGGAGGACGAGGTTCGCTACTGGCACGGAGTCGACGAGGGCTTTGCGGGGCGGAAGCCACTGCCGCTGTGAAGGTTGGCGCCCTCGATGTCTTGCTGCTGGTCGAAGTCGACTCCGGGCTCGGCCGGATCGTCCGCGCGGATTCGGGTTTTCGGTGGGCCCGCGTGGCAAAGGACGGTGGCTCTCCCGTCGAATAGAGGCGCATGCCGCTCTGGCAGCGACTGGTCATCGTGGGTGTCGTGATGTTCGCCACCACCGTGGTGGCGCGCCTGATCGACCGGCGCATCGCGCGCCGCGATCTTCCGCCCGAGGCGATCACGCGCTATCGGGTCGTTCGGCGGAGCGTGACGACGACGATCATGTTCGTCGGCCTGCTCTCCGCGCTGCTCGTGATCCCGCAGGTCCGGGCGGTTGCCGGCGGACTGCTCGCGTCCTCCGCGGTGCTCGGGATCGTCGTCGGCTTCGCCTCCCAGCGGACGCTCGGGAACTTCGTGGCCGGTCTGCTGATCGCATTTACCCAGCCGTTGCGGCTCGGCGACGACGTCGTGGTCGAGGACACCGAGGGAATCGTCGAAGAGATCGGGCTCATCTATACCTTCGTGCGCACCGCGAACGGCGATCGCCTGGTGATCCCGAACGAGAAGCTGGCCTCGGATACGATTCGCAATTCCACGATTCGCAGTCGAGAGAAGGTCGCCGAGATCAGCCTCCAGGTTCCACTAGGCCGAGACTTGAGTGCCGTCGTGGACCGGCTTCGCACCCTCGCGGACGGCGCCGAGGCGTTCGTGAGCGATCTGTCGGGGAGTGCGACCGTCGTTCTTCGCGTGCCCGCCTCCGACGAGGCCGCCGCCGAGCGGGTGCAGCGTGAGCTTCGCCTGCGCGCCTACGAGACGCTCCGGGCGGAAGGCGTCTACGCGTGAGCCCACCGCCCCGAGGGCGCCGCCGTCCGGCGCCCGACCCCCTGCTGCTCCAGCGTTTGAGAAAGCGAAGGCGCGAACGGGTGAGGAACCGGCGCAAGCGCGTCGGACGACTCGCGCTCGGGATCCTCCTCGGCACCTTCGTCGTGCTCGTCGTCTCGAGCTTCACCGGCGCAGCTGTGTTCATGTCGAGTTGCGATCTCGACTCGCTCAAGCCCGTCGAGGTCGGTGAGAACTCGTTCGTGTACGCAGCGGACGGCTCACTGCTGGGCTCGATCCCGGCGGAGAGAAACCGCCAACCGATCCCGCTCGCACAGATCAGCGACTGGGTCCCCAAGGCGACGGTCGCCATCGAGGATCGCCGGTTCTTCAGCCATGGCGCACTCGACTGGTTCGGCATCGTGCGCGCCCTTTACGCGGACGTGAGAGCAGGGAAGGTCGTGCAGGGGGGCTCGACGATCACGCAGCAGCTCGTCCGCAACCTCTACATCAAGAAGAAGTCGCAGACGCTCGGGCGCAAGGCGACCGAGGCGTGCCTCGCGATCAAGCTCGCCCGGCAGAAGGACTCGGAATACGGGGGCCACGGCGGCAAGCAGTGGATCCTGACCGCCTATATGAACCAGGTCTACTACGGAAACCACGCCTACGGGATCGAAGCGGCGGCGCAGACGTACTTTTCGAAGCCGGCGCGCAAGCTGAGCCTGACCGAATCCGCGCTCCTCGCCGGGCTCCCGCAGGCGCCGTCGCTGTTCGACCCGTTCCATCGCCCGTCCCAGGCGATTGCGCGCCGCGATGAGGTGCTGAAGGCAATGCTCGAGAACGGTGATCTCACCTCGAGCGAGTACGCAAATGCGGTTGCGGTTCGAAACCTGCATCTCAAGGCCGGACGTCTGTACACGCATATCCGCGAGCCGTACTTCTTCAGCTACGTGCGTGACGAGCTGCAGAGGCAGTACGGCTCGAACACCGTGCGTTCCGGCGGACTGAGGGTGTACACCACCATCGATCCGCGTCTGCAGCGCTTCGCGCTCGAGGCGATCAAGCGCACGCTGCCCTATTCCACCGACCCGGCCGCAGCGATCGTCTCGATCAATCCGGGGAACGGCGCGATCCGGGCGATGACCGAGGTGAGTCCGGGCAATCCGAAGAACCAGGTGAATTTCGCGTCGTCGGCGCGTCGCCAGCCGGGCTCGACCTTCAAGGCGATCGTCCTCACGACGGCGGTCTCTCAGGGGATCAACCCTGCGACGACGACCTATCTCTCGGCTCCGTTCAAGTACGACCCGAGCGGAACCGGATCGTGCGACACCAATCCGCCGACCGCCTGGTGCCCGCAGACGTACGACCACACCTACATCGGCGCGACCTCGATCGAGAACGGCACGTTGCGCTCCGACAACACCGTGTACGCACGTCTGTCGCTCGACGTCGGCCCGGAGAACATCGCCGACATCGCGCGCCGCCTCGGTGTTCAGACGGACCTCCACACGAGCGACGGCGCCTACGTTCCCTCCATGGGCCTCGGCTCTCGCGTCGTGACGCCGATGGACATGGCCTCGGTCTACGCGACGCTGGCGGCCGGCGGCATCTACTCGAAGCCGATGGCGATCCGAAAGGTCGTCCTGCCCGGCGGGAAGGTCGACACCGACGCGGGCTGGGGTGTGCCCCAACGCAGGCGCGCCGTGCCCGACTGGGTCGCCGCCGAGGTCGTGCGGATCCTCGAGGAGAACATGACATCCGGCACCGGTGTCGGCGCGTACTTCGGCAAGACCTCGGCCGGAAAGACCGGGACGACGGACAACTTCGCAGACGCGTGGTTCTGCGGTTTCGTCCCCGGGCTCGAGGCGACCGTCTGGATCGGCTATCCGGGGGGCGAGATCCCGATGCGCTCGGTCCACGGAATCTCCGTCTCCGGCCCCACCTTCCCCGCGACTATCTGGAAGCTGTTCATGGAGCGGGCCTCCTACTACGCCCGGTTCCCGAAGGCGTTTCCGACCCCGAAGGATTCGCCGATCTGGATCGCGCACAACCTCCAGTACGCAATGAGCGGCGGGTACTACTCCTCCTCCTCCTCGTCCGGCTCGGGCTCATACACGCCGCCGCAGACGACGACGCGCTCGGGGAACGGCACCGACGGTTTCTCCCAGGTCCCTGGTAACGGATCCCCGCCGTAGGCTCGCGCTGCGCGCGGCGGCCGTCGCGACGCCGGTCTACCTCGCCGCCTGCGCGGTTCCGGACGGCGGACTCTTCCGGGCGGCACGCTTTCGTGACGTCCACCTCTACCAGGGTTTTGCGCAGGTCGTCTTCGACGGCCGTGTTCCCTATCGCGACTTCTTCATGGAGTACCCGCCCGGTGCGCTTGCGGTCTTCCTCCCGCCCGCCGCGTTCGGTTCGTCGCACTACAACGCCGCCTTCAAGACGTTGATGGCACTCTGCGGCGTTGCGACGCTGGTCGTGATCGCCTTGCTCCTCGTCCGGCTCGGCGCGTCGGAATCGCGGATCTGGTCGGGCACTCTGTTGTTCGCGCTTTCTCCGCTCGCGCTCGGACCGATCTCGCTCAACACCTACGACGCGTGGCCGGCCCTCCTGACGATCGCCGCACTCGGGCTGCTCCTCGCCGGCGGCGCTGTCGCTGCGCTCGCACTTGCCGGAGTTGCCTTCGCTGCCAAGGTGTATCCGATCGTCCTGTTGCCTCCGGCGCTCGCCTTCGTGTGGCGCACGGGTGGACGGGAGAAGGCCTTGCGTGCGCTGGGCGCTTTCACGGGTGCTGCCGCGCTCCTGATCGTGCCGTTCCTCGCGCTCTCGCCGCACGGCCTCGCCGAGAGCTTCCGTGCGCAGGCCGGCCGCTCGCTGCAGGTGGAGAGCCTCGCCGGCTCGGCGCTTGCCGTCTCCGATCGACTCGGCCTCTACACCGCGACCGTCGTCCACCGAACCGGGCACGCGATCTCCTACGACCTGGTCGGTTCCCTGCCGGACGCACTCGCCGTGCTGAGCTCGGTGGCGCAGGGTCTGGCCGTGCTCGCTGTGGCGTGGCTCTACCTCCGCGGCCGGGACGATCCTCGGCGATTGACCGTCGCGTTTGCAGCGGCGATCGGCGGCTTCCTCGCATTCACGCGTTTCTTCTCTCCCCAGTACCTGGTCTGGCTCGTTCCCTTCGTAGCGCTGCTCGGCCCCGCGGCATGGGCTCTCGCCGCCGTTGCCCTCGTCCTGGCCCAGCTCTGGTTCTTCCACTACCGCGACGTGTTCGGCCTCGGCGGCTACGTCTGGCTCGTCCTGCTTCGCGATCTCGTCGTCGTTGCCCTGTACGCCCTCGTCCTCGCCGGCCTACGTCGCCGAGCGCCGGTGAAAGATCAGGATCCCGTCCTGCTCGAAGACGAGTCGCCACTCCGGGTTCCGTCGTAGCGCTCCGAGCTGGATCGCCGTCGGCAGCGGCGCATAGCGGTCGGCGAAGCCGGGCTGCGTCTCGTCAGCGGCCACCCACGTGGCGTCCTGCAGGAACGGGAAGCTCAGGACGCGCGCGCGGGCCGAGAGATGTCCGCCGAGCGTATTCGTCGCGCTGACGACAGCACTGTGCGGAATGAGCGAGAGCGCGCGATCGGCGATCCGATCGTGGTCGGTGACGCGCTGCGCGGTCGCCTGGAACTGCTCGCCGCCCGGGAGATGTCGCCAGCCGGGGATCGGGCCCAACCGGTAGTTGCCGATGAGCGCCGCGAGGACGACGAGCATTGCGATGGGTACAGCCCAACGGCCGAGTCGCTTGGCCCCGAAGACCGCGGCGATCACGAGCGGTGGGATGAGACCCGCCGTGTAGTGAAAGTGGATCGACGTCTGGGTCGTCGTCGCCGACAGGAGATTGATCGCAAGCTCCGGGAGCGCGGCAACCAGGACGAGCGGCGCGAGGAGGCACAGGCCGGCGAGCGGCATGACGAGCTGGAGGAGGTACTGGAGGTCGCGTGAGCTAAACGCCGCTTCCGCGATCCGGAGGGGATGCGTCACGGCTGTCTTCAGGATCCCGCCTGCGGAGCCGCCGACCTCGCTGTAGCGTCCGTAGAAGTCCGATTCAGCGCCGGCGTTGTAATGCGGGATGACAACCGCGATGGCGATCGCCGCCCAGATGCCTCCGGCGGCCGCGATGACAACGCCGGCGATCCACCTTCGCCGCGCGAGTGCATACCAGATCCCGAAGCCTGCAACGACGAGCGCGATCTCCTCCTTGCAGGCGGCCGCTGCGATCGCGAACAGTGCGAACGGAAGCAGCCGGTCCTCGTCGAGGTACCAGAACGCGACCAGGAGAAAGGTGGTCGCGAGTGCGACGGGATGGAACTCGTTCAGGGTCAGCCAGCCGGTCGCGGGATACAGGAGGTAGGCGAGCGCGAAGCCGAGTCCGGCGCGCGCCGAGCGGAGGTGCTTGCGCGCGAGGAGGAAGACCGGGACGGCGCCGAGCGCGACCACGAGTGCCTGCGCGACGAGCAACAGCTGTGGGCTGGGCCAGAGCCACCACAGTGGAGCGAAGAGCACGAGGATGGGATCGACGTGTGCTGCGAGCCGCGAGATCTGGTCGCCGTGGAGGTCCGTCATCCGCAGCGGGTGGCCGTGCGCGGTCGACCAGACGGCCTGCACCATGTTCCCGAGGTCGAAGCGTCCGGTCACGAAGGCGTCGTGACGGAGTGCGGAGAGGGCCGCGAAGCCGGCGGCGTATGCGGCAACGCCGGCGGCAAGGAGCATGCGCGCGCTCGGAAGGAAAGGGAGGCGCTTCACAGGAGCCGTTCGATGATCTTCCGCCAGCGCTCGCCGAGCACTGCCTCGCTGGCCTGACGCTCGTAGGCGGCCCGGCCGCCTGCGGCGATGCGCTCAGAGAGATCGGTGTCGGCCGCGAGCAATCGAATCGCCTCGGCGAGCCTCTGTGGATCTCCGGCCGGGACGAGTAGGGCGCTCTCGCCGTCGACGAGCAGCTCCCGCGCAGCCGGCGTGTCGGCCGTGACCAGCGGGGCGCCGCTGGCGAGGGCCTGAAACGCCTTGTTCGGAATGACGCGCTGCGCCTTGCCGGTGGTCCCGAAGATTCCGAGTGCGCATCCCGCCTGCCGGAGCTCTCCCGGCAAGCGCTCGTACTCGACCCAGGGAATGTGCTCCACGTTCGGCGGTGCAGCGGCGAGCAGCCCGTCGAGCTGGCCGCTGCCGACGATCCGGAACGGGAGCTCCGCTGCGAATCCGGCCGCCTGCAGAATCGTCTCGACGCCTTGCAACGGGATCAGCTTGCCGACGAAGAGGACCGTGAATCGCTCCGGGGGACGCCAGCCGGGCCGGAAGAGCCGCTCCTCGGCGCCGACGAAGCAGACGGGCACTTCACCGAGCCCTGCCAGCTCCGCGAGGTAGCGCCCGTGCGCCTCCGTGTCGGCCACGACCACGTCCGCGCTGCGGAAGGCGCGTCGGTCGATAGCTTCGAGCGCCCTGGCGGCGACCGAGCCGGGCCGGAACCGCCGGCGGTCCGAGACGAGCGTGTCGGCCAGCGAGACGAGCGGATTGAAGACGACCGGTCGTCCCTGCGCCGCACGACGCGCGGCCGGGACGTCGAGGTGTCCGGGATAGCCCACGAGGAAGGCGTCGAAGCCGGGTGGTCGCCGGGCGAACAGGCGCGCCTCGGCGGCAGCGAGACGCAGCGCGCTGCCCGGTCCGGCGGCCCAACCGTGACGGACGTCGTCCCAGACCGAGATGTGTTCCTCCTGCACGTCCACACCGGCGCCGCGCAGGCACGACACGACCTGCGCGTTCCTGGGGTAGCGACGCTCGTACGTTCCGAAGTAGCAGACTCGCAACGGTGCGTCGACGACGGGTTCGAGTGCCGGAGGCACCGCCAACTGTTGCTCAGGAAAGGATTTCGTCGACGAGCAGCTCGACGCGCTCGCGCTCCTGCGCGCGCTCCTCGTGATGGCTCGTGATCATCTCGCTGATCAGCCCCAGTGAGAAGAACTGCATGCCGATCACGACGAGCAGTACTCCCAGCATCAGCAGCGGCCGCTGGCCGATCGCGTGCCCGAGAGCCTTGATCACGGTCAGATAGACGAGGACCGCCGAACCGATCAAGCCGAGGACGAGCCCGAGGCCGCCGAACAGGTGTAGCGGCCGATGGCGGTAGCGCCCGATGAACGAGACGGTGAGGAGGTCGAGAAAGCCCCGTAGATAGCGCTCGACGCCGTACCGCGAGCGCCCGTGTTCACGCGGCCGGTGGTTGACGGGCAGCTCCGCGATCCGGAAGCCGCGGTAGTGAGCGAGGACCGGGATGAAGCGGTGCAGCTCACCGTAGAGACGCAGTCCATGTACGACTTCGGCGCGGTACGCCTTGAGCCCGCAGTTCATGTCGTGGAGCCGTACGCCGGAGAAGGCGCTCGTGACGCGGTTGAAGAGCCTCGAGAGCAGACGGCGCGAGAGCGGATCTTGTCGGCGCGTCTTCCACCCGGAGACGAGGTCGAAGCCCTCGTCGAGCTTGGCCAGGAGCCGCGGAATCTCGGCGGGGTCGTCCTGAAGATCGCCGTCGATCGTGACGACGATGTCGCCGCGTGCCTGGTCGAAGCCGGCGACGAGCGCGGCCGCCTTGCCGAAGTTTCGGCGCAGGCGGACGACTCGGACGTTATGTGTTCCGTTGTGCAACCGGGTGAGCGCGGCGAACGTTCCATCGGTCGAGCCGTCGTCCACGAAGATTGCCTCCCAGGCCGCGCCGACCGGTTCGAGCGCCCAGGTGAGCTCGTCGTAGAGAAGCGCGATGCTTCGCTCCTCGTCGTGCACCGGTACCACGACGGAGATCACGAGCGCGAGGTTATACGCTGGGCTCGCCATGGCTGAGCTGCTCTCGCTCGCGGCAGCGCTCGCACGCGTTCTCGAACGGGTGACCCCCCTCGACTCCGAAGCGGTGCCGATCGGGGCTGCGGCCGGTCGAATCGTGGTGGAGGATGCTCGCGCAGTCGTCGATCTGCCCCCCTTTCCCAGCTCGGCGATGGACGGCTTCGCGGTTCGTTCCGAGGACACGCCGGGACGCCTGCCGGTCGTCGCGCGCATCGCCGCGGGTGTGCCGGCGCAGCGAGCCCTCGAACGAGGTGAGGCGATGGCGATCGCCACGGGCGGCGTCGTGCCGGCTGGAGCGGATGCCGTCATCCCGATCGAGTACGTTGTCGAGACGGACAACAGAGTGGAGATCGGAAGTGCTGTTGACCAGGGGGAAAACATCCGGCCTCGTGGCGGCGACGTACACGCAGGTGACGTCGTGGTGCCGAATGGTGCGCGGTTGGCCGCAGCGCAGATCGGTGCACTCGCAGCTGCGGGGCTCGAGCGTGTCACGTGTTCGCAGCCTCCGCGCGTTGCCGTTCTCACCACCGGGACCGAGCTGCGCTCCCCCGGCCAGCCGCTCGGTGCCGGAGAGGTCTATGAGGCGAACGGCGTTCTCCTCGCGACCGCGCTCGCCTCCGCCGGCGCCGCCGTCGACGTGCTTCCGGCCGTCGCCGACGACGAAGCTTCCCATCGTGCGGCGCTCGAGCGCGGGGTTCGAGCCGACGTGCTCGTCACCTCGGGCGGTGTGTCTGTCGGGCCGCACGATCTCGTGCGCCGCGTCCTTGCCGAGCTCGGCGTCGAGGAGGTCTTTTGGGGCATCGCCGTGAAGCCCGGGAAGCCGCTGGCGTTCGGCGTGCGAGGACGCACGCTCGTGTTCGGCCTACCCGGCAATCCGGTCTCGACGCTGGTCGGCGCCGAGCTCTTCGTCCGCCCTGCGCTGCTCGCTCTCCAGGGCGCAGCGGAGCCGGGGCCCGTCTTCCTCGAAGGCCGACTTGCCGCCGCAGTTCGCCGGAATGAGCAACGTGACGAGTTCGTGCGCGCGCGCCGGCGCCGATCGGACGATGGTGTTGTGCTCGAGCCCGTCACCGGCCAGGACTCGCACATGATCGCGCGTGCTGCCGCGGCGGACTCACTCGTTCTGTCGCCGCGAGGCCGAGGGGAGCTCGCGGCGGGCGCGAAGGTGTCTTACCTGCCGCTCGGCTGAGCAGCGAGTGCACTCACGTCGTATGCCTTCGCGCCGTGCGGCTCGACTCGCACGAGACGGGCATAGACGATGTAGCGGTGCGAAGCGAAGAAGCGTGGGTGGCAGGCTTGGAGCTCGACGACCTCGTACCGTGGCGAGCGCAGCACCGACAGATCCGTCGCCGCGACGATGCGGTGGCGCGTGACGGAATAGATGAACGTGCCGTAGGGCACATCGATCGTGACCCGGTCACCGCTGCGCATCCGGTCGATGTGCGAGAACGGCGCGAGGTACGTCGTCCGGTGGCCCGCGATGTAGACGAGCCTGTTCTGCCCCGGCATGAAGGTCCTCAGGTCGCGTCCCGGCCCTTTCTTCAAGGTGTCGTGGTCGGTGCCGTTCACGAGCACCATGTTCAGACCCATCCGTGGAACGTGTAGCCGGCCAATCGCCTCGCCTCGCGCCGAGTCGTCCCGATACGCCTTCGCCTCACGCGCGATGCTGCCCCGTTCGGCCGCCAGCGAGCCGCCCGACACCGAACCGACGAAGGTGTGCACGCGCTTGTCGTACTGGGATGAGAGCTGGTGTTGCTTCCACTTCGTGTACAGGGCGGTGAAGGGGTCCTGCCACTGCCAGACGACGACGGCCCAGACGAGGGTCAGTGATCCCGCGACGACGAGGACGGTTCCGAGGATCCGCAGCGGCCGGCGCATCTAGCCCTCCAACGCCTCGAGTGCGCCCTCGGATGGGCGCGCGCGGCGCGCGCGCACGCCGAGGACCGTCGCCCGCAGCGCCCGTCTCAGCGGACCTCGCGGAGGTAGCTCCGCGGCGGCGGGGTACGGCGCGTATCTGCGCGCGGCGAGTGCCGCCAGCTGGCCCGTCGCCGCGAGCCAGATGACCAGGAATGGCATCACGATGAACGGTACGTAGCCGATCGCGCGCAGCTCTGCCAGATACCACACGGCGTCCCAGCCCAGACCGAACCGTGTTGCGAACGACCCGAGCAAGAGTGCCGGGCCGGCGAGGCCGACCGCAAGCACGCCCAGGCGCGCCGCGAGGGGCGCACCGCGTACTTGCGGAAGCCACAGCCAGACATGCAACGTCGGCAGGAGGAACAGGAGTGCAAATGGATTCGTGCCGACGACGAGCAGCGAGAGGACGCCAAGGCAGAGCAGCGAGACCGTGTGCCCGGCGAGCTCCTCCTCGTGGGTCACCTGACGGCGCGGAAGCAGACGCTCGCGCGTGACGAACCAGCCAATGAGGACCAGCGCGCCGAGGCCGAGGAGACCTCGTGCGGGCCAGTCGTGTGCAACTGCGCTGTACGGCGCGATCGGCCGGGCCGTTCCGCCGGGCCAGACGCCGGCGAGCGCGAACAGCTCGAAGAGGCCGATCGTCCAGATCCAGAACCCGAGGCGGCTGCGATAGGCGCGCAGGGCCGGGCCGAGCGGGATCCGGCGGCGCCGGCAGCGCGCGAACAGGTCGATTGCTGTTGCCATAAATGGCAACAGACACGCGATGAGGACGAGCTCCACCGCCCAACCCCGGACCAGCCGCGAGCCGACGTACACATAGCTCGACGTGCCCTGGGCGAACTCGAGTCCCTCGTCGAGCGTCCCGATCGCGTCCTGGGCGGCGCGACCGACCTCGCCCAGCCGGCTCGCGCTCAGTCCGTCCAGCGTGTCCGTCAGCGGATTGGGCGGCTTGTCCCCGGCGGTCGTGATCGTTACCGCCGCAATTCCCTTGGCGAGAAACGGCGCCTGCTCGTAGAGCGAGAACGGAAAGCCGAGGTCGACGAGTTGGGCGAGCGCACTCGGCCGGGCCGGCCGATGGCCGATCTGCGCGGCAATGCGCGCCGAGATCGTCTCCAGAAACGTCCCGGACGGCGTTCGAGGCGTATCGCCGTTGAGTTGCAGGCGCACCGGCCCGGTGCCTCCGACGGCGTCGAGGTTGATGACCGCGGCGACATCGTGCCGTCCGGGCGAATGCGCGGCAAACCACGCGGCGCCGAGCCCCCCGAAGGCGCCCCCGTCGGTGGAGAGGAAGAGGATCGTGTGGTTTGGGTGCAGCCTGCCGCTCGAGACGCCGGGCGGCGAGCCGTAGGCGCGCGCGAGCTGAATCAGCATTGCGGTCCCGGACGCGTTGTCGTTTGCGCCCGGTCCGGTGCCGTCGTTGTCGCGATGCGCCATGACGACGATCGTTCCGGGCGCGGGCCCGACCACCTCGGCAAGGAGGTTCTGCAACTCGACCCTGCCTCGCCCGGGGATGACGGCGCTGAAGCGCTCCGTCCGGACGGGCAGCCCATAGGGCGCGAGTTGCTCGCGGAACCAGTCGGCCGCGTCGAGCCGGCCGGGAGAGCGGTTCGGGTCCCTTGACTCGACGAGATCCTTTGTGAGCTGCTTCGCCGCCTGGCCGTCGAACGCCGGCAGGAACGCGCGCGGCAGCGCGGTCGGCCGGGCGACGCTAAACGCCGTGACGAGGAGCGGCAGTCCGACGAGCAGCCAGGTCCCGCGATAGAGCCGGCCGTTGACCGGCCGCAGCACCGAGCCGGGACGCGGCCGGCGCCGCTCGGTCCGGGGCGGAACGGTGGCCATACGGGGCTATAGTAGGCGCCGTATCTCCTGGCAAACTGATGCCCGGCAGGCAAACCACGCCGAGCCGACATGCCCGACTCCTCGACCATCCTCCTCGTCGACGACGAGGACTCGATCCAGAAGCTCCTCGCGTACCCCCTGGAACGTGAGGGCTTCCGCGTCCTGCAGGCCCGGGACGGCGAAGACGCGCTCAGGCTCTTCCAGTCCGAGCACGTCGATCTCGTCGTCCTGGACCTGATGCTGCCGAAGCTCGACGGCCTGGAGGTCTGCAAGCGGCTGCGCGCCGAGAGCGAGGTGCCGATCATCATGCTGACCGCGCGCGACGACGAACTCGACAAGGTGCTCGGGCTCGAGCTGGGCGCGGATGACTACATCACGAAGCCCTTCTCGATCCGCGAGTTTCGCAGCCGCGTGAGGGCCCTCCTGCGGCGCGCCTCGGCGTCGCGGCAGCCCGGTCCCGACGGTGATCTGATCTCCCTGGACGGGCTCGAGATCGATCTGGCCCGGCGTTCGGTCGAGGTGCGGGGGGTTCAGGTGCAGCTCACGTATGTCGAGTTCGAGCTGCTGAGAATCCTCGCTTCCCATCCGGGACGCGTCTACAGCCGCCGAATGCTGCTCGAGTCGCTGTGGGGTGGGGCTGACTACCGGGAGCCGCGGACGATCGACGTCCATGTCCGGCATCTCCGCGAGAAGCTCGAGTTCGACCCCGCCGAGCCCGAGTACATCCTCACCGTGCGGGGCGTCGGCTACCGCTTCCGGGATCGATGAACCCGCTCCGAAGCGTCGGCGCGCGCCTGGGGCTCGGGCTTGCCGTGGTGGTTGCCGCCGCGCTGGTGCTGGTCGACCTGATCGTCGTCCCGTCGCTCGAACGGAAGTTGACGAATGCCAAGCTCGCGCAGCTTCGAGAGGCTGCGCCGTCGGTCGGGGTGGGGCTCGCGAACAGCCCGAGCTATGCGCTCGACGACACGATCCAGGCGGCCGAGGCGAGCACCGACGCGCGCGTCGTCTACTTCACCGTGCTCGTCTACAACCCGCCCACCATCGTCGTCCGCGCGGACTCGAACACCGTCAGCTCTGCGGATGTCGAGAACGACCCGCTCGCGCTGCGCGCATTCACCGAGTTCAAGCCGGTCAGCGGCACGGTCACCTCGAGGGGCGAGCACTTCGCCGAGGCGGCCTATCCACTCGCGGCGGGGCCGGTCGTTCTCCTGCGGGCCTCATTGCACGATTCACTGAGCAGCATTGCGTTCGTCCGGAGCCGGCTGGTGGTCGCGGGCCTGATTGCTCTGGGCATGTCCCTTCTCGTCGGCTACGTCGCCGCCTCGATCTTCGCGCGCCGGATCCGCCGACTCGAACGCGCCGCGGACCGCATTGCCAGCGGCGACTTCGGTGAACCCGTCGTCGACCGCGGGCGCGACGAGCTCGGGCAGCTTGCTGCGGCCTTCGAGCGAATGCGTCAGCGCCTGGCGCAGCTCGAGCGGGCCCGGCGTGAGTTCATCGCCAACGCCTCCCACGAGCTGCGGACGCCTCTCTTCTCGCTCGCCGGCTTTCTCGAGCTGATGACCGACGAGGAGCTCGATCCGAAGACGCAGGCTGAGTTCATGGCCACGATGAGGGAGCAGGTCGAGCGGCTGACGAAGCTCGCCACGGAGCTTCTCGACCTCTCTCGTCTGGATGCGGGCCGCCTGACGGTCGAAAGAGAGCGGATCGATCTCAGCTCGCTGGCAGAGACCCTGGCCGAGGAATTCCACGCCGTGGCTCTGTCGACCGACCACCATCTCGCCGTCGACGGCGGGGAGGTGGAGGTCACGGCGCTGGGTGACGAGGAGCGCGTCTTGCAGATCGGGCGCATCCTGGTCGAGAACGCCCTCGTCCACACGCCGCCAGGGACCCCGGTCCGTCTCGCGGCGGCGCGCCGAAACAGTTCTGCCCTGCTGGCGGTCGAGGACGAGGGCCCCGGCATTCCACCGGAGCATTCAGACCACATCTTCGACCGGTTCTACCGACTCGAGGGCGCGGTGGCCTCGGGGAGCGGCCTCGGCCTGGCGATCGCGCGCGAGCTGGCCGAGCTGATGGGAGGCTCGGTCGAGCTCGAGCCGGCGCCCGGGCGAACGCTCTTCTCGCTCGTGCTGCCGGCGACTCCGACGGATTCCGCGATTTCACGGGAAAACGAGCGCGTGCGAGAGCCGTCGCTACAGTGAGCCCGATGCGGGCTCCGGCTCTCGCCGCGCTAACCGTGGCCGCCGCCGTACTCGGCGGCGGCGCTGCACTGGGGATCGGCAAGAGTTCGGGTTGGCTCGACGAGGGCACGAAAACCGTTGTGGTGCGGGCCCGGGCGGCGGCGCCGCTTTCACTGCCTGCAGCCGCAACGTCCAAGGTGCCTGCGCTCGCCGGCAACCACTTCGACCCGGAGCGGATCTTCGCCGGGCGATCTCCCGGCGTCGTCACGATCTTCGCCTACTTCGGCAATCCGGCCGCCCAGTCGACGGAGGTCTCGCAGGGCTCCGGCTTCGTCATCTCCTCGAAGGGCTACGTGCTGACGAACTCGCACGTGATCACGAACGCGGGCGAGGCGGCAACGGTCCGGCCGGCGGAGCATCTGTTCCTCGAATTCGCGGACGGCGATCGCGTCGAGGCGAAGGTGGTCGGCTGGGACCTGTACGACGACGTCGGCCTGCTGCGCGTCGATCCAAGGGCTCACTCGCTGTCGCCGGTGCCGCTGGGCGAGTCAGCGTCGGTAGTCGTCGGGCAGCCGGTGGCCGCGATCGGCAGCCCGCTCGGCAACGAGAACACGCTGACGGTCGGCGTGGTCTCGGCGATTCATCGCTCGATCAAGGCCCTGACGGTCCAGCACTACAAGGTGGTGGATGCGATCCAGACGGACGCGCCGATCACCCACGGCAACTCCGGCGGGCCCCTTTTCGACGCCCGCGGCCGGGTGATCGGGATCAATGCGCAGATCCAGACCGCTCCGGGGACCGGCAACGACAGCGGCATCGGCTTTGCGATTCCGATCGATGCCGCCAAACGGTCGGCAGCGCAGTTGATCGCCAGGGGGCGCGTCAACTACGCCTACGTCGGGATCACGACCGAGAACATGACTCCATCCCTCGCCCGTGCCCTCGGCTACCACGTGGGCCGTGGCGCCCTGATCGTCGGCGTCACCGGGGGCAGCCCGGCTGACCGGGCCGGTCTTCGGGGCGGAACGAAGGACGTCGACGTCCTTGGCATCCAAGGCCTCGCGACGGGAGGCGACGTCATCGTCGCCATCGACGGTACTCCCGTGCGAGGCGCGGACGACGTCGTCAGGCTCGTCTCCTTCTCGCTCGAGCCGAAAGAGGTCGCCGTGTTCACGGTGGTCAGGGACGGCGCGCGAAAGAAGATCGCGGTGACGCTGGGCGAGCGGCAGCTCCCGACGGGTTAGAGCGCCTCGCCGCGGGGCATAAGCTCCCCACAGCGCCCTAGCGCCTCAATTCTCGGCAGGTTTAAGGAGTTTAGCTGTGCTGTTCTTTGGTAAACCTTTCTCGCGATGGTTGCAGCCCACGCGATGACGCCGAGCCAAAACGGCGACGGCGTGGTGGTGCGGCTGACCATTCCGGCACGGGCGGAATACATCACGCTGTGTCGTCTGGCCCTGACCGGGATCGCTCGTCTGCGCTCGTTGTCGGATGAGCTCGTCGCCGACCTCAAGCTCGCCCTGACGGAGGCGGCGTCCAATTCGGTGCGACACGCCTACGGTGAGGAGGATGTCGGGGTCGTGGAGATCTCGTACGAGTTGCTTCCCGACCGGCTCGTGATCGAGGTGACCGACGAGGGTGGGGGCTTCGACCCTTTGCATTCGCCCGACGCGCCCGACGGGCTGTCGGAAGGAGGGCTCGGGATCGCGATCATCCGGGCGATCGCCGACGAGGTCGAGATCGGAACGCAGCCGGGCGGAAGAGGATCCCGGTTGCGTTTCGCGAAGGCATTGGGTTAGCCACCTCGGGCTGTATGCTGCGCGACCGTCGCTGGAACGAGCGCGCCCCGACCATGCTTCAACTCGTCAACGCCGGACACAAGTCGCTCGCTGACTACGCGACCATCGCCACGCGTGGGCTGATGGACGAGATCCGGCGTCTGGCCGAGCCGCTCGTCGGCAAGCGCGTCGTCCATCTCTCAGCCACGGCGTTCGGCGGTGGCGTCGCGGAGATCAACTACACGCTCATCCCCCTGATGCAGGACGCCGGCCTCGACGCCGAGTGGCGGATCATCAAGGGTGGCGAGGAGTTCTGGAACGTCACGAAGACAATCCACAACGGCCTGCAGGGGAATCCGCAGGGCCTGACCGCGGAGCAGCGCCAGATCTACGGGCGCTACCAGGAATTGAACGCGCAGGAGTTCGAGGACGATTACGACTTCGTGATCGTCCACGACCCCCAGCCTGCCGGCATGATCGACCACTTCCCGAACTCGCGCGCGTCATGGGTCTGGCGCGGGCACATCGATTTCTCGACGCCGAACCAGGAGGTGTTCGACTTCATCCTCCCCTCCATCCGGCGCTACGACGCGGCGATCTTTCACATGCGCGAGTACGTTCCGAAGGCGGAGGGCCTGCCGCCCTGCTACATCTGGCCCCCCGCGATCGACCCGCTCGCACCGAAGAACATGGCCCTGTCGGCCGAAGACGCCGCGTACATCGTCGATCAGTTCGGCATCGACGTCGAGCGGCCGTTGCTGACGCAGGTGTCGCGGTTCGATCCCTGGAAGGATCCACTGGGCGTGATCGACGCTTACCGCCTGGTGAAGGAGGAGTTTCCGGACGTGCAGCTCGCGCTCGTCGGCTCGATGGCGCACGATGATCCGGAGGGTTGGGACTACTACAACCAGACAGTCGCCTACGCCGGCGGGGATCCCGACATCTACATCCTCTCCAACCTGAACAACGTGGGCTCGGTCGAGGTGAACGCCTTCCAGGTGCACTCGGCCGCGGTCATCCAGAAGTCGATCAAGGAGGGGTTCGGCCTGACGGTCACCGAGGGTCTGTGGAAGACCCGGCCAACAGTCGCCGGACGCGTCGGCGGAATCGTCGCGCAGATCCAGGACGGCGAGACGGGCTGGCTGGTCGATTCGGCGTCCGAATGTGCCGACGCCTGCATCCAGATCTTGCGCGACCCCCAGGAGGCGCGTCAGCGGGCGCTGAGAGGCAAGGAGTTCGTGCGTCGCCACTTCCTCACGCCGCGGCTTCTGCGTGACTGGCTCGTGCTCATGAATCAGCTCCTCGGCAACGACACCTCCGGGGCCGAAGTTCCAGTTGTCGCAGCGGTCTGACGCGGCGTCCACGCGCCGAAAGCTGATTGTCGTCTCGAACCGGGGGCCGGTGTCGTATGCGCGCGACGCGGATGGTGTCCGGACGGCGAAGCGAGGCGGCGGCGGTCTCGTCACGGCGCTTCGCCCTCTCGTCTCACATCACGACGTGACCTGGATCGCGAGCGCGATCTCCGACGAGGACCGCAGCCTCGCCGGCGCGGCGGTGGACGAGCTGGGTCGGGACGGAGCTCCCTACCGCCTCCGCCTCGTCGCTCATGAGGAGCATGCGTATCGGTCGTTCTACGACGTCGTCGCGAACCCGATGCTGTGGTTCGTTCACCACTCGCTCTGGAATCTTCCGTACACGCCGAACCTCGACCGCGCTTTCGACGCCGCCTGGACGGATGGTTACGCGGAGGTCAACGCGGGTTTTGCGGCGGCCGTCATCGCCGAGCTCGAGGTGGCTCCGGATGCCGCTGTCTTCTTTCACGACTACCACCTGTACCTCGCGCCGCGGCTCGTTCGGGAGCAGTGTCCCGACGCGACGCTGATGCATTTCGTGCACGTGCCCTGGCCCCAGCCCGATTACTGGGGTGTGTGCCCGGAGCGCGTGCGTCGCGCCATTCACGAGGGACTCACCGCTAACGACCTCATCGGCTTCCAGACGGACCGGTGGCGCCGAAACTTCGTCTACAGCGCTCGCGAATTCCTCGGAGAGGACGTGACGCCGAAGACCGTCGTTGCACCGATCTCCGTCGACACGTCGGAATTCGAGGAGCTCGCGCGGAGCGAGCAAGTGCTCGCGGCGGAACGTGGGATCGTTTCGCACCGGCCCGACAAGCTGATCGTGCGCGTCGACCGGACCGACCCGTCGAAGAACATCGTTCGCGGCTTCCGCGCCTTCGAGCTCTACCTCGAGGCGCATCCCGAGATGATCGAGCGCATCGGCATGTTGGCCTTGCTGAACCCTTCGCGGCAGGAGGTGCCCGAGTACGCGGAGTACCTCCGCGTGATCGAGCGCGAGGCGAAGCGCGTCAACGATCGCTTCCGTGAGGGCGGTTGGGCGCCCATCGATCTGCAGGTCGACGATGACTTCCCGAAGTCGGTCGCGGCATACAAGCAATTCGATGTCCTGCTCGTGAACGCGATCTTCGACGGAATGAATCTGGTCGCGAAGGAAGCACCGCTTGTGAATGAGCGTAACGGCGTTGTTGTCCTGTCTGAAAACGCCGGCGCCCACGCCGAATTGGCGGATTGGGCTGTCTCGGTCAATCCCTTCGACGTCGCGGGACAGGCCGCGGCTCTCGAGGAGGCGCTGAAGCTTCCCGAGGCTGAGCGTCGCCGTCGGCTGGAGTCGATTCGGGAGCACGTGCGCGAACACGACGTCGGCGACTGGATCGAGTTGCAGCTTGCCGCCCTCGATCGAGTCGCTGCACGTGTGCCCCGTTAGGATCGAGCAGGGAATGGGCGACGAGCTGAGCCACGTCAGCGAGGCGGGCGACGTGCGCATGGTCGACGTCGGCGGCAAGCCGTTGTCGCGACGGCGAGCGATCGCGCGTGCGACCGTTCTGATGGCACCGGAGACGGCGCGCCGCCTGAGCAAGCTGCCGAAAGGGGACGCGCTCACGACCGCCCAGGTGGCGGGGATCATGGCCGCCAAGCGGACGAGCGAGTTGATCCCGCTGTGTCATCCGCTGCCCCTGTCGCACGTCGAAGTGTCGCTGGCAGTCGAGGGCGGCGCGGTCCAGATCAGGGGTGTCGTCGAGACGACGGCGCAAACGGGCGTCGAGATGGAGGCCCTGACCGCGGTCTCGATCGCCGCGCTGACCGTCTACGACATGGCGAAGGCGATCGATCCGGGGATGTCCGTGTCAGATGTGACCCTCGTCGAGAAGACGAAGGAACCGCTCTGAGGGCCGCGGTCGTCACCGTCTCGGACGGCGTCTCGGCGGGTGAGCGGGAGGACGAGAGCGGGGGCCTTCTGGTCGAGCTGCTGGAAGCTGAGAAGTTCGACGTCGAGCATCGTGTCGTTCCCGACGATCGGCCGAAGATCGCCGCGGCGCTGCGCGAGCTCTCTCAGCATGCCCGGTTGATCCTGACGACGGGCGGCACGGGCGTCTCGCCACGCGACTTCACTCCCGAGGCGACGGACTCCGTTCTCGACCGCCGCGTTCCCGGAATCGCCGAGACGCTTCGCGCCGACGCGATCGAAAAAACGCCGCATGGCCTGCTCGGCCGCGGCGTTGCCGGGATCCGCGGTCGCACGCTGATCGTGAACCTGCCGGGCTCGCCCGGCGGATGCCGCGACGGCTTCGCGCTGATCAAGCCGGCGCTCCGACATGCTGTCGAGCTGATCGGCGGCGAGCAGTCCGAGCACAGGTCGACGTGAACGCAACGGCAGCCCTGCCGCGACGTTTCGCGTCGCTGGTGAAGATCGAGCACACGGTCTTCGCGCTCCCGTTCGCGTACATCGGCGCGTTGCTGTGCGTGCGCCAGGTCCCGAGCGCCCACGATCTCGTCTGGATCACCCTGGCCATGCTCGGCGGCCGGTCGTTGGCGATGGGTCTGAACCGCCTCATCGATGCGGAGATCGACGCGCGCAATCCGCGCACCGCCGATCGCGAGCTGCCGTCGGGACGGCTCTCCCGTCTGCAGGTGGCGGCCTTCTGTGCGCTCGCGTTCGCGCTCTACCTGGTCGCCTGCTTTCAGCTCGATCCGATCGTGCGCTGGCTCTGGCCGATTCCACTGGTCGGCTTCGTCGTCTATCCGTATCTGAAGCGGTTCACGTGGCTGAGCCACATCTGGTTGGGAGTCGTCGACGGGCTCGCCCCGGTTGGCGCGTGGGTCGCAATCACCGGGCGGCTGCCGTGGGAGGCCTGGGCGCTCGGTGCAGCCGTGGCGTTCTGGGTGGCCGGCTTCGACCTCTTCTATTCGCTGTTCGATCGGGACTTCGACGTCCAGCAGGGCTTGCATTCGGTTGCGGTGCGGTTTGGGGTCGAAGGTGCGGTTTTGGGTGCCCGCCTCTTGCACGTGGCGACGGTGCTCTTGCTTGCCGCGGTCGGCCTCGGCTTGCACCTCGGCTGGTTGTACTGGCTCGGCGTCCTCGCGGTCGCGTTGCTGCTCGCGTACGAGCATTCGCTCGTCCGACCCGGCGACCTGCGGCGGTTGAATGCCGCGTTCTTCACGGTGAACGGTGTGATGAGCATGGTGTTCTTCGCCTTCGTGCTCGCGGAGGCCGCGACCTAGCCGAGGTCATAGCGGCAGGCGCTCCAGGGCCAGTCGGTGATTCGCTCGCAGAGCCCTGCCCGTACCGGGTTCGCGAGCACGTAGAGGCATGTGCGCTCGAGGTCTTCCTCCTGGAGCGACCTGCTCCAGAACCGGTCGCCGAAGAGATGTCCCCAGCGTTTGTACTTCCCGTTGAATCCCTGGGCGTAGAAGCCGTTCAGGACCTGCAGCCCGTCGGAGAGGTTCTGGCGGGTCGCATCGAGCACCAGGTGGTAGTGGTTGCTCATCAGACAGAAGGCGTGACAGGTCCAGTCGAACCGTGCCGTGGCCACGGCCAGCAGGCGCAGGAAGACGAGCCGGTCCTCGTTGTCCCGGTAGATGGGCATCTGCGCCACGCCGCGAGTCCCGGCGTGGAACGAACCGTCGGGGAGAGCACACCGAGGAATGCGCGCCACGGCGCCAGCCTACGACCGCGCGCGGCAGCAGCCGTGCCCCGGAGGGCCGACTGTGGATGCATCGTCACACTCCCGGCACGAACTCCAGGGCCGAAACGGGCAGTCCGTACCTGCCACCGTGAGCCACGTCCGGGGACAGTCCCAAGCCGTGGCACCCCGTGGCTAGTCCCAGCTGGACGTGTGGTTGGAGTCCGTTCCGGACTACAGTGGCGCTGTGATTCGGGCTCGGCGGTTGGAGAAGCGTTACGGCGACAAGCGGGTTCTTCGCGGGGTGGGGTTCGAGCTGCCTCGCGGCGGCTTTCTCGTCGTGACCGGACCGAACGGCTCCGGGAAGACGACCCTGCTGCGCCTGTGCGCCGGGCTGGCCGTTCCGACCGCGGGCGAGCTCGACGTTCGCCTCGACCGTGGGCGCGTCGGCTACCTCGCCCACGAGCCGCTGGTCTACCGGGAGCTGACCGCGCTCGAGAACCTCGACCTCTACGGTCGGCTCTATCGCGTTCCCGAGCGACGCGAGCGAATCGGCATGTTGCTCGAACGCTTCGGCCTCTGGGATGCGCGGCACGAGCAGGCGGGCTCGTACTCGCGCGGAATGCTGCAGCGACTCGCTCTCTGCCGTGCGCTGCTGCACGACCCCGACTTGCTCCTCCTGGACGAGCCCTACAGCGGGCTCGACGACGACGGCGCCGTCCTCCTCGATCGCGAGCTGCAAGAAGGACACGGGCGAATCGCGGTTGCGCTGGCGACGCACGATCCGGCTCGCGTCGAACGCTTCGCCTCCGCGAGGCTCGCGCTCGCATGACGTATCTTGCGGACGTCGGCACGCTCGCGCGCAAGGATCTCCTGCTCGAACTGCGCGCCCGGGACACGTTGCCCGCGATGCTGCTCTTCGTTCTGTCGACGCTCGTCATCTTTCACTTCGTGCTGCCCGGGAGCTCGTCCGATCTGGCCGCCGCGGGGCTGCTCTGGGTCGCGATCGTCTTCACCTCGCTGCTAGGCCTCTCGCGTGCCTTCGCCGCCGAGCGGGAGCAGGGCGTGATCGACGGTCTCGTGCTCGCGCCGAGCGATCGCAGCGCGATCTGGCTCGGCAAGGCCATCTCCGTCCTGGTCTTCCTCGGTCTGGCCGAGGTCGTCGCGGTCCCCGCCTTCGCGCTCTTCTTCCGGCCCGTGGGCGGCGCGATGATCGCGGGGGTCGTCCTGGCGGATCTCGGCATCGCCGCCGTGGGCACTCTGCTCGCAGCGATGGCAGCCGCCAGCCGCGCCCGTGAGCTGCTACTGCCCCTGCTGTTCCTACCGCTTGCGATCCCGATCGTCGTCGGCGGCGTCGGTGCCAGCGTCACCGACGATCCCGCCCGCTACGTCGGCTTCCTCGCCCTCTACGACGCGCTCTTTGCGATCATTTGCTGGGCTTCCTTTGAGTACGTGGTCACGGAATAACCGCCTGCCGGCGCTCGCCGGGCTGGCCTTCGTCCTTACGTCGGCCGCGATCGCGCTGGTCTTCTTCTACGCACCGCTCGACGCGGACGGGCTGAACCAGAAGATCTTCTACTTCCACGTCGGCATCGCCCTGACCGCGTACGCCTGCTTTGCGTGGGGTGGGTGGAAGGCGCTCCTCGTGCTCTGGAAGCGTGACGACGACGCCGACCTCGAAAGCTACGTCGCGATCCACCAGGGAGTGATCTTCGGCGCACTCACCCTCATCACCGGGTCGATCTGGGCCCGCT
The DNA here is from genome assembly GCA_005885245.1 of Actinomycetota bacterium. Lineage (GTDB taxonomy): Bacteria > Actinomycetota > Thermoleophilia > Gaiellales > Gaiellaceae > 3-1-20CM-4-69-9. The sequence continues at coordinate 5,566 of VAWR01000056.1, read as the reverse complement.
ACCGCTGGGGACACTGGTGGGAGTGGCACGAGGACCAGCTCGTCCTGTTCCTGGTGCTCTTCCTGTTCTATGCCGCCTACTTCATGTTGCGCTTCTCCGTCCCGGCCGGTCCGCGCCGCGCCAATCTGAGCGCCGTCTACGCGCTCTTCGGTGTTGCGCTCGTCCCCGTGAGCATCCTGGCGATTCGTCTGTCGCAACGCTTCATCCATCCGGTTGCCTTCGATCGCCACGGTCCGAACATGGCCGGCTCGCAGTTCTTCACCTTCTGCGTGTCTTGGGGGGCGATGCTCGTTCTCGCCGCCACCCTCTATCACGTCGAGCTGGCGGGAAAACGCCTCGACGTGCGGCTGCGCGAGCTGCGGGAGGCTCTCCGGTGACCGCCGAGGAGAAGTACGTCGCCGCTGCCTACCTCGTGATCTTCGCGGTCGTCCTCGCGTACGTGGTCATCATCGCGCTCAAGCTGCAGCGGCTGGAACGCGAGCTCGCCGAGCTCGCGGAGCTCGCACGGACGAAGCGAGCGGCAGAGGAAGAACGGCGGGCGGTGGCGGTTGGCTGAACTGCTCTTCTGGCCGGCCCTGCTCGCGTACGGAGAGGCGGCAATCGCGTACCTGAGCGATGCACGTCGCCCAGGGATCTCCGGCCGGCTCGCGACCTGGGGCGTTCGCATCGGGTGGCTCGTCCAGACCGGGCTGCTCGGCGTGCAGGCCGCCCGGGCTGACGGTTTCCCCTGGTCGACATGGGCAGGCTCGCTCAACCTCTTCGTCTGGTTCGTCGTCGGCGCTTACCTGATCTGGGGCTGTCAGCCGCGCTATCGCCTGCTCGGCCTCACCGTTCTGCCGCTCGCAGTCGTCCTGCTCGTCGCGGCGCGGGTCGGTGGCGGAACCGCGGTCGGAGGCCATCGCCACTACTCGAACGTCTTCCTCGTCTTGCACGTGGGCCTCGTGCTCGCCGCCTTCGCCGGCTTCACGCTCGCCGCGGCCCTGTCTGCGCTCTACCTCTGGCAGGAGCGTCGGCTCAAGCGGCACGAGACCTCGATCCTCCGGCTCCCGGCGCCGGCCCTCTCGCGTCTCGACGAGGTCGCCGCGCGAACGATCGCAGTCGCGCTGCCTGCGCTCACGCTGGGAATCGCGGTTGGGATTGCGCGACTGCGCGATCGTGGGGGCAGCTTCGATGCGTTGATGGCGGTGACCGTCCTGACCTGGACGGTCTACACCGGCTATCTCGCGCTGCGCCAGCTCGCAGGCTGGCGCGGCAGACGCGCCGCGTATCTCGTCCTGGCCGGCTTCGTGCTCGTCGCCGTCGTCCGGCTTGCCCTGCCCGTCACGCACTTCGCGACATGAGCATCGTTCTCGTCGGCATCTCGCATCATCAGGCGCCCGTCGAGTTGCGCGAGCGCGCGGCGCTCGACCGGACGCGCGCTGCGGAGCTGGCGCAGGCGCTCGCTGGTGGTCAAGGCGAGGCGGTGTGCCTGTCGACCTGCAACCGCACGGAGCTCTACCTCGCGGACGAGTCCGGGGACGCGGCAGAAGGGAAGGCGGAGGCCGCACTGCTGGCGCTCGAGTCGGAGCTGGGCCCGGCCCTCTACCGGCTTCGCGACGAAGAGGCGGCGCTCCACCTCTTCCGCGTCGCGGCCGGCCTCGACTCGATGATTCCGGGCGAGGGAGAGATCCTCGGACAGGTGCGGATAGCGCACGAGGCCGGCGCGACCGGGCCGTTGCTCGACCGCCTCTTCCGCCAGGCGCTTCAGGCCGGCAAGAAAGCGCGCTCGCAGACCGCAATCGGCGAGAGCCCGGCCTCCGTGTCGTCGGCCGCCGCTGCACTCGCCGAGCAGGTGTTCGGAGATCTCGAGGGGCGGAGCGTCCTTGTCGTCGGTGCCGGCAAGGTCGGCGAGTTGGCCATCAAGAACCTTGTCTCGCGTGGGGCGACGATCGCGTCGGTCGTCAACCGCACGGGGCAGCGCGCCGAAGAGCTCACGCAACGTTTCGGCGGCGAGGCCTTGCCCCTCGATCGCATCGAGGAGGAGCTTGCGCGGGCCGACGTGGTGCTGTCGTCCACGAGCGCTCCCGGTTGGGTTCTCACACGCGAGCAGGTCGCGCGGGCACTGCCCGCACGCAAGGGACGCCCGCTCTTCCTGATCGATCTCGCCGTGCCGCGTGACCTCGATCCCGCCATTCACGAGCTCGAGGGTTGCTACCTCTACGACATCGACGATCTCGAGGCCGTCGTGGCCGAGACGCTCGCCGGCCGGCGCCGCGAGGCCGAGCGTGCGGAGACGATCGTCGCGGAGGAAGCGGACCGCTTTCGCGCGTGGCAGGCGTCGCTGGACGTCGTTCCCGCAATCACTTCGCTGCGCGCCCGGGCCGAACAGATCCGCGATGCGGAGCTACGCCGCGCCAAGCTGAACGACGCAGAGCGTCGTGCTGCAGAGTCCGTGACGGCGGCGGTCCTGAACAAACTCCTGCATCTCCCGACAATTCGCATGAAACAGGCGGCCGCGGCAGCCGACGGAGTGATTTATGCTGATGCGGTGCGTCACCTCTTCGGTCTCGAGGACGAGCGCTGAAGTCGGCGAGCCTGATCGGTCGCCCGCTCCCCGTCCAGGCCCCGACCGCATTCGTGCGCGTCCGCAGGCGCAGTCTGTGCGGTCAGACGCGGGTCAAGCGCACCTGGTGCCGTGCTGATCCGCGTCGGTTCCCGCGGCAGTAGGCTCGCGCTCACGCAGGCCGAGCTGGCGGCGGCCCGTCTGCGCGGGCCGGGTATCGAGATCGCGCTCGTTCCCATCACGACCGCGGGCGATCGCGACCGGACAAGCCCGTTCGGAGAGATCGGAGCGCGCGGCGTCTTCGTCAAGGAGCTGGAAGAGGCACTGCTCGACGGACGCATCGACGTTGCCGTGCACTCGGCGAAAGACATGACATCGACCGACACCGACGGACTCGCGGTCGGTGCGTACCTGGAGCGAGAGGATCCTCGCGACGCGCTCTGTGGCACCGCGACGCTTCGTGCGGGCATGCGAGTGGGCACGGCGTCAGTCCGGCGCAGGGCGCAGTTGCTCGCCCTCGAGCCGACACTCTCGATCGAGCCCATGCGCGGCAACATCGACACGCGCCTGCGAAAGCGCGGCGAGCGAGGGCTCGACGCAATCGTGCTCGCGGCGTGCGGGCTCGACCGTCTCAACCTCGGCAAGGAGATCGGTCACCGCTTCGATCCGGATGAGATGGTCCCCGAGGCTGGACAGGGCGCACTGGCCCTCCAGGTGCGGGCGGGCGAGGAGCACCTCGTCGGGGCAGGCGACCACGGAGAGACGCGCCGGCGGGTCGAAGCCGAGCGCACCTGCGTCGCGGTGATCGGCGGCGGCTGTCTCGCTCCGGTCGCCGCACATCACAACGGCGAGCATTTGACAGCCCTTGTCGCGGCCGAGGACGGCAGCTGGATCGAGCGCCGCAGCGGCGACGACCCCGGCGAGGTCGCGGCCGCGCTGATGCCGTTCGTCTCGGCCTGACATGCGCGTGGTCGTCACGAGGCCGCAGGCGCAGGCCGAACCACTGCTGAACGCCTTGCGCGCGGAAGGATTCGAGGCCGTCGCCTGCCCGGTGATCGAGACCGAGGCGATCGACGACGGTCCGATCGACGTGAGCGGCTACGACTGGGTGATCGTGACGAGCGCGAACGGCGCCGTAGAGCTCGCCGCGCGTCATCGCGGCGAGCTTCCTCGTGTCGCAGCTGTCGGGGAGGCGACGGCCGCCGCGCTCGCCGCAGACGGCATCGCCGTCGACCTCATTCCCTCGCTGGCATCGCAGGAAGGGCTCCTGGCAGAGCTCCCGCGACCCGTCGGCCGGGCGCTCTTCGTCGGTGCCGAGCGCGCCCGCAGGCTCCTCGCCGACGAGCTCCCGGCGGACTTTCGGGCGGTCTACCGCACCGTGGAGCTCGTGCTCCCGCCCCCCGACGGTGACCTCGTCCTGCTCGCTTCACCTTCCGCCGCGGACGCCTGGGCCAAACTTGGCTCGACCCTGCCCGCGATCACGATCGGACCGCAGACGACGGCCGCCGCGCGCGCTGCGGGCCTAACTGTGGTGGCGGAAGCAGTCACGCAGGATGTCGCGGGCCTCGTAGACTCCGCCGCGCTGTGGCGCGCGTCATCACATTCCTGACGGACTTTGGCCTGGAGGATGACTTCGTCGGCACCTGTCACGGTGTGATGAAGCGGATCGCGCCGGAGGTCGAGATCATCGACATCACCCATGGCATCGCCCCTCAGGCCGTCCTGCAGGGAGCGCTCACGCTGGCGAACACGCTCCCGTTCATGCCCGAGGGAGTTCACCTCGCCGTCGTCGATCCGGGGGTGGGCGGCTCGCGGCGCGCGCTTGCTCTACGTGACGGACACGGGCGCGTCTACGTCGGGCCGGACAACGGGCTGCTCATTCCGGCCGCCGAGAAGCTTGGCGGAATCGCCGAGGCGCACGAGCTCGCAAATCCCGAGTACGCGCTCGAGTCGGTCTCGCGCACGTTTCACGGCCGTGACCTCTTCTCTCCGGCGGCTGCGCATCTCGCACTCGGCGTTCCACTCAGCGAGCTCGGGCCGCCGATCGATCCGGAGGCGCTGGCCCGTCTCGACATCCCCCAGCCTGACGTCGGCTCGACACGGATCCACTCGACCGTGCTGTCGATCGACCGGTTCGGGAACATCGGCCTCAACCTCGACCGCTCGCACCTGGACAAAGCCGGCGTGGTGCCCGGGACCCGCGTCGAGCTGCAGGCCGGTCCCGAGCGGTATTACGCCGTCGCCGCGCGCACGTTCGCCGACGCCCGGCCGGGCGACATCATCCTCTACGAGGACGCCTACCGGAACATCTCGATCGCGATCAACGGCGGTAACGCTGCGGCGATGTTCGGGATCAAGGAAGGTCAGGACATTCGCATTCACCTGGACGCCTTTTGAACCGCCGCGCTCTCGGCCGGAAGTTTGCGCGAGTGTCGACGAACGCCGTTCTACGGAGCCCGCGGCTCTGGCGTTTCTTCCGCCCGCTCGTACGCAAGCAGTTCGACGCGATCGCCGGGAGCTGGGACACGATGCGCGATCCCGCGCATCTCGAGCCGTACGAGGCTGCGCTGGCTGCGGTCGACCCGGCTCCGGCCATGGCGCTCGACCTCGGTACCGGTACCGGCGAAGGCGCGTTCGCAATCGCACGTCGCTTTCCGAGAACTGAGGTCGTCGGAGTCGATCTCGCCGATGCAATGCTCGCGGAGGCCAGACGCAAGACGCCGCCGGAGCTCGCCGAACGTGTGCGGTTCGAGAACGGCGACGCGTCCGCGCTCCCATTTGCGGACGCATCGCTCGACCTCGTCGCGCACGCGAACATGATCCCGTTCTTCGATGAGCTCACTCGCGTCCTCGCGCCCGGCGGCCAGGCGGTATTCGCGTTCTCGCTCGGCTCGGGAACTCCGATCTACGTCACGCCAGACCGGCTGAAGGACGAGCTCGGGCGCCGCGGATTCACGGAGTTTGCGGAGTTCGATGCCGGCAAGGGCACAGCGTTGCTTGCCCGCAAGGGACACCGCGCATAAG
>VAWR01000090.1 GCA_005885245.1 Actinomycetota bacterium | reverse complement strand
CCGCACGTGACGGCTCGCCGAATTCAGCTAACCGCACTGCTGGTCGGTGGCGCGCTCGTGACCTGGATCGTCACGGTGCAGCGAATGCGCGGAATGAAGGCCGGCCCCGGCGCGGACCTCGGGGGATTCGGTTGGTACCTCGGCGTCTGGTGCACGATGATGGTGGCGATGATGCTGCCGTCGGTTACGCCGATGGTGCTCCTCTTCGACAGGGTCTCCGCCGAACGAGCGCGCCGGAGCAAGCGATACCTGTCGACTTGGATCTTCGTTGCCTCGTATCTCGCTGTCTGGACGCTCTACGGACTGGGCGCATATGCGCTCTACCGTGGTCTCCGCGCACTCGATCTTGAGCTCCTCGATTGGAGCCGCGGAGGCCCGTACGCCCTCGGAGCGCTCTTGGGACTCGCGGGTCTGTACGAGCTGACGCCACTGAAGAACGCGTGCCTACGCCAGTGTCGTTCGCCTCTGTACTTCGTTCTCGGCGGCTGGCGCGACGGAACCCGCGGCGCCGTCCGGATGGGCTTCGAGCACGGGACGTATTGCGTGGGTTGCTGCTGGGGGCTGATGCTGGTGCTGTTCGGGCTCGGAGCGATGAGCATCTTGTGGATGGCCGTCATCGCTGCGCTGATCTTCGCCCAGAAAGTGCTGCCCTTCGGCGATCGTCTCGGACGCATGCTTGCGCTCGCATTCGTCGCGTCCGGAATCTGGATCGCTGCCGCGCCGAGCAGCGTTCCGGGTCTCGCTTAACCCGGGGACATGCACGGCGCTTCTGTGCAGCGACAGCCGGCGTCAGCGGTGGCTGCCGAAGGTTTGCTCCTCCACCCACGAAGTGTGCGAGCCCTGGTGATCGAATGCGATTTCATCTGTCGAGCGGAGAGTCTCACTTCGCACGACCTGCGCCTCACCGTCGTTTTGTGAGTACTCCATGCCGCCAGGAATCTTCACGAGCACCGTCTCCTCCTCGCCGGTGACTGGATTCTTGATCGGGTTGTAGGTGTTCTCGATCACATCGCCGATCTTGATCGTCCCGCTGCGATCGGAGAACTCGAAGTCAAGCGGGACGACTGCGGGATCCTTCATCTCGCTGACGATCGAGGCAACGACCTCAAACCACGTTCCGCCCGCCTGTCCCGTGAGGATCTGGCCCATGGCATTCAGTTGCTCCTCGGATGTGGACGTGTCGAAGTACGCCTTGACCGTCCCGTTGCCCTCATGCAGCGGCCCCGGCCAGTGATAGGCGACCGCCCACTTGACGCCGTCGAGCGAGACGCCGTCGAAATTCCCTTCTTTTACTTCCATGCCGAGTATGCCTTCGCACTCGTGATGCGTCGGCTCGCTCATGAAGTCGCAGGGACACCCGGGATCGCAGCTGCAACTCTTGAAATACGGGCCCGTCATTCGCCACTCAGCCATGTCGCCTCCGCCGGTTTGGGAACAGCCCGGGATTCTCGACCTTGGCGAGCTGCGGGTCAACCGCCACGAAGGGGGCTCCGACCCCGGGGAATGGCTGCGATCAGCCGATCACACGCGCGGAGCCGCTTGAGGAACAACTCCTCGACTGGATCTCCGACTTCAAGCCGGACGACGAGCCGTGCACGCGCGAGCTCGTGGACGGACTGCGCTGCAGTTCGCAGGGGCCGATCGCGCTGGCGGCGTCCTTGTTATCCGCCCGAGGAGACTCGATCAGGGGGCGTGCAGCGTCCCGCGAAGCCTGTGACCGGGTGCAACTCGATCGCGTTCGGAGCGACGCCGCGCTGGCCGTGCAAGAAGTCAAAGAACCCCAGACCCGTCACCGTCGCCCGCGATCTAGGGCCGTACTCGGCGTAGTCGTCGGCACCTGGATCGCCGCATGCTCTCAGGAACGCAACGCGGGCGCGTTGCATCAGCAGCCGCGCCGAGCGAGTCGCGCCGACGGTGCAGCGAAACGCAGGCAGCTCCGCGATCATCGACCCGCCGGTCTGCGGGTCGGCGATTACGAGATGGATGTCCGAGTCTTCCTCGATGGCCTTCGCCGCGACGAGGCGCGCCGCAACGCGGTACACGGTCCGCTCCACGGTGCCGCCGCGAAAGGATTCGCCGCCGGGCCGAGCCGGGAGTCTCCGCAGCGCCTCGATAGTCGTCGCCTGCACGAGGTCGAGCCTGAGCCCTCGCCCGGCCGGGTCAGTGAGCGTCTTCACGGGCCAACGCTCGGCTCGGCAACTGGCGCCTTCGTTGCGGTGCGATGGAAGAAGGGCGAGCGGCACGATGATCGCCGCCGCGAACAGCACGAGCGCGGCCATCGCCCACTTCCACTTGACGCTGCGGCGGAACATGCGTCCGAGTATGCGGTCGCGGCGTAGGGCGTCGCGAAGAAGATTCCGGCGGATTCCATAATCTGTGAGCGTGTCGAGGGCGGTTAGCACGGCTGCACCTCGCTTCGCCCGGCCGTTCGTCGCCCTGTTCCTGACCGCGCTCGTCGTCTGCCCGCTCGCGGGCCTGAACCCGTGGCCCTTCTCCAATTGGGAGCTGTTCAGTCGTCTCCGCTCCGACCGCGCGGCCACGTGGGCGGCGGCTGCGGTCGACCCTGCCGGCCGCGAGCGTGGGTACCGGTTCCAGTCCTTTCCGCGCGGCCACCGGGGCTTCGAGGTGACGATGACTCACTTCTCCGAGCACTCGGCCACCGAACGAGACGCGATCTGCGGCGCGTGGTTGCGCAGCGCGAGCGAGCAACTCGGGCCGAGCACGCGGCTCCTGAGGATCTATCACCTGACGTGGCTGCTCTCCGATCGCCGCGGCGACAGGGCCGCGCCTCCCGACCGCACCCTGGCCTGGATCTGCAGCGAGAAAGGCGCCCGTGCGGGCTGAGACTCTCCTTCGTCGCGCCGACGGCTGGGTCTTCTCCGCGGAGGACGCGCGGCGGCTGGCTGCGCTTCGGATCGGCCTCTGCCTCTTGCTGGCCCTTCGCTTCGCGATCACCGACTACGGCACGGTCGCACGCGAGCCGGGGCTCTTTCAGCCGCACTTCTACATGCACCTCTTCGCGCGGATGCCCTCGCCGGAGGTCGTCACCACGCTTCAGGTCTGCGGCATCGTCACGGCCTTGGCGGCGGCGGCCGGGCTCGCGCTCAGGATCAGCCTGCCGCTGGCCGTCGGCTGCTCCCTGGTCCTCAACGGGATGCTCAACAGCGCAGGCAGGGTGATCGTCGGCGACGCCGTGCTGACGCTCTCCCTGCTGGTGCTCCTGGCCGGGGGCGCAGCGGCGTGCGAGGCATGGAGCCTGCGCGACCCGGTGCGGCGGGCGCTCGGGGCGCCGACGTCTTCGGTCGTCTCGCGGACCCCTACGGGTGCGCGCTACGGGTGGCCGGTCCGCACCACGATGGTGGTAATCGCGCTCGCCTACTTCTTCGCAGGAGTGCAAAAGTGGCGCTACTCGGGACTTCCCTGGGTGACCAGCGACAACCTCCGCTGGATCCTCTACGCGTCCAGCGACAGCCACTCGCACCCGAACAGCCTCGCGTTGTTCGTCGCCGATCGGCCCGTGCTGGTGCACCTGTTCGCGGCTGGATCGCTGCTGCTCGAGACCTTCTTCCCGCTGGTCCTCTTCGTTCCCAGGCTGCGCTGGTTGTTTGTTCCCGGCGCCGTCTCGATGCATCTCGGCATCGGCCTCGCGATGGGCCTCGACTACTCGGCGCTGGCGGCGACCGTCGTGATCGTGTTCGTCGATTGGCCGGTGGTCGTGGCATGGGTGCGTCGCTCCGCAGCGACCGTCCCGGCGCCAGGGGCCGCGCCCAGGTGACGGCGGACGGACAGAGCGTCGTTCTCTACGACCAGGACTGCGGCTTCTGTAAGTGGTCGCTGGACAAGATCCTGGCCTGGGATCGCTCGCAGCGCCTCAGGCCGGTCGCGATCCAAAGCGCGGAGGGCGATCGCCTGCTTGCTGCGGTGGAACCTCGCGCGCGGCTCGACTCCTGGCACTTCGTCAGCAAGGACGGCAAGCTGTTTTCGGCCGGTGCAGCCGCGGAGCAGCTGGCTCGAGTCCTTCCGTGGGGACGCCCGCTGGCCGCCGCGTTCGGCGCCTTTCCGGGTCTCACGGAGCGCGCCTACTCCTACGTCGCGCGCCACCGTGACCGGTGGGCGAGTCTCCTGCGCCTCGATGCGAATTGCGAGCTACGAAGACGGTGAGCGAGCCGGAGACATCCGTTTGGGCCAAGTGGGGCCTCGGGGTCGTGGCGGCCGGCTACTTCGCTATCGCCGTGGTCGCCGGCGCCGCGCACTCGCCGCTCACCGTCCCGCTGCCGGCGGGGGCCCGGCCTCCCTCGTGGGCGACGTACCTCGCCGGGGTGATCGACCTCAACAGGCTCGGGCGGGGAGCCTTGACGGGCGTGGCGTGGATCGTCGTGGCGGTGGTCCTCGGCGCGTTCGCCGTCGTCCTCCACGAGGCTTGGTCGAGGAGGGTCCGGCTGTCTGCGATCCTCGTCACGTCGGGGATCAGCCTCGCGATCTCGGTTGCGGCGCCGCTCCTTCTCTCCCGCGACGTCTACACGTACGCGGCGTACGGACGGATCGAGGCCGTGTATCACCACGACCCCTACGTTGCGACGTTGGCGTCGTTCCGGCACGACCCCTTCGTCGCGGTGGCGTCCGCGCAATGGCACCACACGCACTCGCCGTACGGCCCTCTGTTCACTCTGCTGAGCGCGGCAATCGCGCGGACGTGGGCAGGCTCGCCGGCCGCGACCGTCTTTGCGTTCAAGCTCCTGACAGGCCTCGCGATCGCCGCGGCGACCGGCTTCGCGGCTCTGGCCGCGGCCCGGACCAGGCCGGAGCGGGCGCCGCTTGCCGCTGCGCTCGTCGGTCTCAACCCCGTGCTCGTCGTGCACACGGTGGGAGGCGCCCATGTCGACGCGCTGATCGCCGCCCCGCTCGCGGGCGCAGCGGCGATGGCGGTCACGCGGCCGCGGGCTTCGTCGGTCAGCGCCTTGGCCGTCACGCTGCTCCTGACGGCGGCGTGTCTCGTCAAGGCGGTGATCGTGCCGGCGCTCGCCCTCTGGCTGTGGTGGCTCGCCTACGGCGACCGGGCCCACCGCGTCCGCACGCTCACCGCACACCTGGCTTTGGTCGCCGGATCGCTGCTCGCGTCGGCGACACCGTTCATTGCGGGATGGCACACGCTGACGCCGTTCGCGACCCTGGGCGGGGTGGAGGCGTGGGCCAGCCCCTCGCATCTCGTCGGGCGCGCCGCGCAGGCGGTCGTCGGTTCGTTCGCCGGCTCGACTGCCGGCACCGACGTCGTCGTCGCCGTCGAGGCTGCGTTCCTTCTCCTGTTCCTCGTTCTTGCCTGGCGTGTGGCGCGCGGCACCAGGGCTTCCGATCCCGCTGTTCCGGCCGCCGCCTGGGGTGTCGCGCTCTTGCTCCTCGCGCTGTCGATGCCGTACCTGCTGCCCTGGTATGCGGCGTGGTTCGCGCCTCTCCTGGGACTGCTCGCGGACGAGGCGCTCGTTTTCGCGGGCGCTCTTGTGACCGGCGTCCTCGCTCTCACGCTGATCCCGGCCGATCCGTTCCACGGCTTGACGTCACCCGCCGTCATGTACGGCGTCCATTACGGCGCCGCATCGGTGCTCCTCGTCGTGCTGCTGGTCGTTGCCTCTCGCGTCTCAGCCGCCGGCACCGCGCCGACCGGCACTACGTGACTGTCGGCACCGGGCCAGATGCTCAGCCCTTGGCCTCACCGGGCGCATGAACGGCGACTGGTGTCACCTGGATCACGGGCTTTGCCCGAACTGCCTACGAACAGGCGAATGACCTGGTTTGTTCGTGCGACCGGTCTACTGCTCATCTGTGAAAGCGCCATTTGCAGGCATTTTGTGTAATAGCAGCGCGCCACGGGCTTTGATAGACGGGAGCGACGGGGCTTCGACCCGCGAAAGACACCGCTTCGAGATCCGGGCGTGACAGTTCGTCCTCAAGGCGCAGAGCCGCCGCCATGGTCCCGGAGTCGTCGACCACGCCTGCCGCTCGAAGACGAGTCTCGACATCGCTTGTGCCGTGCGAAAGGATGAGATTCGACGATCACGAACCGGGTTGCCGACGGTCCTTCCTGTAACGAACTGCATGCATTGACCGACGCGCCGAGCGATTGGGCGAGCCGTTAGGCCTCTGCCGCGGAAGCGGTGGCCGCGGTCAGGCCGGGGGACCACGTCTTCGTCGGGAGTGCCTGCGCCACCCCTCGCACTCTCGTGCACGCTCTCGAGCGGCTCGAGCAGCCCCCGCCCGGCGTCGTGCTCGTCCACTTCCTCACCGACGGCATCGGCGTCGGTGACCCGCCTTCGACCAACTACCGACACCGAGTCTTCTATGTCGGGCAGGACATCCGGGCGCTCGTCGATTCCGGTCGAGTCGAATACGTCCCGATCTCGATCGCGGACGTCCCCGCTCTGTTCCGAAACGAGCGAATGCCGATCGACGTCGCGATGGTGCAGGTGGCGCCTCCTGACCGGGACGGAACCTGCAGCCTCGGGATCTCGATCGACATCACCCGAGCAGCGGCGCTCGCGGCCGGGACCCTCATCGCCGAGGTCAATCCGGCGATGCCGAGGACTCGCGGTGAGAGCCGCATCCCCGCCGAGCGCATCGACCGGTTCGTGAGCGTCGATACGCCGATCATCGAATACCTGCACGACCCGGCGGACGGGGTTGCCGAACAAATCGCCCGCTACGTTGCTCGGCTCATCGGTAACGACTCGACGCTTCAGGTCGGGCTTGGCCGCGTTCCGAACCAGATGCTGTACCACCTGACGAACCGGCGCGACCTGGCAATTCACTCGGATGTCATTACCGAGCCGGTCGCCGAGCTCGTCACCGCCGGTGTGGTAACCGGCCCCGTCATCGCGAGCTGGGCGATGGGCACACGCCGGCTGTACGACCTCGTCGACGACGATCCCCGCTTCACCTTCTTCGGGGTCGACCACGTCTGCGATCCGACGGTCATCGCCGGAAACGAACGGATGGTGTCGGTCACGCAGGCATTCAGCATCGACCTCACCGGGCAGGTCTGCACCGAGAGCCTCGACGGGCGGCTCTACGGCGGCGTCTCGACCGGGCCGGCGTTCCACCGTGGCGCACTCGCGTCGAGCGACGGGATGGCGATCATCGCCCTTGCTTCGCGCAGCCCGACGGGCCACTCTTCGATCCGGCCTGAGCTCGACCCGCGGGAAGCGGTCGCGATCCCGAGGAGCGACGTGCACTGGGTGATCACCGAGTACGGCACTGCGTACCTGTTTGGGCGCTCGCTCGCGGAGCGCGCGGTCGCGCTGATCGAGATCGCACATCCCGATGTGCGCAGGGAGCTACTCCAGGCCGCCATCGACGGAGGGCTCATCCGGGCCGAGCAGCAGCTGCGCAGCCGCGCTCCATATCCGGTCGCCGAGGAACGTGACGTGCGGCTGCGAGACGGTCGCGAGGTTCGCGTCCGCCCGACGCGGACAACCGACACCCGAGCAATGCAGGAGCTGTTCTACCGGCTGCCGGCCGACGATGTGCATACGCGCTTCTTCCAGAAGCTGACCTCGCTCAGCGACGCGGCTGCTCAACAACTCTGCAGCGTGAACTACGAGGACGAGATGGCGTTCGCGGCCGTGGTTGGACCGCCCGAGCGGGAGCGAATCGTCGGTGCGGTCTCGTACTACCTGGACCCGCGGAGCGGCCTCGCGGACGTGGGCTACATGGTCGATCCGGACTGGCAGGGGGCTGGGCTGGGCGGGATGCTCCACGCCCGAGTGGTCGAGTATGCGCGCACGCACGGCGTGCGCGGCTTCACCGCTGATGTGCTCGTCGGCAATTCCCGCATGCTGCGCGTCTTTCGTCGCGGCGACCACGGAATCAAAGTGACGACGGAAGGCGGGACGAGCGAGGTCACCATGCTTTTCTCCTCGTGAGGAGCGCGGTGAAGGTCGGCAGCCGCCGCGCGTCGAAGCTCACGTCGGGGACGCTGCCAAAGCTCGTGAGCGCCTCGGCGGTCCGCCGACGTAGGTGCGCGTTCCGGAGGCGCAGCCGCTCGATCCGCCGCAGGGCGGTTGACGTCGGTGACCGTGCCCGTGATGGGCGGCCTCTCGAAGAGCGAGTACGTCCTTCGCCGGCAAGCGCTCGAGGAGGAGCGTGCGCGGGTCGCGCCGCCGTTTGACCCGCGGCTCGATAAGGCGGAAGAGCTGCTCGCCGATCTTCAAGTTCGCCAGAGAACGAACTCGATCCTGAGTTAGGGGTCAACCATCGCGGCGCAACCGAGCGTGTGTCCCGAGCGAACGACTTTCGCGGGTTCACGGAGACGCTCACCCCCTACTGTACGAAGTAGCCGGAGTACGCCGCGGTATGCGTCGGCGCCGAGCTGCGCCGATTAGCGGCTGGTTAGAGCCGCGGCACAGGATCCGCAAACGTCAGATCCCTCGCGAAGGAGGACAACATGAAGCGGTTTCTCGCTGCAGGCCTCGCTGCCGTGCTCCTCGTTGCGCTCGGCGCGCTCGTTGCGCTCGGCTCCAGAGGGGGCGCCGCGTCGGCGGCGCAGTACCAGTACAAGGACAACCCATCCCTGGCGCTCTCAATTACGGAGTTCTATCCGAACTACTACTACACCATTCACGTGGAAGCTGCGCACTACTTCTCCGGCTCTGAACCCGGCGGGCAGCTGCAGCTGACGTGCGACAAAGCCGCGTCGACATGCGGCCCGGAACCGCCGCCCTGGCTGGCTGACGCCGTCGGGCCGTCGGGATCCTTCGGCTTCGACTACACCTTCGTCTGCGGCTCCAACGTCAAGTCTGCCGTGGCGGTCGACAACGACGGGGTCAGGTCGAACAAGGTGAAGGGCCCGTGCTAGCTCGGCCTGCCGTTGGAACAGCAGGCATATTCACGAGAGGCCGGGTCGCCGGGTCCCTCGCTCTGCCCCGCTCCAATCTCACCTCAGCAGCAATCGCCTTCGTCGCCGTCGCCGTCGTCGGCTTCGACAACGGCGGATACTTGGCCCACTCCTGGGGCTGGATGGTGCTTGCGTTCTCGTCGGTGATCGCGTTCGCGCTGCTGTTGCGACCCAGGATCTCGCTCGGGCGGCTTGAATGGATCGCGCTCGCTGCGCTGGTCGCGCTCGCCACCTGGATGTTCGTTTCCGGCGCGTGGGGCACCGCCGGCACCGAACCAGCTCGCGAAGCCGAGCGAGCGCTCGTGTACGTAAGCGGCCTCGGTGCGCTGCTCACCGTCGTCGAGACACGATCCGTCCACGCACTGCTCGTCGGCATCGTTGGTGCCACGACGGCGCTGGCGCTCTACGGGCTCGGCGACCGCGTTATCGAGGGGCCTGCCCAGCATCCGTTCGAGGGCCGGTTGCTCATCGAGCCGCTCGGGTATGCGAACGCGCTCGGGATTCTCTGCGCCGTCGGCCTGGTCGTTGCGGCCGGCCTCGCCCTGGACGAGCGCCGCGCCATCGTCCTCCTGCAGCTCGCTGCGGCGGCCGGCGTCCTCATGATTGCGCTCGTGCTGACCTCGAGCCGCGGCGCGTGGCTTTCGCTCGCGTGCGGGCTGCTCGCGCTCGGCATCATCCGGGGAGGGGGCCGAAGCTGGACCTTCCTCGCCATCGCCGGCGCCATCGCGTTGTTTCTCACCGTCCTCCCCCGCATCGCGTTCGGTGAGCGACCGGCGTATTGGCGCGTCGCCCTCGAAGACGTACGAGCCCACCCGATCCTGGGCTCCGGAGCCGGTACGTTCGACGACCTCTGGTACGCGTATCGAGACGAGGCCGTCGCGGTGCGCGACGCGCACAGTCTGTATCTCGAGACGCTTGCGGAGCTGGGGCCGGTCGGGCTGCTGTTGCTGATCGGCGTCCTCGTCCCTCCGCTCGTCGCCGCTGCGGGCGCACGTTCGAACCCGACCGCCGCGGCCGCCGCCGGCGGCTACGTCGCGTTCATCGTTCACGCCGGCCTCGACTGGGACTGGGAGATGCCTGCAACAACGCTCGCGGGGCTCGCCTGCGGCACCGCGATGCTCCTCGCTGCTAAGCGAGCCTGACGGTGCGTTCACCAGTCCGAGCGGACGGGACGGCTTAACAGCGAAGACAGGCCGTGGGGTCAATCACGCTTTTAGCCCAGTGTTTGTACCGTAGGCGCTCGGAGTGGGACCACGGTCTCGATCCTGACAAGGATCTGACATAGAGCCGACGCGCCGACGCTGGCGATCTCGCAGACGGCTTGAACAGAAACGGGAGCGACGGGACTCGAACCCGCGCTTTACCCCCATGATCCGCTTAACGCGAGGGTGCCGTTGAATCGAACAGGGCAGCCGATGCGGCTGCCCTGTTCGTGCTCCGGTGCTTCGAGCGCTAACGCACGTGGAACAGCGTGCGATTGGCGTCCACGCCCGGGGCGGGCTCCTCGGCCTCGTAGTACGTCTTGTATCCCTTTGTCGTGGCTATCCCCTCGAAGATCCCGGGGGGCGCCCCAGGGCCATGACAGGCGAGGGTGAGAACGCCGCTGCTCCCGTCCGAGAAGGCGATCTCGAGGATGGCTGTGCCGTTCGTCCGCGTGCCCTCGTCGATGTTGTCGACGAAGCCCACGTTGGCCTGGTCGTTGGCACGCTCCCAGCTGACCAGTGCGGTGACGTGATAGGTGCCACTGCCGCCGGAAGACGTGCTCCAGATGCCTCCTCCGTCCACGCCGGCGGACCCGCCGCCACTTCCCGGCGCCACGAAGTGACCGGATCCTGTGAGCGTGATCGTGTCACCATCGGGAGCCATGGCAGAAGCGTGACCGCCCGGATTCAGGGGTGCCGGCGGAATGCCGGTCGTGCTCATGATGTCCCAGCGAACGTGCGCAGCCCCGCCCGAGGACGCGGCTGAGGCGAAGGTCGTCAGGAGCATCAGCGCGGCAGCTAGCGCCAAAGCTGCACCGAGGCCCCAAAGCCGTGCGCTGCGTCGCATGTTGCCTCCTTTCGTCGTGTGCACTCCCTAGTGGATGCTGATCTGGCCGTGCAGGACGTGCTCGACCGGAAGATCGAAGAACATCGGCGTGAGTAACGTCAGGTGGAGCGTTCCGACCCCAGGTCCGCCTGCTGTCACCTCGACGTGGAAGGTGGCCGCGGACTTGTCGAAGACGCCTGGAGCCAGGAACATGCCGACCCCGTCGAAACTCGCGCTACCGGCTCCCATGGTTGCGTGCGTCACCTGACCGCGCACGGCCATCAACGTGAAGCCGGGAAATTGCGACGACCCGGCCATCAAGCAGTTGAAATGCCCCGCGACGAAGCCGTCAGTCGAGCGCATCACGCTGAATCCGAAATCCGAGAATGCGTGTACGCCGTCGACGGTCCCTCTGCCACCGCCCGTGGCCGCGACAGGTCCCGCCGCCCAGGATGCGGCAGGAACAACGAGCGCCCAAGCCGCAAGCAAAGCGGCGAGCGCGCCAACAAGTCGCTTCATTGCTCTCCCCCTTTCTCCCGCAGTAACGAAGCTACTACCCGCTTTATGGGCATGCAATGCCTACGAATTAGCCTCCTTCCCAGTAATGCCGAGCCCGCTCCCACACGAGCCTGGCAGCTAGCCGGCCAACGGCTCGAGCGTCGAGATCTCCTTGCTCGAAGTGGATGCCGCCGTAGCGCCGTGACATCCCTGCCTGATCAGCCGCGTCCGAGAACGTCGACCAGGACAGCGTGATATCGCTGCCCGGGACTGCTCCGGGTTCGACCCTCGAGCTCCCCCCGGGTAGCGTCACGGAGGCGCCGAAACGGTCGCTGTGCGTGAAGCGTTTGAGGATCTCGGCGCCGGCAGCACTGAAGCTGCTGTGTCCCGAGGAGTACTCCGGGAACGGCGGCGTCGGGAACGTCGTCGGCTGGTAGGGAAACCAGGTCGCGCCGTCGATCAGCTTCGTGTCCTGGTACGGGCCCGCCCAGGCGCGCACGAGCTGACCGCGGAAGAGTGTGCGAATCGCCGTGATCGGACGAACGGAGTTGAACGCTCGCTTGTTGTCCCACGCGCAACAGCCCGCATCGGATACGGCGTTCGTGAGCGCGAAGAAGAGCTTGACGTCGCGCTCGATCTGGTGTGTGTGCTCTCCGTGATGGTCGCGGCGTGAGACAAACTGGGCGAACAGATTCCAGTGTCCGGGCGGAAGCTCCGAGTGTGGACCGTCGGCCCAGTACTCGGCGATCATCTTCTGCTTGTCCGTCAGCCCGGCACTGATCTCGACGAGCGCCTGCGCCTGCGCGACGTATTCCGCCGATCCGAATCTGGCCGGCCCCGTGGACGAGCGCAGCGATCCCGGTCGGACGGCGAAGGTCGTGACGCGCTGCCATTGGGCGCCGACGAATCCTGGGGTGACAACGGCCCCAGTGCCGTCGACGTAGCGCAGTGGTTGCCAGGCATCCGGGTCGAGAACAGTTGCCGGGTCGAACGCCAGCCGAATGTCCATCGCGTCGTTCGCAGCCACGTAGCCGGTGTAGTCGGAGTAGGGGACGCCCACGACGCCGCCAGGTTCGTCTCCAAGCTGATTGGCCCCGTCGCGGTGGTGCAAATCGAGCACGGCCTGCGCGGCGACGTTGCCAATTCCCGTCGACGTAGTCGTGTCAGTCGATTGGTCGGCGGCGTTGAAGCCCAGGTTCTGCATCAGCGGATCGAAGACGGACGACCTGCTGCCCGGGAAAAGGTCGACGGCCGCTCGGTAGGCGGCAAAGCTGATCGCCTGGTTCGTGTTCTCAACCGTCCGCTCTCTGGCCGGCCGCCGCAACGAACCCCCGAGTCGCGTACCGACGGCCCTGTTGTCGTACGCCGCCCAGGCGTCGTAGATGGACGTGTGCGCAATCGCGAGGGCCCGAGCCACCATCGGCGGCCCCAGCCTCGAGTTGCGCACGCCTTGGAGGAACGCCTCGTTCCACTGGAGGACGACGCTGTCTCCGAGAGGGAAGCTCCGCGCGCTCGACGCAAGCTTGGGAAAGGCGAGCGATGCAGCACCCGCACCGGCGGCGACCAGAAGCTGTCGTCGCGAGAGTGTTTGCGCTGGAGGCGCAGTCCTCCTGCAGTCTGGGAATGTGGCCTCGCTCAGCGAGCCTCCCCCCTCGCAGAACATTCGCCGCAGCGACAATCTACGCCGTTAGTGCTGATTTGGCCAATCTGCGCAGGAAGGACGAGCGCGGATCAGTTGATCTTCAGAAGCGGGGACGAAACGTGGCTCGAGCTGGTCGACACTGTCGATAAGCGTGGATCAGGAGACGGATCCGTCGGAGCGGAACAGCACTCTCCGCCTCATCTTCAGCACGACACGCTTGACGATGGTCGCGTCCGTGGCGCTCCGAGACGCGTTCCTGCCCTACTCCAGTTCGGCGACGAAAGGGTAAAAGCACGGGAGCGACGGGACTCGAACCCGCGCTTTACCCCCGTGATCCGTTTAGAACGTCAGCCGCGGAGATGAGCGATCTTCTCGCGCCGACGGTCAAGAACCGGGCGACGAGGTTACGGTCGTGTGGTTGTGCGCCGGTCTGCGAGCGCCAGTTAGAGGGCATCGTCCGAAGCGTCTCAACGGTGCTACCGGCCCGGTGAGCGCCGGACGCCAACCAGCGCACCGCCGAAATGACCGCGGTCCCGACGCGGTCTCTAGACTCTGCTCGCACATGCGTCTGCGTCCGCCCTCACCGGCGATGGTTGTTGCCTGTTTGGCTCTCGCGATTTCGCTGAGCGGCGCCGCCTACGCCGTCTCCACGGCGCTGCCACGGAACAGTGTCGGCACTGTCCAGCTGAAGAACAATGCGGTCAACTCGGCGAAGGTGAAGAACGCCTCGCTCCGTGCCGTTGACTTCGCGGCCGGCCAGATCCCAGTTGGGCCGCAGGGGCCGGCCGGTCCGCAGGGGTCGCCGGGGGCGTCCGGGCTGCAGTTGATCTCCGGGAGCGGCGCGTCCAATAGCAGCAGCCCGAAGAGCCAGCAGCAGGACTGCCCGGCGGGTAAGCGGGCTATAGGCGGCGGTGGCGTTATTACCGGCTCCGCCACCAACACATTCCTCTCGACCAGTCGGCCGACCGATGCGGGGACCGGTTGGATCGCGACCGGACGCGAGTCGAGTGCCGGGAACGCCGGCAGCTGGGCCGTGCAGACCTGGGTTGTCTGCGCGACCGTCGCGCCCTAGGTGTAGGACCCGAGCAGGTTGGTGCGGCTGACCGGGGGCTGGTGGCCGAGTGCTGCCGCCTCAGGCGCGACCCTCGGCGCGCGCGGCCAGCGCTGCGAGCACCTGCGGGAAGTCGCCGCTGATCTCGGGACCGATCTCCGGGCCTACGGTCTCGGCGGCCGGGCCCGTGATCTCCATCCGATAGGTGATGCGCGAGCGTTCTTCGCCGACGGCCTCGACCCGGTGTGTCGTGCGGACGACGAAGTCGCCTCCGTCGGCCTCGTCGACGAACAGCTCGGGTTCGACGGCTTCGGCGATGCGCAGCTCGACAGGCTCGTCGCTCGGCGGCGTCATCAAGATCGTGCTCCCGATGGCGAACGGACCGCGAAGCTCGATCCGCTCCACGCCCGCGTTCCACTGGGGCCAGCCCTCGACGTCCGCCCAGAGCCGCCAGACAGCCTGGGCCGGCGCGCTCGTCTCGACGCTGTGCTCGACGGCCCACACGAGACGCACTCTACTCCCGACGTCAGGTCTCCGACCCGACCGCGATGCGGAAGCTCGAAGGGGACGGCGTCTGTCCGCCTGACGAGATCATCGTGTAGTCGATCTCGCCCGGCTTGAAGACCTCGGTCCCCAGCCGAACAGTTGTGTGTAGAAGTCCTGCGCGCGCTTGGGCTCCGGGGAGACTTGTTCGTGCCAGACGAACTTCCCGACGCTCGTTGCGATTGTGGTCATGCTCGGCCTCTCCTTCCGGGTGGGTCCCGAATCTGCCCGCTGCGAGGAATGACGAACTGCAACGGTGAGCGCTCGCGAATCGCCTAGCTCGATCCCACGAAGTAGGAAATGGGCACTCCGAGTTCAATCACTTCGTGCCTACAACCGAGCATCGGTACACCTCCGTTGTCGGAACGAGCGTGATTTGTCCGGCGGCAGCTGCGGCGAGGATCTGGTTGTCGGAGAAGAATTGCTGTGGCGGGACCGTGTTGAACACGATCTGCACTTCTTGCCAGAGCGGGTTGAAGCCGTCGCCCTGGATCGCGTCAAGCACGCTGCTGAACATGACCCCGGCCGCCTCGGCCTGATCGGACATGTAGATGGTGTTGATCGAGCCGTTGTGTGTGAGCAGCGAAGCCTCGCCGCCGCTCGGCTGTTGCTTGAAGTTGATGGTGAAGAGTTGGCCGTCGTAGTAGGCAGGCATGTCTCCCGCGGATCCGTTCGGACTCGCGGCAAGAGGTCCCGCCGGCAGCACCATCGCCGCCGCCAGGACGACCAGAGCGAGTGCGGCGCTTCGTTTCATCAGGACGCTCCTCTCGGTTGCCCTGCTCGCTGCCCCAAACAGCGATCCGAATCCGCAGCTCCCAAACAGGTGCGAGAGCTAGTGCTGCCCTCCGTAATCCCGGTCTAAACGCACGGACCGTCCTGGCCGTGCACCACCTTGGACCGACAAGCGAAACTGGCCCTGGGCCGCGAAAGGATCGGGGTCAGGTCTTGCAATCACCCATCTGCCGCGCGGGCAACACGCGCGGCCGCGCTCACTGACGCTTGAATCCAGAAACCGTCGCAAGTCGTCACGGCCGCGACAACGACCGGACTTGCGACGGCTGAGCGGGAGCGACGGGACTCGAACCCGCGACCTCCGGCGTGACAGGCCGGCGTTCTAACCAACTGAACTACGCCCCCAGGGGCGACCAGTTTAGCGAGTAGCCTGCCGAATCAGTGAGCAAGGTCGACCTGATCGCGCTGGGTTTCATCGCGCTGACCGCGTTCGTCGGCTGGAAGAAGGGGCTGGTTGCGAGTGCGCTGTCGGTGGCCGGGATCATCCTCGGCGCCTGGCTCGGCTCCCGCCTGGCGCCCGGCCTGCTCCAGGGCGGCACCAACTCGCCCTATACCCCCCTCGCCGCGCTCGCCGGTGCGGCCGTGGGCGCGATTCTGCTCGAAACGATCGGGACGCTCGCCGGGGCGGCCCTGCGCACCCGGATGCTGAAGCCGAAGCTGAGCACGCTCGACTCGTCCGGCGGCCTCGTTCTCGGCGCGCTGGCCGGGCTCACGCTCGTCTGGGTGGTCGGCGCGGTGGCGCTCCTCCTGCCCGGCCAGACCGACCTGCGGCGCGACGCGCAGGGCTCGGCCCTGCTGCAGCGGCTCAACA
>VAWR01000089.1 GCA_005885245.1 Actinomycetota bacterium | reverse complement strand
GGTCGCCAGTGAGCGCCTGATCGTCTCCCAGAGCGACACGTTCGCAATCGTCGCGAACGAGGCACGCCGCATCGTCGGAACGTTCTCCCGGATCCGGTCGAAGATGATGATCGTGTCGTAGATCGAGTAGCCGAGCACCGTCAGGATCGCCGCCACTGTGGAGCTCGTCACCTCACGTCCGAGCAGTGCGTAGATGCCGACGCAGATGAGAACGTCGTGCAGCATCGCGACGATCACCGGCCCGGCAAACTTGAGATCGAAACGGATCGCGATGTAGAGAACGACGAGGAGAAGCGAGAAGAGGATCGCGATGATGGCCGACTTCGCGATCTGGCGGCCGAAGCTGGACGACACCGTCGTCGCACCCGGAGCGGTGGTCTGGAGACGGGCCTCGAGGGCGTTCGTGACCTGCGTCAGCTTCGCGCCGCTCAGCGCCTTCGTCCTGACCTGGAAGCTCTTGTAGCCGCCGTTGCCGGTGGACTTGCCCCGTCCCTGGATCACCGCATCGCGGTAGCCCTGCGCGCCCATCACCTGACGGACGTCGCCGGTCGTGTGCGCTACCGGCGTCTTGAAGGAGAGCTGCGTGCCCCCCTTGAAGTCGATGCCGAGGTTGAGCCCGCGCACGCCGAGAGCACCCGCGCCGAGGGCGAGGATGGCACCGGAGATCGCGAACCAGAGGTAGCGGCGGCGCATGAAGTCGATCTGCAGCCACTTGGCCGTCTGCTGACCGTGCGCACCCATGAAGCGCGGCTTGCTGAACCACGAGAAACCGCCGAGCAGGCCGAGCATGGCTCGTGTCGCACCGACCGCGGTGATCAGCGAGATGACGGTTCCGATCAGCAGCATCAACGCGAAGCCCTTCACCTGCGCGGTCGCGACCGCGAAGAGGACGAGGGCCGTGATCGCCGTCACGACGTTCGCGTCGAGAATCGTGTGGAAGCCCTTCGAGTAGCCGGCCGCGATCGCAGCGCGGACGGACTTGCCCGCGCGCACCTCTTCCTTGATGCGTTCGAACACCACCACGTTCGCGTCGGCGGCCACTCCAATCGTGAGGATCAGTCCCGCGAAGCCCGGTAGCGTCAGCGTGACGTGGAAGAGCAGGATCGCCGCGTAGAGGAACGCGGCGTAGATGCCGAGACCGATGACCGCGACGAGGCCGAGGAAGCGATAGAGCAGGAGCAGGAAGACCGCGACGATGAGCAGCCCGACGAGCGCCGCCTTCTTCGCCTGACTCAGCGAGTCCTTGCCGAGCGTCGCCGAGACGTCGGTGCGCTCGGCCGTCTGAAAGGTGACGGGAAGCGCACCGGTCTGCAGCACGAGCGCCAGCTTCTTGGCGTCGCCGAGCCCGCCGCCACCCATGTCGATCTGGGCGCCGGTGTCGCCCGGGATGCCGTCCGGGTTCCGGACGAAGTCGATGTACGGCGCGGACTGGATCTGTCGGTCGAGCACGATCGCGAAGTGCTGCGCACAGCTTCGGACGGAGGTGCTGTCGGTCTTGCCCTGGCAGACGAGTGCGCCGCGCTGCGCCTCGCGCTGCGTGATCTTGTGGAAGATCTTCTTGCCCTTGCCCGTGAACTGCATGAGCACGACCGGCTGGTTCGTCTGCGGATCGATGTCCGCGCGTGTTCCGGAGAGCTTGAGCTCACCGCCGGTCATCTCCGGGATCGCGTTCTCGCCGTTCTTGTCCGCCTCGCGGTGCTTCAGGAGGTAGAAGCCCGTCGTCGAGGTGACCTGCTGGCTGCTCAGACAGTTGCCGCTGGCGACGTCACAGCTGACCACCACCGTGTTCTGGGGAACCTTGAGGACCGACCAGTCCTTGGGGATGCGCTTCCCGAGCCCGCCGTCTGCCTTCGGCTTCTGGACGATCTTGCTGTTCAGGAGCTCCTTCTGCGTGGGCGTCGGCCCGGCCTTCACGACGTGCTTCGCGTCGAAGAGGTACCACTGCGAAGCACCCCCCTTGTCGGCGAGCGTGCGCGTCGCCGACGCCGAGAGGAGGTCGTAGAGGCTCGGTGCTGCGACCGGCAGCGGCGTCAGGCCGCCGCTCACCGAGGGCCCCGTGAGGTCGGCCTCGAAGTCGTAGAACTCGAGCACAGCGGTCTTGCCGATCAGCTTCGCCGCGGACGCCGGGTCGTGCACCCCGGCGAGCTGGATCACGATCTGATCCGAGCCCTGCCTGCGAATCTCCGGCTCGGAGACGCCGAGCTTGTCGATGCGGTGCGGTTCCGCATGATGTCGATCGAGCGGGTGAGATCGTCCGAGGTCAGCTTGTGATTCTTCGGTGGAACGGCCTTGAGCACGACCTCGAGGCCGCCCTGCAGGTCGAGTCCGAGAGTCAGCTTCCTGTGCGCGGGCGAGCCGGGAACCGCCAGCAGGGCCACGCCGACGAGCGCAGCCAGGATGCAGCCCAGGACGATGAAGTGTTTGCGGCGGTCGGACACTCTCAGTCGGGAAGGGTAGCCGCGGTCTCTTCGTGCGGCTCCGCGGACGCCTCCGGCTCTTCGTCCTCCTCGGAGACGATTCCCGCCACGGCGCGCTTGGCGATCCGGACGTTGACCCCCTCGGCGATTTCGACTCGGAGCTCGCCGTCCTCGACCGCTGTGACGGTGCCATAGAGTCCGCCTGCAGTCACGATCTCCTTGCCAACCTCGAGCTGCGCGATCATGCGTTGGGACTCGAGCTGCCGGCGCCGTTGCGGGCGGATCAGCAGGAACCACATCAGGACGAGCAGGACGAGGATGAAGATGTAGCCGGGCACAGCGCCTCCCTCACGCGGCGGCGGATCGAAGCCGACCGAGCGCCTCCGCCTTGTAGGCCGACAGCCGGCCTTGCTCGATCGCCGCGCGTGCATTCGCGGTCAGTTCCACGAGGAATCGTAGATTGTGGAGGCTGAGCAGGCGGAGCCCGAGCAGCTCCTCCTGGTTGATCAGGTGCCGCAGGTAGGCGCGGGAGAAGCGGCTGCACGCTTGGCAGGAGCAGTCGCCGTCCAGTGGGCGTGGGTCGCGGGCGAAGCGAGCATTGCGAAGGTTGAGGCGTCCTTCCCAGGTCAGCGCGCTACCCGTGCGCGCTGTTCGGGTCGGCAGGACGCAATCGAACATGTCCACTCCCCGCTCGATCACCTCCAGCACCCCCTCCGGGTCCCCGATCCCCATGAAGTAGCGCGGCCTGTCGGGCGGGAGAAGCTCCGCCGCCCACGCCGTCGTCTCGAACATCAACTCGCGCTCCTCGCCGATCGCGAGGCCGCCGAGGGCGTAGCCGTCGAAGTCGAGCGCCCCCAACTCCGCGATCGAGCGACGACGCAGCTCGGCATCTGAGGCGCCCTGCGCGATCCCGAACAGCAATTGCCCATTCGCGCGCGGGGCGGCTCGCTGACGCGCTGCCCACAAGGTGGTGCGCCGGACCGCTTCCGTGAGCTCTGTTCGGTCCACGTCCGCGGGCGCGCAGATGTCGAGGCACATCGCCACGTCAGAGCCGAGCTTCGCCTGAACCGCGGCGACCGACTCGGGTGTGAACCGTGCGAGGGCGCCGTCGTACACGGACCGAAACGTGACGCCGTCGTCGTCGACAGCGGCGATCGTGTCGCGGAGGGAGAAAACCTGGAACCCACCCGAATCGGTCAGGATCGGGCCGTCCCACCCCATGAAGCGATGCAGGCCGCCCAGCTCGGCGATCAGGTCCTCGCCCGGACGGAAGTGCAAGTGGTACGTGTTACCGAGCAGAATCGTCGCCCCGAGGCTGCGGAGCTCGTCGGGATCGACCGTCTTGACGGTCGCCTTCGTCCCGACCGGCATGAACGCAGGGGTGGGGACCTCGCCGTGGGCAGTGCACAGCACGCCGGCACGGGCCGCCCCGTCACTCGCGGTGACGGTGTAGGCGTCCTTCATGGGCGGACCGCTCGCTCGTACAGGCTCATGTGCCGCCCGCCCAGGATCAGGTCGCCGCGATGTTCGAAGCCCAGCTGTTCGTAGTAGTCGCGGATGCCCGGATTGTCCCGGAGACAATCGAGTCGGAGGAAGTCGCGCCCGGCCTCGACCGCCTCGGCGTTCGCCCACGCGACGATCGCGGCGCCGATTCCCCGTCCGGAACGGTCCCGCCGGACCGCGAGCTTGTGCACGTAGACGGCGTCGGGCGGTCGCTCGCCCCAGTAGAGCGGGTCATCCCGCAGAAGCGTGACCGTCGCGACGGCATCCCCTTCGTCCTCGACCACGTA
Source organism: Actinomycetota bacterium (assembly GCA_005885245.1). GTDB lineage: Bacteria > Actinomycetota > Thermoleophilia > Gaiellales > Gaiellaceae > 3-1-20CM-4-69-9. Next base: position 14,066 of record VAWR01000089.1, on the reverse strand, counting down.
CACCTCGGCGCGCGCGATCGCCGCCGCGAGCTCGTCGCGAGGAAAGGGGAGCGGCCACTGCTCGTAGCCCAGTTCGCCGACCCAGCGGGTCGCCTCATCCAGGAGCTCGGCCACCGTGTTTTCGTCCTCCCGGTGTGCGGGCCTGACGTTCACAGCACGAGCATCGCATCGCCGAACGAGTAGAACCGGTAGCGCTCCTGGATTGCCAGCCGATAGAGCCGGCGGGTCTCCTCGATGCCCACGAAGGCCATGACCAGCGCGAGGAGCGTCGAGCGCGGCAGGTGGAAGTTCGTCAGCAGCGCGTCCGTCCTGCGGAACTCGAAACCCGGAACGACGAACAGCTCGGTCCGGCCGGTGAGCGGCGCCTCGCGCGCCAACGTCTCCAGGACCCGAACCGTCGTGGTCCCGACGGCGAGCACGCGCGGTGCGCGGCGGATGCGCTCCCACGCCGACGGCGCGACTTCGTACCGCTCGCCGTGCAACACGTGGTGATCGAGCTCCTCGACGGCAACCGGGCGAAACGTGTCCAGGCCGACGTGCAGCGTGATCCGCTCGACCTCCAGGCGCGCGAGGACGTCCTCGGTGAAGTGCAGTCCGGCGGTCGGTGCCGCTGCGGATCCTGCTTCCCGCGCATAGACCGTCTGGTAGCGCTCGGGATCTGCGAGCGGCTCGGCGATGTACGGCGGCAGGGGCGTCTCGCCGGCCGGTTCGCCGTCGAGCCGCAGGCGCCAGCGTCCCTCGCCGAGATGCTCGAGCAACTGAACCGGGCCGTAGCGCTTTCCCGCCTCGAGCCGCCGCGTCGGCCGCGCGAGCCCCTCCCACAAGCCTTCCTGCGGGAGTCGTTCCAGCAGGAGCACCTCGCCCTTCGGGCGTTCGATCGGGATGCGCGCAGGAACGACCCGTGTGTCGTTCGCGACGACGAGCGCGTCACCGAGCACGTCCGGCAGCTCTGCGAACCTGCGGTGGTGCACCCGCTTGCTCACGCGTTCGTATACGAGCAATCGCGAAGCATCGCGGCGCGGCAGAGGGTGCTGCGCGATGAGCTCCGGCGGGAGATCGTAGTCGAGCTCCCTCGTTCTCATCCGGAGCCCACGGTACCCTTGGCCGAGATGGACGAGGGCGCGATCGAGCGCGCGAAGGAACGCGTCGAGCAACGCGCCGAGGGCGCGGCGCTCGATGCCCTGGTCGCCCGCGCACGAGAGCAGGTCGAAGTACTCGCGGCTGCCTCTTCCTCGCTCGAAGAGACATTGCCTGCACGTGTCGGCGAGGCCGTACGCGAACAGGCGCAGCCGGTAGGCCGCAATCTCGCCGAGATCCGCGGGTTGATGAACCAGGTCCTCCGCCGCCTCGAACGGGTCGACGGCGAGTTGCTCGCCGACCGAAACGCGCGCATCGACGACCTCGCGCTGCTCGTCGACCTCATCGCATCGGGCTGGCAGGGAGTCGATGCCCGGCTCTCACGAATCGAGGGCGTGCTGAGCGGGCTCGAGCAGGGCATCCAGGAGAACCGCGGCGCGATCGTCTACCGCATGGAGGACCGCAGGCCGGACGCGGCCGGTTCGTAGGCCGCGCGTCAGGTTACCGCCAGGATGATGGCTGCGCATGCGGCCCATCCGGCGATGCAGACGAGGATCGGCACGTCGCGCAGAAGGACCTCCTCCGGCTCCTCGCCGAGATCGCGACGGTGCATCAGGAGCAGGTAGCGGAAGACGCCGAAGACGACGAACGGGATCGTGATCATCATCGCCTTCGAGTCACGCGCGGTGAAGGTGTACAGGCAGTACGAGATCACCGTCGAGGCGGCCACGACGGTCACGAGCTGGTCGACGAGGGCCAGCGAGTAGCCCTCGAGCACGGGGCGTCCCGGAGTCGCCTCCGCCCCGACGAGCACGAGCTCGCCGCGGCGCTTCGCCAGCGCGAGGAAGAGTGCGAGCAGAGCCGTGCAGAGGAGCAGCCAGGGCGAGATGCGCACTTCGACTGCGGCGGCGCCAGCGGCGGCACGCACCACGAAGAGGCCGCCGATCGTCATCACGTCCAGGAGCACGATGTGCTTGAGTGCGAGCGTGTACGCCGCCTGCAGCGCGAAGAAGCTGCAGAGGAGCAGGATGGACGCGATCCCGAGCGGCGCGGCGAACAGGGCCGCCGAGACCAGGAGCAGCGCGGCCACAGCCTCCGCGGCCCGGGCGGAGAGCTCACCACGGGCAATCGGCCGCGCGCGCTTGACGGGATGCACCCGATCGTGCTCCGCGTCACGGACGTCGTTGACGAGGTAGCTCGCGCTCGAGGCCGCGCAGTAGGCGGCGAACGCGGCCAGGGCTTCGCCCCAGCGCGAAAGGTCCCCGAGCTTCGCCGCGAAGATGATCCCCGCGAAGAGAAGAAGGTTCTTCGTCCACTGGCGAGGGCGCAGCGAGACGAGCGCGGCCCGGAGTGTCGAGCGGCGGCGGGGAAGGTCGTAGACGGATGTGCTCTCGGGCAGAGACAACGGCGCAGATCGTAGAGGCTTCGCTCGTGCTGATCCGCTACGGGGCTTGCAGCCAGTCCTCCTGCTCTGCCGGGAGGACGAGCTCGAAGCGGCTGCCCTGGCCGGGCTTCGTCGCCAGCTCGATCCTTCCACCCAGAGCGACCGCGAGCTCGTGCGCGATTGCCAGGCCGAGCCCCGTCCCCGAATCGTCCCGCGACCAGAAGGGCCGGAAGATCCGTTCCTGTTCCTCCGGCGCGACGCCCGGACCGTTGTCGTCGACCGCGACTGCGACGCGACCGTTGGTGGCGCTCAGCTCGAGCTCGACGTGCCCGCCGTTCGGGGTCCAGCGGAACGCGTTCGAAAGCAGGTTCGAGATGATCTGCAGGACGCGGTCGCCGTCGGAGACGATCGTCGGCGTCGCGTCGAATCGCTTGTCGTAGTCGATCCCCCGCCGGCGCGCCTCCTCGCCGAACGCTGCGTACGCGAGGTCGCACAGCCGGCCCATGTCGACCTCTTCCTGCAACAGCGTGAAGCGGTGCGCCTCGAGCTTTGCGAGATCGAGCACGTCGCCGACCAGGCGCTCGAGCCGCGCACCCTCGTGCGCGATCACCTCGAGCGATGCCGCGCGCGCCTCAGGATCCTCCGCGACGCCCTCGCGCAACGCGTCGACGTGGCCGCGGATCGCGGTGAGCGGGGTGCGGAGCTCGTGCGAGACGCTCATCAGGAAGTTGCGTTCCCGCTGCTCGGCCTCCGACAGGCGCGAGGCCATGTCGCGGAACCGATCGGCGAGATGCCCGATCTCGCCGCCGCCGCGCACGTCCGGAACGTCGACCGAGTAGCTTCCCCGTGAGATCTCGTCCGCTGCGTTCGACAGCGCGAGAACCGGCCGCGTGATCCGTCGGGAGAGGTACCACGCCAGCAGGCCTGCGACGAGAATCCCGCCGACGAACGCGAGCGCGAGTCGGCCGAGAAGGGGTGCAAGCGAACTGGTGATCTCCGTCTTCGGCGTCGCGACGATCAATGCGCCGAACGGCGCGCTCCTCGGCGCCAGCCGCAGCGGCTGGAGGACAGCGAGGTAGGTGCGTTTGAAGCCCGGCGGTCGAAACTCGAACGTCTGAACGTTCTCCGAGCGCCAGTCGACCGAGTTCTGCGGGAGTGGTCTCAGCCCGGACACCTGGTCCGGGAACACGTTCGCGCCGGCGTAGAAGATCTTGTCGCCCGTCGCTCGCTCGAGCTGGGCCGGCGCGAACCTCAGGGTCTTCGCGCCCGTGTCGTTCGCGGCGATCGCCTGCTTCTCGTAGAGTTGCGTCAGGCCGTTCGCCTCCCGGCGCAGCTTGGTCAGCAGCTGCTCCCGCGCATAGTTCTGGAAGAGCGCCAGCGCGATCGCGGTGGCGATCAACCCGCTTACGCCGATGCCGAGGAGAAAGAGCGCCGGCAGACGGAAGCGCAGCGAGCTGAACATGATTCCTACACGGTACTGCTAGGCGCTGACCGCATCGCGAGCCGGGCCGACCTTGTAGCCCACGCCCCACACGGTCACGATCGGCGAGGCCTCGCCGAGCTTGCGTCGCAGCTGGCGCACGTGGACGTCGACCGTGCGTGTGTCGCCGGCGAACGTGTAGCCCCAGACTCGCTCCAGGAGCTGGTCGCGAGTGAGCACGAGGCCGCGGTGGTCGAGAAGCTCCCAGAGCAGATCGAACTCCTTCGGCGCGAGCTGAATTTCGTCGGCGCCGACCTTGACCTCCCGCCGGCCGGCATCGATGACGAGATCGCCGTGCGTCAGAGTCGCGCTTTCCGGGTCCTTCCGCTCGGGCGCCGCGCGACGCAGAATCGACTTCACGCGCGCGACGAGCTCGCGCGGGTTGAACGGCTTCGTCATGTAGTCGTCCGCACCCACTTCCAGCCCGATGATCTTGTCGACGTCCTCGTCGCGCGCGGTCAGCATGAGGATCGGGACATCCGACTTCTGCCGGATCCGCCGGCAGATCTCGATGCCGTCGATGTCGGGGAGCATGAGATCGAGCACGATCAGGGACGGGTGGTCGCTCTGTGCCGATGCCAGCGCCTCCGTCCCGTTCGACGCCGTGCGAACCTCGTAGCCCGCGTTCTTCAGGTACAGAGAGACGAACGAGGCGATCGAGGCTTCGTCCTCGACGACGAGCACTGTCTGGGTGCTGCTGCTCATGATGTTCCTAGGGACTGGTAGCCGAGAGGGGGAATTGGAACTGGAACGGAATCGGAATGTAGTCCCCCCCGTTCACCGAATAGCTTCCGTCGTCCGCTGTACCCGCGCCGGCCAGCGTGACGTTCCCCTTGCCGACCACCGACAGATTGATGCCCCGTCCCCTCACCACGACCTTGAACGCCCCGCCGATCAGCCGGAAGCGCACCCTCGTGCCGCCCCATGTCGTGGTGGTGTCGTTCCGTTCCTTCGACCAGTCGTCTCCTGTCACGATCGGCCCGGTGCCGTCGCCGTCCACCGGGTCGCTGATCGTCACGGAACCTCTGACGATGCTGCCGATCACCCCGCCTCGCGCCGAAACGATGACCTTCCCCTGACCGTTCTGGACGGACAGAGTGCCGTCGTTGATCCCCGAGGGGTACGCCAGCGCGGCCGCCGGCAGAACCAGTGCAGCGAGCATGGCAAAGGTGAGGAGGCGCCTCATCGCCCACCAGTATCGACGCTGCAATTGTGCCCTGCATCATTGGAACGTAAGGAAACTGTAAGTGAGGTGACGGTCACGTGATCGGAGCCGTCCTTGCGGCCGCCGCCGTCCTGGTGTCGCCCGCTCCGGCGCTCACTGATCTCAGCGTCACGAACGGGTCGGCGCCCTTCGCGGGCGACGGCCGACTGCTCACGACCGTGAGCCCGAACAGTGACGGATTCCGCGACGCGGCGACGGTCCACTTCCGGCTGACGCGGACTGCAACCGTGCGCATGGAGATCGTCGCGACGAACATGGTGCGCGCAGGCACGGGTGGAACGACGGTGCTCTGGCGGACGGCTCGGCACTTCGACGCCGGCTGGGGCTCGCTGAGCTGGCGGCCCGCGCCGTCGACGCAGCCGCGCACATACATCGCGCGGCTCACCGTCGGACGCAGGGTTTACGGCAACTACGGTCCGAACGGCCGGCAGAACGCCCCGGTCGTGCGCGTGCAGGGGATCGACGCCGTCTTCACCAAGCGCAGCTATGCGCCCGGCGAGACGGCCGAGCTGCGGCTCGCCACGGACGCACGACAGCTGAGGCTGCAGGTCTTCGCCTACCAGTCGCCGGGGCGACCGAGCGAACAGGACGTGAAGACCAGCGGCGTGGCGAAGACCGGCCCGATCCGGGTCGACTGGAGCGCCCACCGCGACGGACCGGCCGTTCTCCGAGTCGTCCGTGCGGGCGACTGGGCGAGCGGGCTCTACTTCCTGCGCGCGACCGCGGCCGACGGCCGGGTCGGCTACGCACCGTTCGTCGTCAGGCCGCGGCGTCTTGGAGCCCGCCGCATCGCCGTCGTTCTCTCGACGAACACCTGGGCGGCGTACAACTTCGCCGATGCCGACGGGGATGGCTGGGGGGATTCGTGGTACGTCACCGCTCGCCACCGGAGCGTGGATCTGCGCCGTCCCTTCCTCGACTTCGGCGTCCCCTTTCGCTTCCACGACTGGGACCTCGAGTTCATCGCGTGGCTCAACCGCACCGGGAAGTCGGTCGACTTCCTTTCCGACGACGACCTCGACGGCCTGGCGAGCGGGGACGAACTCGCGAAGCGCTACGACCTCGTCGTCTTCCCCGGCCACGAGGAGTACGTGACGAGTCACGAGTACGACGTGATCCAGCGTTACCGCAACGACGGCGGAAACCTTGCTTTCCTCGCCGCCAACAACCTCTACCGACGCGTCGACCGAGTTGGACAGACTCTCGTGCGGCGCGCGATCTGGCGGAAGCTCGGACGGCCGGAGTCGAGCATCGTCGGCGTTCAGTACACCGGCTCCGACCAGGGGCAGAGGCAGGCCGGATACGAGGTCGCAGGAGCGGCCGCCGCCCCGTGGGCCTTCGACGGTACGGGTCTCGCGAACGGCGACCTCTTCGGGCGCTACGGAATCGAGATCGATGCCCGCACCGCGGCGTCTCCCACCGGGATCCAGGTGCTCGCCCGCATCCCGGACCTGCTCGGGGCGGGCCGCTCGGCCGAGATGACGTACTACGAGACGCCGGCCGGGGCCAAAGTGTTCGCAGCGGGTGCACTCAACTTCGCCGCGTCGCTCGGCCAGCCCGTAGTCGACCGCCTGCTGGCCAACGTCTGGGTTCGGCTGGCTGCTCCGTGAGCTTGCTGAGCTTCGCTGGGGGAACCTCCCGGTTCCCCCAGACCCCCTCCCCCGGTCCGCTTCGCGGACGTGCCGCTACGCGGCATCCGACCCGGGCGCGAAGATGCCAATCGTGATCGACGAGACACGAGCAGAGCGGACGACCCGCCTCCTGGTGGCTCGTCTTGACGCACTCGCGAAGATCGCCTCCGGCCTGCACCAGGCAGAGGCAACGAGACTCGTCGAGCTCGCCTCGGTGGCGACAATGCACGCCGTCGCGCTCGAGACGTTGCACGCCGAGCGAGCCGAGGCGATCTGGCGCGGGGCGCACGTGCGGCATCCCCAGCTCCCCGAGGCCGTCGTCGCGCTGTCCGAGCGGGTCGCGGCCTAGTACGAGTAAAAACCGTGCCCGGTCTTGCGGCCGAGCCGGCCTTCGCGCTGCATCTGGGTCAGCCGCTCCGGCGGTGCCATGCGCGCTTCGCCGAGCTTGCCGTGCAGTGCCTCCGACGCGTGCACGTGAACGTCGATCCCGATCAGGTCGATCAACGCGCAGGGCCCGAGCGGCCAGCCCGCCCCGTTCGTCATCGCCTTGTCCATCGCTTCAGGCTCTACCCCCGCTTCGTCGAGGACGCGCACACAGTCGTTCAGCAGTGGAATGAGGATGCGGTTGACGATGAAGCCGGGAGTGTCGTTGCATCGGACCGGCTGCTTGCCGGCCCGTTCGGCCCAGGCGTAAGCCGCATCGACGGCCTCGTCTGAGCTCCTCGGCGCTCGCACGACCTCCACGAGCGGCAGGACCGGCGCCGGGTTGAAGAAGTGCATGCCGACGACACGCTCGGGGCGTTCGGTCGCGTCCGCGATCTCCGCCACCGAGAGCGCGGACGTGTTCGTCGCCAACACGGCGTCGGGCCGGGTGAGGCGATCGAGCTCGGCGAATGTCTGCCGCTTGAGCTCGAGCTCCTCGAGGACGGCCTCGATGACGAGATCGCAATCCGCGAGGTCGGCGAGCTCCGTCGTCAACGTCAGGCGCCCGAGTGCGGCATCGCGCTCCGCTGCCACGAGTCGCCCCTTCTCCACTCCCCGCGACAGGTACCGCTCGATGGTCGCGCGCCCGCGTTCGCCCAGTTCCTCGCTGATCTCGTGCCCCACCGTGTCGAATCCCGATTGGACGCTCACCTGGGCAATCCCCGCGCCCATCGTCCCGAGCCCGACGACCCCGACCTTCCGGATCTCCATTCAGTTGTCCGCTCGAGCGAGCAGCCAGCGGAAGGAGACCTCGCCGTGGCCCGGCTCGTGCTGTGGCACGACCTCGTCGCGGATCGTCTCCAGTCCCGCGTCCCGGAGGATCGGCCCGTAGGCGTCGCCGCCGAGGGAGGCGAAGAACATCGGGGCACCCAGCCAGTCCTCCTCGACGTCCTCGCCGGGTTCGCCCGCGCCGAACGTCGAGAGAAGGTGCCCGCCGGGCCTGAGCCAGAGGCCGATCCGCGTGATCAGGTCCCGCTGTTCATCGATCGGCACGTGACCGAAGAGAAAGAGCGCGACGACCGCATCGAGCGAGGCCTCTGCGACGAGCAACTCGGTCGCGTCAGCGTGGACGAAGCTCGCCTCCGGCACGTGGTGACGCGCCAGCTCGATCTGCACCGCGGAAATGTCGATCCCCGTGACGCGATGACGGCGGGCGAGCTCGCGGGTCGTTGGTACGCCACGACCGCAACCGAGCTCGAGCACGTCGGCGCCGTCGGCTAGTCGCGCATCGAGGTCTCGCACCCATTCGAGCGTGGGCGAATCGATTCGGCCGGCCCATTCCGCGTAGCGCAACGCGATCGCGTCGTAACCGCGAGCGACGATCTCCTTCGGTTCGCCCGCAACGGCGCGGCCAACAAGTTCCCCCACCCGCCGGAGGGTAACGGGGTCGGATCTCGCGTGCGCTACACCCGCTCGATCACGGCCGCAAGCGCTTGCCCGAATCCGATGCACATCGTCGCGATTCCGTAGCGCGCCTTCCGACGTTCGAGCTCGTTGATCAGCGTTGCGGTCATGCGCGCACCTGTCGCACCGAGCGGATGGCCGAGCGAGATGCCGCCGCCGTTCGGATTGACGTCGTCCCAGCGCTCCTCGAGCCCCGCGTCGTGCGCGAACTGCAACACGACTGAAGCGAACGCCTCGTTCACTTCGATGACCGACACGTCGTCCCAGGTGAGATCTGCGCGCTCGAGTGCCGCGGCGCAGGCCTCCGGGTTGCCGTGGAGCATCCGGTGCGGATCGACTCCGGCGAGTCCGAACGAGACGAACCGCGCTCGGGGCTCGAGTCCGAGCCGGGCCGCGGCGACCTCGCTCGCGACGAGCACCGCCGCAGCCCCGTCGCAGATCTGGGAGGAGTTGCCGGCTGTCACCTTCCCTTCCGGCAGAAATGCCGGCTGGAGTGCAGCGAGCGCCTCTGCCGACGTGTCCCGGCGGGGGGTCTCGTCGACCGCGAACGCGACGCCCACGTGCGGATTCGTCAGATCGATCGGGACGATCTCGTCGTCGAAGCGTCCCTCGTCGCTTGCGGCGGTTGCGCGGCGATGCGACTCGAGCGAGAACGCATCGAGCTCCTCTCGCGAGAACCCCCACTCGTCGGCGATCACCTCTGCCGAGATTCCCTGCGGCACGATCTGCCAGCGGTCGAGCAGCTTCTCCGAGAGGTCGCCGCCGTTCGATCCCATCGGCACGCGCGACATCATCTCGACGCCTGCGGAGACGACGACGTCGAGCTGCCCCGACCAGATCGCGGTCGCCGCGTTGAAGTTCGTCTGCATCGAGGAGCCGCACTGACGGTCCACGGTCGTCCCGGCAACGGTCTCGGGCCAACCGGCCACGAGCGGCACCATCCGCCCGAGGTTCCAGCCCTGCTCGCCGATCTGCGTCACGCATCCCAGCTGAACGTCTTCGATCGCACCGGGATCGAGCTCGCTTCGCTCAACGAGAGCGTTCAGCACCTGCGCGGCAAGCTCGTCGCCTCGGATCGACGCGAGTGTCCCGTTCTTCTTGCCGATCGGCGAGCGCACCGCGTCGACGATGAGCGCCTCGTGAAGACCTTTGGTCACGACTCCCACGATAGATCGAGCTACTGACCGGAGAGGGCTAGTGCAGTGAGTACGGCACGAGCACGCCCACCGCCGCTGCCAGCAGGCACCCGGCCGCGTACCAGCCAAGCTGAGGATGATCCCGTCGAATCCTGTGCACAGCGGACGCTGCTCGGGGTGGCACGGCGCGGGCGCTCATCAGAAATCGGCTGGTCGGCGTCGCGCGCACCGAGGTCATCAGGACGGCCTGGCTTCGAGCGACGCTGCCCCGCCAGACGAGCTCGGGCGGACCGCGCCGTGTAGCAAGCCGGACGAGCCCACGTGGCGGGTTCGCCACCGAAAGCGCCAGCACGACTCCCGCCGCAAGCGCCAGCAGGCCACCCAGCATCAAGTGTCCCGTGCCGGGGCGGCTCGCCTGCGCCTGCGTCGCAACCGGCCCCGTTGGCCAGGCAAGCCGTGGATGCCGGACGGCCCAGACGTCGTAGCTCCCGCCCCGCGCGTTGAGCCAGCGGCCGAGTGAGTTGCTGTCCACGAAGACGCGCCCGGCCCAGACGACTCCGGTCGGACGCACCGGAGCAGGCCGGTCCTCGCTCAGCCGGTGTCCGACGTAGGCGGCGGGCAGCAGGACGGCAACGGGCAGGAGCAGAGCCCCCAGGACTCTCATCGCGTTACGAGTGTTACACCGAAACCCACGGCTGCCAAGGCTCAGGCTCGGTGGCGGACAGAGCTGTCAGGCCTCGACGACGGAGTAGAGGCGCCAGCTGCCCAGACCCTTGAGCTCCCGTTCGCCCCGGTCGGCAAAGACGATTCCCGAGCCGGCGACGAGATCCTTGACGGTGCTCGACACGAGCACCTCTCCGGGCTCTGCGGCCGCCGCAACGCGCGCGCCCGTGTGGACTGCGATGCCGCCGATCTTGTCGCGCAGCAGCTCGCACTCGCCCGTGTGCAGGCCGGCGCGTATCTCCAGCCCCAGCTGGCGTACGCCGTCGCGAATCGCGCAGGCAGCCCTGATCCCACGCGCGGGGCCGTCGAAGCTCGCGAAGAAGCCGTCCCCTGCGGTATCGACCTCCAAGCCGCGATGTTGGTCGAGCACGTTTCGAACCCGAGTGTGATGCTCGTCGAGCACTTCGCGCCAGGCGCGATCGCCGAGTGCCCGCGCGCGTTCGGTCGAACCGACGATGTCCGTGAAGAGGACCGTGGAGAGAACGCGATCGTATTGCTGCGCGGAGCGCGTACCGGTGAGGAATTCCTCGATCTGGGCGAGCAGCGCGTCCTGATCTCCCGCCCAGACCAGGTGCTCGTCACCGGGCAACTCGACGAACCGCGCGCCCGGAATCTGATCTGCGATCCAGCGGCCCTCGTCCACGGTGACGTCACGGTCTGCAGTGCGATGGATGACCAGCGTCGGGATCTGGATCGTCGGGAGAACGTGGCGGGTGTCGATCTGCGAGTTCATCCGGAGGAGGGCGGCGGCAGCACCTGGACTTGCGCTCCGCCGCAGACACGTCGAGTACCACTCGAGTAGCGCAGGATCCTCGTGCGGCGCCATCTCGGTGATGTCGAGCCCCACTCCCCAGTCGCGTTCGACAGTCTCGATCGTCTCGAGCCGCTCTTCGAGGGACGGCGCCCAGGGGTAGTCGTCCGTGCGAATTCGCCGGGCGAAGACGCCGATCAGCACGAGCGCACGGGCGCGCTCCGGATAGGTCGCCGCGAAGAGCAGCGACATGCTGCCGCCTTCCGAGTGTCCAACGAGAGCCGCCCTCTTGCTGCCTACGGCGTCGAGAACCGCCCGAACGTCGTCCATCCGCTCTTCGAGCGTCGGCAGACGCCCGTTTGAGACGCGGTCCGACATGCCCGTGCCACGCTTGTCGAAGAGAATCAAGCGGGAGAAAGAGGCAAGCCGTTCCAGAAAGCGTGTCGGCTTCGGCTTCTCCCAGATCAACTCGACGTTCGACACCCAGCCTGGGACGTAGACGAGGTCGGTCGGCCCGTCGCCCACGACCTGATAGGCGATATTGACATCGCCACTCTTCGCGTAGCGCGTCTCCGGCGGCATAGGCTTCCACTATGGCGACGACCGCGGCAGAACGGAAGCTCTTCGTGGGCGGCGAGTGGATCGAGACGGGTGATTGGGTCGAGGTTCGCTCCCCCTACTCCGGTGATTCGGTCGGCCGGGTGGCGAAGGCGGGCGCGGAGGAGACACGGCGCGCCGTCGACGCGGCCCATCGAGCGATGCAGGAGCGGCTGCCCGCACACAAGCGCGCGGAGATCCTGGTGCGGGTCGCCGGCGCGCTCGGGCGCCGGCACGAAGAGGTCGCACGCCTGATCTCGGACGAAGCAGGCAAGCCGCTGAAGGCCGCCCGAGTCGAAGCCGCGCGCGCCATGTCTACGTACACGTTCGCGGCGGTGGAGGCGCGGAAGCTCGCCGGGGACATGGTGCCGATGGACGCCGCCCAGGCCGGGGAAGGGAAGCTCGCTTTCACCCTGCGGCGACCGATCGGCGTCGTCGGGGCGATCAGTCCGTTCAACTTTCCGCTCAACCTCGTTGCGCACAAGATCGCCCCCGCTCTGGCAGCGGGTTGCGCCGTCGTCCTGAAGCCTGCAAGCCAGACGCCGATGTGTGCGCTGCTGCTGGCGGAGCTCGAAGAGGAGGCCGGCCTTCCTCCCGGTTGGCTCAACGTCGTCGTCGGCCCTGCGTCGGAGATCGGCGACGTCCTGGTCGACGACGAGCGGGTCAAGCTCATCACGTTCACCGGCTCGAGCGAGATCGGCTGGAACCTCAAGGAGCGCGCCGCGAAGAAACGAGTCAACCTCGAGCTCGGGAACGCGACACCCCTGATCGTCGCCGCAGACGCCGATCTGGAGACGGCCGCGGCGAAGGTCTCGCAGAACGCGTTCGCCTTCGCAGGACAGAGTTGCATCTCCGTCCAACGCGTGTACGTCGAACGCCGAGCCTACGACGAGTTCGTCGACCGGCTCATCCCGCTCGTCGAGGCGCTGAAGGTCGGCGATCCGGCCGACGAGGACACCGACGTCGGGCCCGTGATCGATGAAGACGCGCGTGTGCGCATCCTCGACTGGATCAAGGCGACGAGCGGCGACCTTCTGACCGGAGGCGAGCTCGAAGGCGAACTGATCCGGCCGACCGTGATCGCCAATCCCGGCCGCGACGATGATGTCTCCTGTCAGGAGGTCTTCGGACCGGTCTGCACTGTCACGGCCGTCGGGTCGCTCGACGAGGCGATCGAGCTCGCGAACGGAACCCGCTACGGACTTCAGGCCGGAATCTTCACGACGAGCCTCGACAGCGCGCTGCGCGCGGCGCAGGGTCTCGAGTTCGGGGGGATCACCGTCAACGAGGCGCCGACCTTCCGCTCCGACCAGATGCCATACGGCGGCGTCAAGGACTCCGGCAACACCCGCGAAGGTCCGCACTACGCGGTCCGCGAGATGACCGAGGAGCGTCTGGTCGTCGTCGAGCTACCGTAGTTTCGCTCCCGGCTCGACGGGAATCCTTGCCTCATGATCGGACTCGTACTCGCCCTGGCGATCGTTGCGATCGTCGTCGCGCTCTTCGGTGGGTGGATCTTCGGCATCGCACTCGGCGCCGTCGCGATCATCCTCCTCGTGCTCTTCCTCGCCGGGTTTGGCCGCAGGGCGGCATCGCCCCGCCAGCCTTAAGGCATCACACCTCGCTGTTACATTGACTCGCGTGGCGCGGCCTTCGCTGCTGGCACGCTTTCGCCGCCAGGAAAAGCGGGGACCCGCAGGCGTGCGCCCGGCCGGTCCGCACAGGCGATCCCTGCCGCATCCCAGTCAGCTGCGGAAGGAGCGGCGCGCTCTGCTGCGAGTCCGGGAGGAGCGCCTGCGCGATCTCGGCGGCCTTATGTTGGAGATGTTCCGCCGCGACCAGTTCCGCCAGGATCTCATCGTCGAACGCTGCGACGAGCTGCTCGCGCTGGATGAAAGGTTGCAGGAGCTCGACACGCTGCTCGCGGCGGCGGTCTCGGTGCGCCGGGCTGCTCCGGCGGCGCGCTGCGCCTGTGGAGCTCCGCTCGTGTGGGGATCGCACTTCTGCGCCAACTGCGGCCGTCCCGTAGCCGCGACCCCGCCCGTCGTCGGCTGCGCCCAGTGCGGGAGCGCACTCGCTGCCGACGCAAAGTTCTGCGCGGTCTGCGGTCACGCCGTCACGGCGGAGCAGCAAGCCGTGGCGGCAGGCGCCGAACCGCCCCCGGAGTTACTCGAA
>VAWR01000173.1 GCA_005885245.1 Actinomycetota bacterium | reverse complement strand
CTTTCAGTTGCCGATAGAAGTCTTGTGACCCTCACGCTTTCGCCCCCGGTCCGATACGCGGCTCTCCTCGGACTCCTGGCAGCCGTGCTGATCGGCGCGGGCATGACGATGCTCGGCCATGGTGGGAGCACGGCCGCCACCACGCACGTCATCAAGCACCATCCCTTCGGCCCCGGTCTGAAGCATGCAGCGGGAACGATCCCGAAGAAGCACGCCGCGACGACCACACACCCGGCCGCCGCCACGAAGGCGAAAGGAGCTCAGGCCGCGCCGCGCGTCGCGGCTCCCGCGCAGCCGTCCGCCGCCGAAAGGGCAGCTCTCGCGGCCGGCCTCCCCGCCGCTGTCGCGCGCGCGCTCGGACAGCATGGCGTCGTCGTCGTCTCGCTCTACAACCCCTACTCCCAAGTCGATGGCATCGCGTTCGCCGAAGCGAGGGCCGGGGCACGGCTCGCCGGAGTCGGGTTCGTACCGCTCAACGTCCTCAGCCAGGCTCAGGTCGAGAAGCTGACAGAGCAGCTCGGCCTCCTGCCGGATCCGGGACTGCTCGTCTATACCCGGCCGGCGGCGCTCGTCGCACGAATCAGCGGCTTCGCCGACAAAGAGACCGTCGCGCAGGCCGCCCAGAACGCCGCCCGAACAGGATCGTGACCGACACGGCCCCCGAGTCCGGGGCGCCCGGTCCGCGCGAGCTGTTCGTCCGGCACGCGCGTAGGGACGGCCGCTCCGTCGCGATTCTCCGCGCCGTCGACCACGGCGACTCCTGCGTGATCGAAGCGGAGGTCTATCCCGCCGGAGCCCGGAACGCCGAGCCCTCCCGACCCGGTCCGTACACGTTCGCCGATGTCCATCAGGCGACCGCGTTCATGACCGAGGCAGTCGAGGCATTGATGGTGCTCGGCTGCGACGTACATGCCCAATAACGTCGGAAAATCCGACCGCTTCCCGGCCATGATGATTTTCCGCCGCGAGTCGTATCGGAGAGCGTCTCCGGCGAAGTCGGGCACAGCCCGCCTTCGCGGCGACTGTTCTTAGGGGATGCAGCCTGTTGTGGCGGGTTCGCTCTGGACGAGCTTGCCGTTGACTTGTTCGACCACGACTGACGAGGCACCCCACGTGCATTCGTCGGTGCGCTTGGCTGGTGCAGCGGAGGCCGCCACCGCAAGGACGAGCGCCAGGCAGGCAAACGCGAGCACGAGGTATCGGGTCATAGGGCTTCAACGCCATATGGTTTGAAAGAGATATGCCCTCGCCTGTCCTCCACCATCGGGAGACGGCCGACCGACCCGGAATCTTCCACCTACCGACGCGAGGCCGGGCTTTGCCCGGCGTCGCCACGACGGCGCGTCGTTAGCCGGGCAGCCGCAAGATCATCATGGCCCGCGAAGCGGGCCGGATCTTGCGGCTAAATGGAGACGCGGGCGAGCTCTTCGATGGACGTCAGGCCGGCGGCTACCTTCGCCAGGCCGTCGTCCCACAGGGTTCGCATGCCCTCGCTGATCGCGGCGCGCTCGATGTCTTCTCGGCTCGACTTCGTGACCGCGAGGCTTTCGAGCTCCTCGCTCATGGTCAGGAGCTGGTAAACGCCGATGCGTCCCTTGTAGCCGGTCTGGTTGCAACGGGGGCAACCCTTCTTGCGGTAGAAGACCATGCCGTCGCTGGCCGCCGCGACCTCCGGTGAGACGCGCGCCTTCAGCAGTTCGTCGACAGACGGCGTGTACATCTCGCAGCAATGTGTGCAGAGCTTGCGCGCCAGCCGCTGAGCAAGCACGGCGGAGACCGCGGCGCCGACCAGGAACGGCTCAACACCCATCTCGTTCAGCCGGGTCAGCGCCTGCGGCGCGTCGTTCGTGTGCAACGTCGAGAGCACGAGGTGACCGGTGAGGGCGGCCTCGATCGAGATCTTGGCGGTCTCGCCGTCCCGGATCTCACCGACCATCACCACGTCGGGGTCTGAACGAAGGATCGAGCGCAGTGCGGTCGCGAACGTGAGGCCCGCTTTCTGGTTGATCTGGACCTGGTTCACGCCCTGGAGCCGGTACTCGACCGGATCCTCGACGGTGATGATGTTGATCTCGGGGCGATTGATCTCGGTCAGGGCCGCATACAGCGTGGTCGACTTACCCGAACCGGTCGGGCCTGTGACGAGCAGAGCTCCGGTCGGTCTTCGGATCAGCGCCTCGAGGGCCGCCCGCATCTCGTCGGACATTCCGAGCTCCTCGAGGGTTGGGGCCCTCCTGGACTTGTCCAGAAGGCGCATGACGATCGACTCGCCCTCTACGGTGGGGAGGGTCGCGACACGGACGTCGAGGAGACGTCCCGCGGCGGCGGCGTTCAGCGAGATCCGTCCGTCCTGCGGCTTGCGACGCTCGGCGATGTCGAGCTTGGCGAGCACCTTCAGGCGGGTCACGACGCCGGCCATCATCCGCTTGGGAATCCGCTGCACCTCCTGGAGCACGCCGTCCACGCGGAAGCGCACGAGTAGCGCGTCCTCCTGCGGCTCGAAGTGGACGTCGGAGGCGCCGTCCTCGGCGGCCTGGAAGATGACTGAGTTGACGAGGCGGACGAGCGGCGCGTCGGAGATGCCGTCGTCGACCTCGAGGTCGTCGGCCTCCTCTTCCTCCTCCAGGGCCAGTTCTTCCTCGACGGCAGCCCGGGCCCCGAACGCCTCGGAGGCACGGGCCAGGCGGCGGATCTCGGCGAGGATGTCGTCGCGCGCGGCAACGCTGAGCTCGAGCGGATAACGCGTGGCGAGCCTCAGCTCGTCGATCCCCTGGATGTTGCCGGGGTCGGCGATCGCGACCTTCAGCGTGCCGTCATCGATCGCGAACGGAACCGCAGTGAGACGCTCGAGAACGTGCAGCGCGATCTCGCCGCTGGCCTCGTCCGTGACGCCGGTCAGCGCCAGATCGACAATGGGCATCTGGTAGCGGGCCGCCAGCGTTCGAGCGAGGCCTTCGCTCGAGGCGAGGTTCTTCTCCACCAGCGCATGCGCGAACGAGCCCATCCCGGCGGCGCCCCGGACCAGGGCCAGCTTGTCCGCCGGAACGAGGCCGGTGGCGGCGATCAGGTCGGCGACGAGCTCGGCGAGCGCGTTGATCGGCGGCGCAGGGCCGCCAAGGCCCGCGCCACCAGGTGTCGTCGCGCTCTCGGGCTCGGAGCCGGGCGTGCGCAGATTCGGTGGACGCTCGATGTCCATGTATCCCTCGTTCGAGGTATCGGCAGCGGCCGCCCGAGGCTTGATCCCGGGCCGCTCAACCTCCCTCTTACGGTGGCCGATATCGCTCTAGATGAGGGACTTGCTGCGTTCCCCGCTCGCCCGCGTGTGGGTACCGGTCCTGACCTCGGCGGCCGCTGTCGCCTACGTCGACCGCGGGACCGATCCTGGTGACCTCGTCTACTTCGTCCACAAGGGCGAACACCTGCTCTCGAGCGGCTGGGCCAGCACGTTCGCCGATCCGATGCTCCAGTCCGGTCCCCTGCAACTCGTCGTCTTCGGCGCCGTCCGGAACCTGACCGCGCTCGCCTTTCTGATCCAGATTTCCGTGGCAGCCCTCCTGCTCCACGTCGCCGGCCGGATCGGAGCGAGCGACCGGGTCAGGCTCGTGGTCGGGCTGCTGGGGGTCGGCGCGGGCTTGACGCATATCGCCTTCGTCGACGGGCACCCTGCCGAGGCCATCGTCCCGCTGCTCTGGGTGCTCGCCGGAATCCGGGCCCGCGAGGACCGAGTGCTCTGGGCAGGGGCGCTGATCGGCCTGTCGGCGGGGCTCGAGCTCTGGGGTGTGCTCGGTTTGCCGGTGCTACTCCTCGCTCCGCGTCGCAGGCGTGTTCTCGCCGGTGCCACGGTCGAGGCATTGATCGTCCTGTGCATGCTGGCGCCGTTCGCGCTCGCGGGGTCCTTGCGGATGTTCCAGTACGACTGGCGCGTCGCGAGCGGGACGCTCCTCAGCCTCTTCGCCGCGCCGGGAGCTCACTTCGGCTGGCCGCTCCGGCTCCTCCAGTCTGCGCTCGCGCTCACGGCCGGGGC
This sequence comes from Actinomycetota bacterium, assembly GCA_005885245.1. GTDB lineage: Bacteria > Actinomycetota > Thermoleophilia > Gaiellales > Gaiellaceae > 3-1-20CM-4-69-9. The sequence goes on along the minus strand of VAWR01000173.1, from coordinate 627 downwards.
CTCAGTGGCGCTCGCGCTTCGACGGAGCCTGCACGCGGCCTGGCTCGCCCCGCTCGCCGTCGCGCTGGTCCGGCTCGTGCTCGATCCGCTGTCGTTCGGCTGGTACTGGCTCGAGGTCGAGGCACTCGTCCTGATCGGCGCTGCCCTGCTGTTGACAGCGTTGCCCCATCGCCGCAAAATCCGGCCCGCTTCGCGGGCCATGATGATTTCGCAGCGAAGCGCTAACGACACGTGTTCGTAGGCGGAGGCGGGCAAAGCCCGCCTCCGCGGCAAGGTGCATCGAACTGCCTTTCGGACATTGACCGCTAAGGTTCGGCCCCTGGGCCGCTCCGTCGTTAACTTCCAAGCGTTACGACAGCGACTCGTTGGTCGCTGCTTCATCTGCGAGTTGATCGAGGGAAACATCTGCAGTTCACCGCGTCTGTGAGGCAATTCGCCAGGTTGTTCCAACGGAGCGCCTGTACCTCCTCAGCCTCGGAAGTCAGCAGGGTAACCGGCACGTCCATTGGCATGTGGCTCCGATGCCTCCTGACGTTCCGTTTGAGCAGCAACAGCTCGCGGCGCTGAATACGGACCTCTGCCTTGATCTGAGCGAGGATGAGTTCGCGGACCTAGCCGAGCGTCTCA
>VAWR01000088.1 GCA_005885245.1 Actinomycetota bacterium | reverse complement strand
CATCCCCAGCGCACTGCTTGATGGAGCGCCGAGGAGATGATGGCGTGGTAGTTGCGGATGGTCTTCGCTGATCGGCCGCGCTTCTTCACCGCGCAGTACAAGTCGTCGAGGTGTTTTGCGGTCATTCGGTTGAGCGGAACCTTGCCGAGCGCCGGGCGAATCGTCCCCTCGATCTGTGCGCGGTACGTGCCGAGCGTCGTGGGTGAGAGATCCAGTCGTTCGCATTCTTCGAGCCATCGGGTGAGCAGTTGGCCAAAGGTGACGCCAACGCCGTCGTTCCGAGACGGTGGTTGTTCGTTCAGAAGGTCGCGGAGAGCTTGGTCAGCTACCTTGGCGCCGCCGTGGACCGTCTTCGAGATCTGGCGCGGCTTTCCGGTGATGGGATCGCGCCCGAGGTAGGCCCGGATTTCCCAAGCCCAACCACGACTTGTGGTCTTCGACGCGACGGCGAGAACCGAGACTTTCGGAATCGAAGTGGGTAGAAAGCTGGGTAGAAAGTTGGCGCTGGCGTCCGCAGACAGCCAAAGAAAAGGCCCGCGTGTGCGGGCCTTTCTTCAGTAGCGGGGGCAGGATTTGAACCTGCGACCTCCGGGTTATGAGCCCGGCGAGCTACCTGACTGCTCCACCCCGCGTCGCAGCGTCGATTATAGCTCGCCGGGCTCGGATCGGCTACGTCGCGGCCAGGCCCGCGGCGGTCAGCGGCAGCCCGTTCGCCCAGCCCAGCGCGGCGAGCTTTCCGTTCTCGCCGACCTGCCAGCCGAAGACGCGCCCGGTGTCGGCGTGGAGCGCATACAGGTACCGCCCGTCCGAGCTGAGCGCCTCGTCTCGCAGGCCCGGCTCGCCCTCGACGGACGTCGCCGCGACCGCTTCCCGCAGCGCGATGCTGCCGTCGTTGCCGATCGCGTACGTCGAGATGGTCCCGTCGCCGAAGTTGGTGACGAAGACGGTCCGGCCGTCTTTGCTGATCGCCGCCCAGCAGACCTCGCTGCGCGTGCTGCCCACCGCGCCGCTCACCGGAGCGAGCTTGGCCGGCCCCTCGAGCCGGTACGAGGACGCCGAGGCCTTGCCCACCTGGGCGCCGGCCGCTTCGGTGACCACGAGGACGCCGTCTGCCCGCACATCGAAGCCGTACGGAGTCGCGCCTGACGAGCGATGCGTGACCTTGTCACGGGCGAGCCCCTCTCCCTCGACGGCGAACGCGTGGATGCTGTCGGACGCGCGGTCCGTCACGAGCAGCGTGCGGCCGTCCGGGGTGAACGCAACCTGCGCGGGGTCACTTCCGGAACCGAGTGGACGAATCGACCCTTGCGTCTCGAGGAGCTGGTCGCCCTGGACGGAAAAGCCAGCGAGGTTCGGTTCGCCGCCCGTGTTGAGGACGTAGACGCGAGTGCCGTGGACAGCCACGCTGCGAGGCGCGGACCCGCCCGACCGCACGCGGTGGAGCGCAACGAGGTTCTCACCGTCGATCCGAAACAGCGTCATGTCGTCGCTCCCGGCATTCGTCACAAAGAGATGGGCGCCGTCCAGCACGACCGACCTCTGTGAAGGCAGGTGCGGTGCGCCAGAGCCCTTGCCCCCGGTCAGATGCGAGCCGCGCCGCTCGAGCTCGCCGTCGGCGCCGCGTGCGAACACAACGACCTCGTTGCGGTCTGCGTCGTTCGTCTGGACATAGACGAACCCGCCATCCTGCTTGTTCATGTAAAGCTCCTTTCGTCTCCCGTTGTCGCAGCTACCGTCCCGCGAGGCGGCCGGGCGTTACACGGGAGTTACTGAGAGCGAGCGTAGACGGGCTCGCGCGCCGCGACCCGGAAGGGCGCCGTTGCCGCGAAGCCGACCGCCATCACGAGCGCACCCGCGATCGCATCGAAGATGAAGTGGTTTCCGGTCACCACGATCGTGAGCAGCACGGCGGCGGGATAGAGCACGCCGACGGCCCGTGCGAAGTGGTTCCGGGCGTAGACTACGATCCCGATTCCGAGCGCCAGCGCCCAGCCGGCGTGGAGGCTCGGCACCGCCGCAACAGGATTCGCGAAGCGTTCGTGGTGCGGGCCGCCGATGTTCACGCCCGAGTAGAGGTCGATCGTGTCCTTCACGTTCATGTTCGCCAATCGCGGCGGCGCGGTCGGGTAACGCCAGTGGATCACGAGCGCGATCGCGGTGGCGAGCAGGAAGCCGTCGCGGAAGATCGAGAAGCCCTCCCGGTTCCGCCAGTACAGCCAGATGAAGAACGCTCCAGTGACGACGAAGTGGCTCGAGAGGTAGAACCAGTTCATCCCCCTGACCAGGTGCGGGAACTGGAGGAACCAGTCCTGAATTCCCTGCTCCCAGGCGATGTGGCAGACACGCTCCAGGCGCTCCACGTGCTGCGCGTTCGCGATCGCCTGCGGCCAGTCCGTGGGCAGAAGGCGCCTCAGGAGGCGATACGCCTCGGCCAGGGCAATGACCAGGCCGATCTGAAGGAAGGGATCGACTCTGAGGAGCAGGCGGCGAGCTCGACTCACGGTGCGACTCTACCCCCGAGCTCACGAGTACAGTCGGGCGCAATGAGCCGTGTTGCGGCAATCGATCTCGGCACGAATTCGACCCGTCTGCTGGTCGCGGACGTCGAGGACGGCCGGATCTCAGACGTCGAGCGCGAGACGCGCATCACGCGCCTCGGCGAGGGCGTGGACCAGCGGCGACGGCTGCTTCCAGTACCCATAACGCGCGTACGCAACGTCCTTTCGGAGTTTCGCCGCACGCTCGAATCAGTCGGCGCGGAGCACGCTCTCGCAGTCGCCACGAGTGCGATCCGCGATGCCGAGAACGGCGAAGCTTTCCTCGGGGAGATCGAGTGGAGCTACGGCTTCACCACGCGCCTGCTTTCCGGCCACGACGAGGCGCTGATGATGTTCCGCGGCGTCACCTCGGAGCGCGATGTCGAACAGGGAACTGTCATCCTCGACGTCGGCGGCGGCTCGACCGAACTCGTTGCGGGCGGCCCCGACGGAGTTCGGTGGCATGACAGTCTCGACATCGGCTCCGTTCGCCTGACCGAACGGTTTCTGAAGTCCGACCCGCCGACGGGGGAAGAACTCGACGCCTGTGCGACGGCGGTGCGCTCGCTGCTGGCGGAACGCGTTCCCGACGAGATCCGCGGCGGCACACGCTTCGCGGTCGGCGTCGCCGGCACGATCACCAGCCTGGCTGCACTCGCTCTCGGCACCGAGGAATACGACCGTGATCGGGTGCACGGTTTCGAGCTCGGCGCCGAAGCTCTGAAGTCGCAACTGGAGCGCCTGGCCTCGGTGCCCGTCGACGAGCGGAAGCAGATGCGGCCGCTCGACCCGGACCGCGCGCCGGTGATCGTCGGCGGAGCAGTGATCGCGCGAGAGGCGCTTTCGTTCTTCGGGTTGGACGTCCTGGAGATCAGCGAGCGGGACATCCTCGACGGCGCCGCCCTCGCGGCTGCGGAGCTGCCGGAGCAAGAAGAAGGCGCCGCCCCGCCGGGCGCCTATACCTGCTGTTAGGGGTCGAGGTCCTCGGAAGGCGGCTCGTCCTCGGCGAGGCGCCGCTGCAACACCGTGCGCGAGAGGATGCCGACAAGCCGTCCGCCTTCGACGACAGGGACGCGTTCGAGATCCTGGTCCTCCAGCATCCGGAACGCTTCGTCGAGATCGGTCGACGCGTCGATCGTGAAGAGCGGTGGCTCCGCAATCTCCTGCAACGTCGTCGTCTGCGGGTCCCGTCCCGGCGCGACCACCTGCGAAACGAGCGTCTTGCGAGTGACGACGCCCAGCAGCTTGCCGTCGCCGCAGACCAGCACCGCGCGCACTGCGGGATCGGACAGCCGTTCTCCAGCTGCCTGCGCGCTCTCGGTACCGTCGAGCGCTCCCGGCTCGGGCACCATCGCGTCGCGAACCTGCTGGCTCATGGGTCGCCCGGCCCATGAGCGGGGGAAGCGGCATAAGGAGCGAGCCGAAGGCGAGCGACCTTCATGGGTAGATCCCCCGCGCCTTCAGCGCTCCGGCCACCTCGTTGATCCCCGCCACGAGCGCGGCCTGACGCAGCGAGATTCCCTTCTCCTCGGACAAGGCCCAGACGCGGTCGAACGCGTCGGCAAGCTTCTCGGCGAGGCGCGCACGGATCTCGTCGCGCGTCCAGAACAGGCGGCCGAGGTCCTGCACCCACTCGAAGTACGACACCGTCACGCCGCCGGCGTTCGTGAGGACGTCTGGCAGCACCAGGATGCTGCGCTCGGCGAGGATCGCGTCGCCCTCGATCGTCGTCGGACCGTTCGCTCCCTCGACGACAAGCTGCGCATCGATGCGCGGCGCATTCTCCCCCGTCACCTGACCCTCGAGTGCCGCGAGCACGAGGATGTCGCAGGGCAGTTCCAACAGCTCCGAGTTCGTGACGTGTTGGACGTCCGGATAGTCCTCGAGCGTGCCGTGTGCAGCGACCCACGCGCGCACGGCGCCGAGGTCGAGACCTGCTTCCGAGTAGATCCCGCCGGAGATGTCTGACACCCCCAGCACGGCCGCGTCCTTCGAGGCGAGCTCCTGCGCCGCGATTCCGCCCACGTTCCCGAAGCCCTGCACCACGCAGCGCTGGCCGGGGAAATTCCAGCCGAGCCGCTGACACGCGCGCTCGATCACCATCACGACCCCGGCGCCTGTCGCCTCGTGGCGGAAGAGCGACCCCCCGAGCGCAACGGGCTTGCCGGTGACGATCTCCGGGACCGCGTAGCCGACCTGCATCGAGTACGTATCCATGATCCACGCCATCGTCTGCTCGTTCGTCGCCATGTCCGGGGCCGGGATGTCCTCCTGCGGGCCGATGACGCCCATCAGCTCGCTGGTGTAGCGCCGCGTCAGACGTTGCAGCTCCGCCGGCGACAGCGCACGAGGGTCGCAGCGGACGCCGCCCTTCGCGCCGCCGTAGGGCAGACGCAACAGGGAGCATTTCCAGGTCATCCACACCGCCAGCGCGGCGCATTCGCCGAGGCTGACGTGCGGGTCGTAGCGGATTCCGCCCTTGGTGGGCCCGAGCACGCTCGAGTGCTGGACTCGATAGGCCGGGAAGACCTCGACGTGCCCTTCGTCCCGCCGGACGGGCACGGCCACCATCACCGACCGTTCGGGATAGCGCAGCCGCTCGGCGATCGACTCGTTGACGTCCGCGTAGGGAATCGCCTGCTCGAACTGCGCCAGCGCGGTTCGGAAGAGCGGCGTGTCCCATTCCAATCTGCCTTCGTCGGCCACCAACTCTTCGACGTCAGTCACGGTCGGAGTCTAGGCCTGGAACCATGCGGGGACGCGGGTATCCTGACCGCGCCGGGGTGGCGAAACTGGTGATACGCGCCCGACTTAAAATCGGGTGTCCCCTTCGGGGGCGTGCGGGTTCGAGTCCCGCCCCCGGCACTTCCTCTACTCGCCCGGCAGGAACTTGTAGCTCGAGGGGATCTTCGCCGGCGGCTTGCCGACGACGATGGCGATCTCCTGGTGAGGCTTGAAGACGAGGTTCTGCGGATTTCCCGTCTGGAGCTTGCCGTCCAGGTACCAGGTCATCCCGGAGTAGCCGCCGATCGAGTGCGCGTTGAGGAACACTGCCCACTCTGCAAAGAACTGGCCGAGCGTGAAGCTGCGGGCCTTCTGAGCTTCGATGTGGATGACCCCGCGGGCGTCGTGGGTGTGCAGCTCGGTCAGGTAGCCGGCGCCGGAGTTGATCCCGACGAGGGCAGGCACAGTGATGTGCTTGCCGTTCACGAAGATGTCGAGGTGCGCGTGGAAATGCAAGACGAGTCCGTTGTGTCCGGCGAGCGTCGTCAGGTCGAGCGGAGCGAGGCGGTCGGCCAGGTACAGGTACTCGGGCGGCCAGGGCGCCTTCGTCTTCCGGATCCCCGGTAGGGCGTTGTAGCTCGCCCCCGCCGTGGGGCTCTTGGCCGAGCTACTGCCGCCTCTGGTGAGGACGATTCCGAGAACTGCCGCCGCGACGAGAGCGACGGCGAGCGCCCCGCCGGCTGCGTAGAGCCAGGGCGAGCGCTGGGCGGCGGCGGCGGCGGGCGCCTTGCGCGTGTCGCGGCGCTGCGGGACCTGCACCTTTCTGGGCGGCGGCGGTGTTCGTACCTTCTTGGCCACGGCGGGCAAGGGTACCGACCACCGTGGCCGGAGGCCGGAAGTTCGCAACGTGCGTGTTTTTTGCGGGAGGCCCGCTCTTGACGAGCGGAGATAGAGAGTCATATGCTCATCGAGCCAAAGCCGATGAACCCTCGGGTTCGCCGGCTTTGGCGTTTTTTGTGCCTCTTTCCTTGGCGTAGCCCGCGGCGTGGCGGATACTGGCCGTGTCCAAACCCAGTGGAGGTCAACGAGATGGGATTTCTCGACAGGCTCCTCGGCCGGGGCAAGAAGACGGCCGGCGACATGATGGGTGACTCCTCGATGCGGCGCGAGGGAGCGGCGCAGGAGCGGCAGGGCGCCGCCGAGGATCGGGCTGCGCAGCATGAAGAGATGGCGCAGGAGCAGCGCGACCAGGCTGCGGAGGCCCGCGCGGAGCGGGAAAACACCTAGGTAGCGGCGGGGCGGCCGCTTGCGGTCGTCCCGCACCCTCTCCGTCCGATCCGCTCACTACCGTCCGTCAGTCCATGACAGACGTCCTCCTGATCCTGCTCGTCGGAGCGGCCCTCGTGGGCGGCCTCGTCTGGCTTGCCCGGCTGCTTGGAGAGCTCCGGACCGACTGGAGCTCACAATTGTCGGCGCGGAATGCCGAGGTCGACCGTCACCTGCTCGGGGTGACCGAGACCATGGACCGGCGGCTCGCCGAGCTCGACACCAAGGTCGACCGGCGACTCGAGAGCGCCTCCCAGACGACGAACAAGATCCACGAGCGGCTCGGCAAGGTCGACGAGGCGACGACGCAGATGCTCGAGCGGGCGAAGGACCTTGCTCGGCTCGAACAGGCGCTGCGGCCGCCGAAGGCCCGCGGCGGGTTCGGCGAGCTCTTGCTCGAGAACCTGCTGCGCGACAGGCTTCCTCCCTCCGCCTACGACATGCAGTACACGTTCGACTCGGGCGAGCGCGTCGACGCGATCGTGCGAGCAGACCGGACGATCCCGGTCGACTCCAAGTTCCCGCTCGACAACTACCTCCGCCTCGTGGAGGCGCAGACGGACGACGAGCGTCAGCTCGCGGAGCGTCAGTTCGGCCGTGACGTCAAGCAGCACATCGACGCGATCGCCGGCAAGTACATCCGGCCCGACGAGGGCACGTACGACTTCGCCTTCATGTACATCCCAGTCGAGGCCGTGTACTACGAGCTCGCCTGTGGCAAGACCGGAGCGCTGCTCTCCTACGCGCACGAGCGTCGCGTTTTCCCGGTCTCCCCGACGACGTTCACCGCGTACCTCCAGGTGATCGCTTTGGGCCTGCGCGGCATGCAGATCGAGGAGCACGCCCACGAAGTCATGGCTTACGTGGCAGACCTCCAGCGCGACTTCGACCGGTTCGCGGACGACTTCGACAAGATCGGCACGCACCTCGGCCACGCGCAGTCGAAGCACCACGAAGCCGGCAAGCGTCTCGACAAGTTCGAGACGAAGCTCGAGCGCGCGGTCGAAGAGCAGGAAGAGCTCGAGGGCGAGACGGTGCTCGAACTGCCAGGCGTCGCAGCCGACGCCGCCTGAGCGCAGTCCATCCGCTTGTTCTGACTCGACGCGCCATCACGCTCGGTACGACTTTCGTCACACAGCCGTGATCCCAAGGCGACGGTGTCTGACACCGGTGCATAAGGCCGCTGCAACCGGCGTACGGGCGAGCGCGTTCTCGCCTCGTATAACTCTCGTCACACCTTCGCGAGCAAGGCGTGAGGGTGTCTGACACCGGCCCTGCGGACAGCGCCGCGTAAGTCGAGCGTCGTTAGAACCGAAGCAGCGCGCCGATGCCTTCGACGGGCGCGAGGTCCGCGTGATGCCGGATCGCCCACACCGCGCCGCCATGTGCGAGCGTTTGGTGCACCGCGAGATCCAGTCCCGCGTCGACTTCCTCCATTCGCGTTCCGTCCAGCGGACAGCTGCCGTCCGAAACCGTGGCACGGCCGCAGGCCGGACAGCGCCAGGCGGATCGGTCCGAGCCTTCCTGGAACAGCAACAACTCCACGCGGGCGTCCGAGGCGGCCTCCAGCGTCTGCTCCCAACCCGCCGACGCCCTCCCATTGCGTCCCGCTTCCTCGCGCCAGCGCTCGATGGCCTCCGACTCGTCCTTGGCTTCGGCGCGTTCGAGGATCGGCGTGACAGCGTCCAGGAGCTCGGCCGGGCCTGCCTGCGCCCGCGCGGCGGTCCAGCCGACGAGGGCGTCGCGCGCCTCCGCGGAGAGCTCGTCGGTGAACTCCGAACGCATCTCTTCGGCGCACACGAGCACGACCTTTGGAGACTGCAGGCGGCGCCTGCTGCGGTCCAGTTCCTCGGCCACGCCTTTCAGGTGTTCGTGGACGAGGTTTTCGATGTGGCGGCGATACCGCGCCTGCGACCAGCCGCCCTGGTCGTGCTGGCCGGGCTGTTCATCGAAGTGCTGGATCAGCTCCTCGAGTCGTCCCGCGCTCAACCGATACAGCTGACCCTGCTCGCGACCGACGACCGCCACGATCGTCCCATCGGCCCGGGCCACGAGAGGCACGAGCGGCGCGAGTTGGAAGTCTCGCCCGACCTTCACCTTGTCGGGAACGGGCTCGGGTAGCGGAAGCGTCCGCCAGAAGTTGTCGAGGCCGGCCGCAAAGACGGCGAGGCCCTGCGAGCCGTCGCGCTCGAAGTCGTCGTCGAACCACTGCGCGATGCGTTCCCAGTCGGCCTTCAACGAGCCTCGCTGCGCGTGCGTCAAGTCCTTGCGGTCGGACTTGGCAGCGGCGGTCAGCAGGGCGTTCATTCGCGCCTGGGCGTCGCCGGCCGTCGGGACCTCGGAAGGATCGAGATTCAGGTAGAGACTGGTCGCGCACCCGTTCTCCGCGCGGAAGCCTGCCAGCTCCCGCAGGAGAGACCACGTCACCATCCCAGCCATCGCCCGCCCCTACCTACCATCAACGCGGCGATTCTATGCATGGGAATGACGTCTTCACGCTCGGACACGGGGTGCGCCCGTCGGTCGAGCTCGTGGCGACCCTGCGCGAGGCCGGGGTCGAGACACTTGTCGACGTTCGACGCTTTCCCAGCTCGAGGCGTAATCCCCAGTTCAACCAGGAACCGCTTCGAGCCGCCCTCGGTGGCGCGGGGATCGCCTACCGCCACGCCGTCGAGCTCGGCGGCCACCGAAGCGGGGAACCGGGTGAAGAGCGCTTCGGTTGCCTCCGAGTCCCCGCGTTTCGGAGCTACGCCGCGCGGATGGCCACCGCCGAGTTCCAGGATGCCCTCGCGGCAGAGCTCGACCAGCCCGTGCCCTGCTTCATGTGCGCCGAGACGCCCTGGCAGAAGTGCCACCGCCGGCTGATCGCCGAGCTTCTGACGGCACGAGGCCTGGTCGTGAGGCACCTGCTCGGCCCAGGGCGAGGGGAGCCGCACCGCCTCTACGATGAGTCGGAGATCCGTGAGGGCATGCTCTATCTCTGCGGTCAGCTCGTGGCCTAGGAAGCTACAGCCGGGTCAAAACGTTTAATTAGGTAAGGAGAAAAGGGTACGACTTTTGGAGGACCATGACTGAAAACGGCGTTCGCGAGCTCATCATCATCGGCGGTGGCCCGGCCGGCTACACCGCCGCGCTTTACGCCGCTCGCGCGAACCTGAGACCGCTGGTGATCGAAGGCTTCAACTGGGGCGGCCAGCTGATGATCACGAGCGACGTGGAAAACTACCCGGGATACCCGGCCGGCATCCTCGGGCCGGAGATGATGCAGGAGTTCCGGCGCCAGGCCCAGCGCTTCGGGACCGACTTCATCACCGACGACGTGACGCGAGTCGATTTCTCCGAGCGCCCCCATCGGGTGTGGGTCGGCGACGAGGAGTACCGTGCCGAAACGGTGATCGTGGCGACCGGGGCGACTGCGCGTCAGCTCGGCCTGGATTCCGAGCGGAAGCTGCAGGGCCGCGGCGTCTCGTACTGCGCAACCTGCGACGCCGCCTTCTTCCCGGACAAGCACGTCGTGGTCGTCGGCGGGGGCGACTCGGCCATGGAGGAGGCGACCTTCCTCGCCCGCTTCGCGGCCAGGGTGACGATCGTGCATCGGCGCGACGAGTTTCGCGCATCCCAGATCATGATCGACCGCGCCCGCGCGAACGAGAAGATCGAGTGGATCACGAACGCGGTCGTCGACGAAGTGATCGGCGAGGATCGCGTAAGAGGAGTCCGCCTTCGCGACGTCAACACCGACGAGACGTGGGAGCTCGAGGCCGACGGTCTGTTCGCAGCGATCGGCCACGATCCGAACACGGCGCTCTTCCTCGACCAGCTCGAGCACGACGATGCCGGCTACCTGATCGCGAAGTCACACTCGACCGAGACGAACGTTCCGGGCGTCTTCGCCGTCGGCGACGTGCAGGACCACGTCTACCGCCAGGCGGTCACCGCGGCCGGGTCGGGCTGTATGGGCGCACTCGATGCCGAGCGCTACCTCGCGGCGCTCGAGGGACATCTGATGACGGCCGAAGCGGCGCCACGCGCGTAGTGCCCCTGCGCTAGCCGACTCCGCGGCTAGCCTCGGGTCGTGGCCGAGTGGATCGACCTCATCGATCCGTCCCCGGACGAGCTGAGGGAAAAGCTGCCGCGCAACCTGAAGGAGTCTGCGCTCGGGCTGCTGCAGGCGCCGTTGCAGCACGACGACGAGCCGAGACCGACGTTGCAAGGGCACGGCGACTACGTCTTCGGCGTCTTCCTCGTCGCGGTCGCGGTGCCCGAGGAGGACCGCGTCTTCTACCAGGAGATCGACGCCGTCGTGACCCACGACCTGCTGATCACCGTGAGCAAGACGCCGCCGGGCGAGCAACCCTACGACCCACGGCCCGCACGCGAAGCGTGCCGACCCGACGACAGCGCGGGAATGATGCTGTACCGGCTCGTCGACGACGTCGCAGAGCGCTACCTCAACCTCGTCGACGACCTCGACGCGGAGATAGACGAGCTCGAGGACAGTGTCGAGACGGCATCGCCCGCCCAGACCCGAGACCGGCTGAGCGAGCTGCGGCACGACCTGCTGCACATCCGGCGGACGCTCGCGCCGACGCGCGACGTCGTCCGGCGCGTGGTCGACAACGTCGTCGAGGTGGAGACCGGTGAGGATGTCTTCCCGCACGAGGTCGAGGTGGCCTTCAACAGTGTCTATGACAAGCTCCTCCGGGCCTTCGACGGACTCGAGCTCTCGCGCGACCTGATCGCGAGCGTCCGCGACTACTTACAGGCGAAGATCGCCAACGACCAGAACGAGGTGATGAAAAAGCTCACCGTCATCGCCTCGGTCCTCCTCCTCCCCACCTTCATCGTCGGCCTCTACGGCCAGAACTTCCGCCATCACTTCCCGGAGCTCGGGTGGCAGTGGGGCTATCTCTGGTCCTGGGCGCTGATCATCCTGACGACCGTGGCCCAGCTCTGGTTCTTCAAGCGCAAGAAGTGGATCTAGGACTACCTTGAGCGGATGCCGTACTTCATCTGCCCGAATTGCAAGCAGCGCTCGATCGACCACGACCGGCTACAGGAGCTGGACAACGTCCCGGTCGCCTGCGAGCGCTGTGGCTTCGGCTTCCTCTTCGAGCTGATGGACGACTACTACCCGGCGCCCAACACCGGGTTCGTCGTCTGCGACCGCGAAGGCCGGATCCTCGCGAGCGGGCGTGGCGTCTTCGAGCTCTCCGGCTTTCGCGAGCAGGAGCTGCTCGGGACGAACGCCGTCGACCGCCTCGGTCTGACGGGGTTCGAGGAGGAGAAGAACCCTGCGAAGCTCGCCCTGGAATGGGGCGTCCGCCGACTGGGCGAGCACCTCGAGCTACGAACGCGGGCGGGACAGCAGAAGCCCGTGACGGCCGACTTCTTCCCCGCCTACGACGACGACGGCGGCCTTCTGGTCGCTCTCACACCGCGCGGCTGACGTAGACGTCGGTCACGTATGGAAAGTCGACCAGGCCGCCCAGGCGCGCCGCCACCTCGCGCAGGCGCGTATCCAGCGCCCGCCGCGCCTCGACTGAGGCCGACGCGATGAAGCTGACCGAGCCGATGCGCGCAGCGAGCGCGTCGGCGTCGAGTTGCTGCATGAACGGAAAGTGAGCCTCCTCCGGCTTCGTGAAGAGCGTGCCCTCGTCGAGCGCCCGGGCCCAGTGCTCTGGGCCGGGCCGATCCGGTGGCACGAAGGGCGAGATCAGGTCCGTGATCTCCTGCTGGATCGGCTTCTTCTGGTCCCGGGAATTCCAGAGCAGCGCGAGGCCGCCGCCCGGACGGAGGACCCGGTGCAGCTCCGGCAGCGCCTCGTCGTGCCGGAACCAGTGGAACGCCTGCCCGACCGCCACGCAGTCGACGCTCCCGTCCGGTAGCGGAATGTCCTCGGCCGCCCCTCGCAGTGCCTCGACCTCTGGGAGCCCCCGCTCGAGCTCAGCGCGCATCGCATCGCCCGGCTCGACCGCGATCACGTGCGCGCCCGTCGGCAGGAGCGCACGCGTCAACTTCCCCGTACCCGCGCCGAGATCGAGGATCGTGCTGTCGCTGTCGAGGCCGAGGTTCGACGCGACCCAGGCGACGGCCTGCGGCGGATATTCGGGGCGCGCCCGTTCGTAGAGGTCGGCCACGAGCTCGAAGCTGCGCGAGTCGGGATGCTGGAGCTCGTTCACACGCGACTCGCGGGGCAGAGGTCGTTGAGGACGCATTCCTCGCAGCGAGGCATCCGCGCCAAGCAGACACGCCGACCGTGCCAGATCAGCAGGTGAGGGAAGGGACCCCAGTCTTCACGTGGCACGAGCTTGATCAGGTCGCGCTCGATCTTGACAGGATCTTCTTCCCTCGTCAGCCCGAGCCGCTGGGAAAGACGACGGACATGGGTATCCACGACGATGCCCTGTGGCTCTCCGAGCTCTGCAGCGACGACGTTCGCCGTCTTGCGCGCGACGCCGGGGAGCCGCACGAGCTCCTCGAGTCGCCGCGGCACCTGGCCATCGAACTCCTCGAGCAGCATCGCCATCGTTCCCCGCAGCGACTTCGCCTTCTGGCGGAAGAAGCCCGTGGCGAAGATGTCCCGCTCGAGCTCCTCGGGCGGCACGGCGAGATAGTCCTCGGGACGCCGGTACTTGACGAAGAGGGTTTCCGTGACGCGGTTGACGTTCACATCGGTGGTCTGGGCCGAGAGCATCACGGCGACGAGAAGCTCGAGGTCGGAGCGCGATCTGAGTGCGATGGTCGCGTCGGGGTGGGCGGCGGCGAGACGGTCGATGATCTCCCGGATGCGGGCACGTTTCGGACCGACGCGCCTGCGCGCTTCCTGCACGAAGCTGCGTGGCACAGCTAGACGGTAGCGAGTGCCCGTTCGGCGTAACCGTCCGCGCCGCGAAGGTTCGGCCCCGCGCAGACGACGTCGAGCGCCGGGCAGCCCGCACAGATGTACTCGTCCGGCGTCGGCCGGAACTCCCCGGCGTTGATCCGTGCGATCGCCGCGCTCAGCTCCGCCTCGAGCCCCTCCACCTGTTCGAGTCGGAAGCTCGTGGAGACGACGGCGTTGGGCCGCTCGAGGAAGTGGTAGACGACCTCGACCTCGCCAGCCCCGGCCCGGAAGCAGGCCAGCGCGTACACGAGTCGCTGGAGGTGGTAATCGCTCTCGACGATCTCTTCGGGGGAACCCTCCTCCAAGGAGTTCGTCTTGTAGTCGACGACGAGGGCCCGCTCCCCGTCGAGCTGGAGGACATCGAGCCGACCATGCAGGAGGACGCCGTCGTGCACGAACGCGAACGGCCGCTCGGGCCGCGTCCCCGCCAGGGTCGAGACACGTCGGGCGAGCTCCGACTCGCAGTACGAGCGCACGAAGGAGCCGATCCGCTCCAGCTCCTCTTCGCTCACGCTCGGATACCAGCCGCGCACGCGCTCGGCGAGATCGTCGGGTGGCAACGGAGCCTGGAGGTTGACCAGCTCGAGCAGTCGGTGCACTGCGTCGCCGATTTCCGTTGCGGCCAGCCCCGTCGTTCCGGGCGCCGCGCGGCGCTCGTCGGCGGGGCGCATGCCCGCAACCCGTTCGGCGTAGTAGCGGTAGGAGCAGCGCTCGAAGAGGGCCAGCGCGCTGAATGACAGCCGGCGCACGCGATGGAGGGGTGGCCGCGGTACCTCGGACAGGGGTTGCAACGGCGGCACGAGCGCAGGCAGGGCTCCTTTGTCACCCTCCTCGAAGAGCACGAGCTGGCCTTCTTCGGGGACGACCTCGACTGCAGTGACCGGCTCTTCGACGTAGCGATCGACGCGCAGGATGACTCGTGCGCCCTCACGCTCGAGCTCCACAGGCTCGAGCTCGGCCCGCTCGATCTCCTGTCCCGCCTCGAGGCGGCCGAGCACCCAGCCGATCGGCGTCGCCTCGTCGGCGGTCCGACTCGGGTCGATCGAGCCGGAGATGATCAGCCGGTCGATCGCCCGTGTCATGGCCACGTAGTAAAGCCGCAGACGTTCCGCGCGCTCCTCTGCCTTCCGCGCTTCCTGCACGGCGTCGAACGCGTACGCGCCGCGAGGCTTGCTCGTGATCGGATCGGCGACGCGGAAGCCGAAGCGCCCGTCCGACAGCGCGAGGATCTCGTGCGGTGCCGGCGGCGCCTTGTCTCGTCCCGCGTCCGCTACGACGACAACCTTGAACTCGAGTCCCTTGGCGGCGTGGATCGTCAGCAGGCGAACCGAGTCGCCTCCCTCCTCCTCGGCAACGGCCTCGAGCTCGCGCGCTCCAACGGCTTCCTGGTCGCGGACAAACCTGACGAACCCCTCGACGTCCGGGCCGCGCAGCTCCTCGTACGACCGTGCGAGCCGGGCGAGCTTGCGGAGATTCGCGTAGCGGCGCCTGCCGTCCCAGCGGGCAAGCACCGCCAGATCGTAGTCATGCTCCGCGAGGATGCGCTCGCAGAGCCGCTCGAGGGAAAGGCGCGCGAGCGCAGCCGTCAGTCGCTCGTAGCGCTGGCGGAAGGCGCGCAATAGCTGAGCGTCGCGTTGCGGGAACGTCTCGGGAAGGTCACGCTCGAGCGCGACGAAGAGTGGACGTTTCGGAGCGGCCCGCCGCAGTAGCACGAGTGCGTCGTTCGAGATGCCCACGAACGGGGACGCGAGCACGCTCACGAGCGCCTCGTCGTCGTAGCGGTTCCGCAGCAGGCGTAGGTACGCAAGCAGGTCGACCACCTGCTGCTGGCCGAAGTAGCCTCGCCCCGTGCCACGGTAGGTGGGGACCCCGAGCTTGCGCAGCTCATCCTCGTACCACTCGGCATCCGTGCCGGCCGCGAAGAGAAGCACGATCTCGCCGGGTGTCGCATCACCAGCGTCGATCAGGTCGCGGATGCGTCGCGCGATTGCGTGCGCTTCCCCCCGGCGCCAGTGCACGTCGGTGCCTGAGTAGGTGGACTTGTCGGTGACGAGCAGCTCGACCGGCGCTCCGAACACGGGGTCGGGAAAGTCACCGGACGCCGCCAGGGGCTGGAACTCGTCGCCGAAGTCACCTCCAAAGAGGTGGTTGACCACGGCGAGGACCTCCGGGCGAGAGCGGTAGTTCATGGTCAGGGGCAGCACTCCAGCGTCCGCTGCCTCGCGCCGCTCGCGGAAGACCTGCACGTCCGCGTGCCGGAAGCCGTAGATCGACTGGAACTCGTCGCCGACGACGAACCGCTCGCAGTCTCCGCGGACGCCGGCGATGAGGTCGATCAACTCGCACTGCAGGCGGTTCGTGTCCTGAAACTCGTCGACCATGATCGAGCGGAAACGCAGCTGCTCCCGCTCGCGGATCGCGTCGTCGTCGCGGAGAAGGTCGCGGGCCCGCAGCTGGAGATCTTCGAAGTCGAGCGCTGATTCGCGATCCTTCCCCTCCTGGTAGGCGGCAGCGAATCCGGCGAGGAGCTCCTGGAGCAGATCGCGGTCTGCGGCGGCGAGCTCGTCGAGCGCCGCCTGCTCGACCCGCCTGCGCGCCTCCTCGTAGCTGGCGGCGCGTTCCCCGCGAAGGCGCAGGTCGCCGAGATCGAAGAGCCGGTCGGCTGCCGTGTCCTGCTCCAGGTAGACGAGCCCTCGACGGGCCGTCTCGCGCTGCGCGTCGCCCGAGCCCTGGTCTTCGGCGAGGCAACGGGCCGCCTCGCGGAGCTCGTCGACCCGCGCGGCGAGGCTGGGCCGCTCGCCGAGCTCGAGCACGAGCTCCCGACCGGCCGATCGCAGCGTCTCGTAGACGCCGGTCAGCATCCGGCGCAATCCGTCGGCCCCGTAGACCGCGAGCAGCCGTAGGCGCGCCGGGTCGTCGTCCGAGCAGAAGGCGGTGAGTGCCTCCGCGAAGGCCTCGCCGCGCAAGACTCGGCCCTGACTCTCGTCGAGGACGCGGAAGCGGGGATCAACACCCGCGGCAAACGGATGCGAACGCAGGAGACGGTGGCAGAACCCATGGATCGTCGAGATCCAGGCGCCGTCGAGCGCCCGGGCCAGGTCGGATCGTCCACGCTCGACGAGCCGGGCCCGAATCCGCGCGCGTAGCTCGCCGGCGGCCTTCTCGGTATAGGTGATCACGAGGACCGACTCGACGTCGACTCCCTCGTCGCAGACTGCGCGGGCGAATCGTTCGACGAGCACCTTCGTCTTCCCGGTTCCTGCGCCGGCGGAGACGAAGACCAGGCCGCGGGCGTCGACGGCGCGCTGCTGTTCGGCGTTCAGGTTCATGAGCGCTTCACCCGGCACATCGGCGCCAGCTCGCACCACGTCGGACAGTCCCCTCCCTTTGGATCGTGCGTTACGTCCCCGCTACGGATGCGCTCGACGATCTCCACCGCCAGCTCTCGTGCGCCGTCGACCTTTTGCCAGAACTGCTCCTCGTCGAGATAGTCGTTCTTCGCAAAGCCGGGCAAGTCATCCTCGCGCACGCCTTCGCGGAGCAGACCGCGCGGCTTGCGTTCACCCGACAAGGGTCGGTAGAGACCGCCCAGCGGTTCGATGCCGACGAGGTCTCGGAGGACGAGCATGTACAACGGAATCTGCAGGCGCTTCTCGGATTCGATCTGCTGCGCGGAGTGCGCGTGCTTGCCGGCCTTGTAGTCCTGGACGATCCCTCGCGCGCTGAACGGATCGACGTCGATGCGATCGATCTTTCCGGAGAGGGTCACACCGGGAGCGAGGCCGAGGCCGCGCTGCAGCTCGGGCGCGGAGCGCTCCGACCCGAAGAGCACCTCGAAGCGACGCGGCAGGAGCTGCAGATCCGAAGCAGCCTCCTCTCGCACGAACGCCTCGAGGTCGCGCCACAAGCCGTGGCGGAGCTCTCGCTCCTGCAGCTCCGTCAGCTCCATGCGCACCCCCGCGACGGCATCGTCGAGACATCGCCGGAGGAAGACGAGCGCCTCCTCGACGCGATCGGCCTCGACTCGATCCGTTCCGAGCTCCTTCGGGAGTCCGGAATAGAAACGGAAGAGAACCTGATGCGCGATCGAGCCGCGCAGCCGTGCGTCGGCTTGTGCGTCGATGCTCTTCGGGTCGATCAATCGTTCGAGGAACCAGATCGATGAGCAGTCGGCGAAGCGTTCGAGCTCGGTCACGCTGAAGGTCGTCCGTGCGCGTAAGTCGGCGAGCACCTGTGGGTGCGTGAGCCGAGTCGGGCGATCGAACGCGCGGAGGGCACGTGCCAGCCGGCGATCCCAGCCGTTCGCGGCCGCGATCGCGTCGGCGGCCGGCGCGTCGTCGGCGGCACGGAGCGCGACGGCTCGTAGACGCTCGCGTTCTGTCGGGGCACCTTCGAGCGTCCATGCGAGCTCGGAAAGCGGGCGGCGGCGTGTCCAGCGTGCGACGTCGTCCTGCGGGAAGAGGGACTGCACCTCGTCCCAGAACGGACTCGCCTCACGCGGACTGCCTTCGTCTGTGGCGGCCTCGCGCACGAGGTAGACGCGCCGGGTCGCGCGGGTGCACGCCGTGTAGAAGAGGTAGCGGTCGCGCGCAACCTGATCGGGTCTGGTCAGCCGGGCGCCGGTGCGACCGTCGAGTTCGCGACGGGCATCGTCGCCGAGGAAGGGAGATTCGTGGCCACGACGCGGAAGGCTCCCCTCCTCCAGCCCGAGCAGGAAGACGACCTCGAAGCGTCGCGTACGCGCCCGCAGCAGGTCGAGCACGGCGACACGCCCCGCCTCGCCGGTGGAGGCACGGCGAACTTCGGCGCGCTCGATTGCCGCCACGACCTCCTCCGGGGCGAGCGACCCGTCCAGCTCGCTCCAGCCGCGCAGCTCTCCGAGCAAACGCATGACGGCGTCGTGCGCACGGATGTCCTGACGCGAGAGCTCGCCCGCCGGCGGCTTCTCCAGACCGTACGCAGCGCGGAGCATGAAGGTGGCGAGCCCGGCCACTGCGTCCAACGGAGTGGGCGCCGAGCGCAGTGCCTCGAGCACCGGCAGCGGCTGGCCGTCGCGCAGGCGGATCGTCTCCTCCTCGACGCGCTCCGGCGAGTCGACCGCGCGCCCGCGAAGGCGACCCTCGAGGAAGTCGACGCTCTGGCGGGTCATTCCCGAATACGGCGAGCGCAGGAACGAGTAGAGGTCGCCGCGGTCGCCGCCGAGCCATGCGAACCGCAGCAGGCTCAGCATTGCCTGGCCGTAGGGCGTCTTGTCGAGCCGCGCGTACGTCTCGAGCGCATAGGGAACACCGAGCGTGGCGAACGCGGTTTCGAGCGGCGCCTGCCAGCGCTCCAGCGACGGGCACACGACTCCGATTTCCTCCGGGACGACCCCCGACCGCAGGAGGGCGAGCAACTCCTCGCCGATCAGCTCGAGGCCTCCGCGCTTGCCGGCGCTCTCGAAGAATCGGAGCGCTCCGTCGATCGGCGGTGCCTTGGCCACCGAGTCGGATTCGCCGAAGAGCGCGCGCTCGAGGTAGGCGAGCGCCGGCTCGGCGACGGGGTCGAGGGCCGGCGGCAGCTCTTCGATGCGGCCGTCTGCCAGCGCCGCCAGGTCCTCGATCGTTCGGCTCAGTGAAGCGAAGGCCGGGCGTCCAGGCTCGTACGGGATCGAGACGGTCACCTCGCTCCGCCCCGCGAGCGCCTGCAGCAATGCCCACTCCGCGCCGGTGAGGTCTTCGAAGCCGTACGCGAAGATCGGTTCGCCGCTCCAGGAGTCGAGCTCGGTCGCGATGCGCTCGGCAGCCCGGCGCCGGAGCAGGTCCTGATCCCAGAGGTCGAGCCGGTCGAGCTCCGCGCGATAGGCCGCGTACAGCGAGGCGAGCTCGCCGTCCAGGTCATTCGGGTCGAGCAGACCCGACTCGAGCTCGGCCAGGGTGGAGAGGAGAGCGTCGGCGAATCCGCCGAAGCGGGCCGACCGGCCCAGGCCGTTGAGGGAACGCCCTGCGAGCGCGCGGCGGACGATGAGCCCGCGTTGGGCCTCGCTGGCCACGCGGCGTGAATCCTTTGCGCGCCGCGCGATCAGCTTGAAGAGGTCGTCGAAGGTTCCAATCCAGCCGCCGAGCAGAGCAGGCTGCAGCGCAAGGAGCTCGCGTTCGCGCTCCTCGACGTCCGACCGGTTCGGCACGATCAGATACGGCTCCTCCGGCAGGACCTCGAGGTATCGACGCAGCAGGAGCGCCACCTTCCCGGCGTTGGCCGGGCCGGTGATGAGGTTCAGACCCAACCGACGCATGGTACTCCGGGGTCCCGACGGCTCACTTCCGTCACGCCGTCGTACCGGTGCCTGGCACCGGTACGAGCACCTCGATGCCGCCGGCAGCGCGGCTTTGCCGACTTAGTGCGCGGATGCGTCACACTCTCGTACCCGTGCCTGGCACCGGTACGGGTCTCTGGCGGCGAGGGCCGACTTAGGCCGCTGCGTTCTTCGGCCGACGGCCTCGACGCGCCACAGCCTGGCCGGGCATCTTGCCGGCGCAGGCGTCGCAGAGATCAGCCTGCTTGGAGCCCCGGCGCGCGTCGGTGAAATTGATCCGCATCACTGCGCCCTTGACCTCGTCGACTTCCTTGCCGCAATTGTCGCAGACCAGTCTCGTCACACGTGCCACCGATTTCCTCCTCCAATAGGCGTTTCTTCACGTCTGAGCCTACCGAAAAGGCACCGGAATCTAGGCGGCGGCACGAGCTTGCTTAATTCGCCAGGAGCGAAGCAAGCTCAAAAGGGCTTGTTCCTCTAAGTCAAGCCCGAGATCTCTGGCACCGACGATGCGCAAATGCCGGGGCCGGAAATCTTCGATCGTTGTTCCGTCGAGATACTGATCGATCACCGCCGGACTGACGTACGAGCTGCGGGCAACAGCCGGTGTGTTTCCCAGCTCCGCCCCGACGCGTCGCATCACAGCCGTAACCGTCCGCCTTGCCGCCGGCTCGGTTTCGGCAGGCCCTCGCTCCGCGAGCTCGACCGCGGCGATCAGCGTCCCGCCCCAGGTCCGAAAGTCCTTGGCCGTGAACTCCTCGCCCAGGTACGTGCGCACGTAGTCGTTCAGACGCGCCCCGGTGAGGGCGCAGAGACCACCGTCCCATGCGTAGCGAAACAGGCGCGGACCCCCTTGAAGAGCAAGCAGCTCGTTCAGCGCGCCTGCGAGCTCGGCGTCGACCAGCGTCGTGCGGATCACCGAACGATGCTTTCCGTGGAACTGGAACGAGATCCGTTGACCACGTACCCGGACGTGGTTCTTGCGAAGTGTCGTGATCCCGAAGGTCCTCGATTCCTTCGCATAACGCTCCGTTCCGACGCGAAACCAGCCGGAGTTGATCAGACGTGTTGCGATCGCGGACACCTGCTCCCGGTCGAGCACGTCTTTGTCCATGTGCTCCGCCATTGCCGCCCGCAAGTCCGGCAGGCGCTGTGCGAAGCTGATCAGCCGGTCGAACTTCGCCTGCTCCTGCTGAGCCCGAAACGACGGGTGATACAGGTACTGCTTGCGTCCGGCTGCGTCGACACCGGTGGCCTGCAGCTTGGCGCTCGGACGCGGGGAGATCCAGACGTCCTTCCAGGCCGGGGGGATGACGAGCGTCCTGATCCGTTCGAGCTTTTCGTCGTCCGCGATGCGGTTGCCGCGCGCGTCGACGTAGCGGAAGTGTCCGCGCGAGCCCTCCCTCCTCCAGCCACCCCTCCGAGACATAGCCCCCGGCTAGTGTCCGCCTCCGTGGACGCCAAAACGATCGTTGTGCTCGAAGGGGACGAAACGGGGCAGGAACTCCTGGAGGAATCGCTGCGCGTCCTTGCTCCAGACGTCACGGGCCTCGAACTTGCTTTCCGACGCTTCGACCTCTCACTCGAGGCCCGCCGGACGACTGGAAACCGCGTCGTGCACGAGGCCGCAGAGGCGATCCGCGAACACGGACTCGGCCTGAAGGCCGCGACGATCACTCCCGAGGGCCGCGACGACGTCGGCTCGCCGAACCGGATTCTCCGGGAGGAGATCGGCGGCCGCGTCATCGTTCGCACGGGCCGCCGCATCCCCGGCGTCGTCCCGTTCGGGGGCGTCCATGCGCCGATCTCGATCGTCCGCATGGCGGTCGGCGACGCGTACGGCGCGAAGGAGTGGCGGGAGGGTGAAGGTGACGACGAGGTCGCCTATCGCACCGAGCGCATCGAGCGTCGCATCTGCCGCGCGGTTGCGGAATTTTCTTTCCGCCAGGCCGAGTTGGCCGGCGCAAAGGTATTCGGCGGGCCGAAGTACACCGTCAGCCCGACCTACGAAGGGCTACTGAAGGAGGAGATGGACGCTGCCGCGGACCGCCATCCGGACGTGCCCTACGAGCCGCAGCTGATCGACGCCACGTTCGCCCTGCTGATCGCGTCGGCGGGGGATCCGCTCGTGATTCCTGCACTCAACCGCGACGGGGACATCCTTTCCGACCTCGTGCTCCCACTCTTCGGCTCGATCGCCGGCTCGGAGTCGCTGCTAGTCGCCTTCGAGGACGATTACGAGCCTCGCGCGCTGATGGCGGAGGCGGCGCACGGCACGGCGCCGTCGCTGCGCGGTAAGAACGTCGCGAATCCGATGGCGATGATCCTCGCCGGTGCCGCGCTCCTCTCTTACGGCGACGAGGGCGCGCAGCAGGTCGGACGCGCAATTCGCGAGTCCGCACTCGAAGCCGTGTCGCAGGGGGTTCGCACTGCGGACCTCGGGGGCCACGCCGGAACGACGGAGTTCACAGAGGAGGTGATCAGGCGGACGCGGTCGAAGCTCGAGGTCTGGGCGACGCTCTAGCCGCGGTCTCGCGCGCCGAGCGCAGAGGCGAGTTCGGCCAGCATCGGCCCGGAGGCATTCCAGACCGCACCGGCTTCCCTTCACTTCCAGATACCGGTGATGGGTGTCGCGCCGGCGGACCGCCCGAGCAACGGCAGTCCCCAGGCCTGTTCGATCGTGCGCAGCAGGCCGTAGTGACCCGTGATACGGCTGAACCGTGTGTGCCGGCGAACCGCGGTCCCGAGCGCCAGCGCGACCGTGTGCCCACCCCCACGGATGCTGCTGCTGCCCTCGTCGAAGACGACGAAGACGACCGAGTTGGGGAGTGACAGCAGCGGGGGCGCATTACGCCGCAGCCAGGCATCGCCGACCCCGACCGAGCAGTCGTGCATGGAGTGGCAGAGATCCGGAACGACGAGGGAGAAGCTCGGCAGCGTCCCGGCGCCGAGGTCGGCGTCGAGTCGACCCAGCGGCACGATCCGCGCGCGCCGCTGCGGACTGTCGGCCACGTCGGGGAAGTAGGCGAACGGATCGTGCTTCTTGGCGTAGCGCTTGCTCGAGGGCCCGAGAAAACCGACCGACGGCAGGCCCTCGGCGTATGTCTTCCACGTTCGACCTGACGCCTCGATCGTGTCGGCGAGGCTTTTCCCGGAGGCGACGCAGCTCGTGCAGTCGCTCGTGATTCCGTGCGTCGAGCCGGAAACCAGGGCGAGATAGTTCGGCAGGCTCGGGTGCGTGACGCCGTAGTAGCGCGTCAGGCTCGCATAGCGCCGCGCATATGCGTTGAAGGTGGGAGCGGCGGAATTCCCGAGCACGCTCGTCGACTCCTTGTTCTCGAACACGATCACGACGACGTGCATGAACGCAGGCACGGGAGCCACGGCAGTCGCCGCAGGACAGGCGAGCAACGCGCAAAAGAGCACGAGAGCGGCGGCTGCCTTCATGTCTCCTCGACAAGGCGGCGGCGCCACACATGCAGCGCCCCGATCAGGATCACGACGAGCACGCCGACAGCGATACCACCATAGACGCCGTAGCGCGCGATCGTGTCCGCCAAGGCGCGTCCGGCGTAGAACGCGACGAGTCCGACGCCGACAGCCCAGACGATGCCACCGGCCGCGTTCCAGAACAGAAACCGCCACCAGAACATCCGCGTGATCCCCGCCATCCATGCGCCTGTAACACGCACGCCGCCGAAGAAGCGCGCCAGGAACACGGCCTTACCGCCGTGCTTCTCGAAGAACCGTTCGGCTGGCGGCATCACCCGCTCCGCGAGCCGGCGTGTCCAGCCATAGCGGTAGATCAGCCGGCGTCCCGCCTCGCGGCCCAGCCAGTAGCCGATGTTGTCGCCGATGATCGCGGCGGCCGCCGCGACCCCGATCACGCCGGCGATCGAGAGATGACCTTTGGACGCGTAGACCCCTGCTGCGATCAGCGCCGTTTCCCCGGGCAGCCACAACCCGGCGGACTCCAGACAGACGATCGCGAACAGGAAGAAGAGTCCGTAGTGAGCGATGAAATGGGTCACCGTCGGCCAGCGTACGTAAGATCCGGCCGTGCGAATCGGGGTTCCTCGGGAGCTCGAGCCGGGCGAGCGCCGAGTGGCACTCGTTCCGGAGGCCGTCTCGAAGCTGCAGGCAAGCGGATTCCGAGTCGCGCTCGAACGAGGCGCCGGCGTTGCGGCCTCGTTCCCGGACGACGCCTATCGTGAGGCAGGGGCAGAGGTCGTCGACCAGGTATGGGATGCCGACGGCGTCGTCAAGGTGCGCAAGCCAAACGACGAGGAGTTGCGCCGTCTCAGAGAAGGTCAGCTGCTGATCGGGTTCCTCGAGCCGCTGACGGACACGGCAGGGATCGAGCAGCTGACACGACGGGGAGTCAATGCCTTTGCGATGGAGTCGATCCCGCGCATCACCCGCGCGCAGTCGATGGACGCCCTCTCGTCGCAGGCGACCGTCTCCGGCTACAAGGCGGTGCTGATCGCGGCCGAGTCTCTTCCTCGTTTCTTCCCGATGTTGATGACCGCAGCCGGGACCGTGGCCCCGGCGAAGGTGCTCGTGCTCGGTGCCGGTGTCGCAGGTCTGCAGGCGATCGCGACGGCAAGACGACTCGGCGCAGTCGTCGCCGGCTTCGACGTTCGACCGGTCGTCAAGGAACAGGTCGAGAGTCTCGGCGCCACGTTTCTCGAACTCGGCGTGCGCGGAGAGGAGACGGCAGGCGGATACGCACGAGAGCTCACCGCCGACGAACAGCAGCATCAGCAGGACCAGCTCGCCGAGCGGATCCCCGACTACGACGTCGTGATCACGACCGCGCTCGTGCCGGGTCGGCCCGCCCCGAAGCTCATTCCCGCCGCCGCCGTCGCACGCATGCGTCCGGGATCGGTGATCGTCGACCTGGCCGCCGAGGCAGGAGGCAATTCGGAAGTCACGGAGCCCGGCGAGATTGTCGAGCGCGACGGCGTGACCGTGGTCGGCCTGACCAACCTACCGGCGTCGATGCCCTTCCACGCGAGCCAGCTGTACGCGCGCAACGTCACCGCGCTGCTGCAGCACCTCGCCCCGGACGGCGAGCTCAAGCTCGACTGGAACGACGAGATCACGGCAGGCGCCTGCGTCACGCGTGAGAAGGTGGCAGCGTGAGCCACGGACTCCTTCTTACGTTCGAGATCACCATCTTGGTGCTGGCGATCTTCCTCGGCTTCGAAGTGATTTCAAAGGTGCCGACCCTCCTGCACACGCCGTTGATGTCCGGGACCAACGCGATCCACGGCATCGTCATCGTCGGTGCGATGCTCGTCGCCGGGCTCGGGCACAAGGACACGCTCACCACCATCGTCGGGTTGATCGCGGTCGTGCTGGCGTCCGCGAACGTCGTCGGCGGTTTCGTCGTCACCGACCGCATGCTGGAGATGTTCAAGAAGCGGGAGCGGACTCCGAAGGAGTGACTCGCCACTGAGCCGCGACGTCACGAACCTCCTCTACCTCGTCACGATCGTGACGTTCATCCTGGCCTTGAAGTTCCTCTCCAATCCGGCGACGGCCCGGCGCGGAAACCAGATCGGCGCGGCCGGGATGCTCGTCGCGATCGTGGTCACGTTCCTCCAGAACTCGGTGGTCAGCTACTGGGAGATCGTCGTCGGGATGATTGTCGGCGGAGGCTTCGGCGCGGTCGCCGCGCGCAGAGTGCGCATGACCGCGATGCCGCAAATGGTGGCGCTCTTCAACGGGGTCGGAGGCGGCGCGGCGGCGCTGATCTCGCTTGCTGAGTTCCACAACCGCGCACCCGACCCAGGCACGCTCAAGACGGACATCAGTGCCTCGATCATGCTCTCCGCGATCATCGGCAGCATCTCGTTCTCCGGCTCGATGGTCGCGTTCGCGAAGCTGCAGGAGCTGGTTCGCGGGCGCCCGATCGTCTTCCCCCTGCAGCAGGTCGTGAACGGTCTCCTCTTCGCCGCCATCCTGGCCGCGGGAATCTCCATCGCAGCGGGCGCAGAGCAGCAATGGCTGATCTGGGCGCTGGTCGCCGGGGCGTCGCTCTTCGGAATCCTGTTCGTCTTGCCGATCGGCGGAGCCGACATGCCCGTCGTGATCTCGCTCCTGAACGCCTTCACCGGCTTGGCGGCCGCGGCGACGGGATTCGAGCTCAAGAACAACGTGCTGATCGTGAGCGGGATGCTCGTCGGCGCCTCGGGAACGCTGCTGACGATCATGATGGGGCGGGCGATGAACCGGTCCGTCGCGAACGTTCTGTTCGGCGCGTTCGGCCGGCTCGCACCCAGTGTCGGCGGCTCGGCGGCTGCGGCCGAGACCGACGGCCAGGTGCGCTCCGCAAGCGCAGACGACGTCGCCGTCATGCTCGCGTATGCGAACAAGGTCGTGTTCGTCCCTGGTTACGGCATGGCGGTGGCGCAGGCGCAGCACGACGTGCGGGCGCTCGCGGACGTGCTGGAGTCGCGGGGTGTCGACGTGTCGTACGCGATCCATCCGGTGGCCGGACGCATGCCGGGGCACATGAACGTGCTGCTCGCCGAGGCGCACGTCCCCTATCCACAGCTCAAGGAGATGGACGAAGTCAATCCGGAGTTCTCGCGCACCGACGTCGCGCTGGTGATCGGCGCCAACGACGTCGTCAATCCGGACGCCCGGAACAACACGAGCAGCCCCATCTACGGCATGCCGATCCTGAACGTCGACCAGGCGCAGCAGGTCGTCGTCCTCAAGCGCAGCATGAATCCCGGCTTTGCGGGGATCGAGAACCCGTTGTTCCTGAACCCGAAGACCGTGATGCTCTTCGGTGACGCCAAAGACTCGATCGAGCAGCTCGCCGCCTCCGTCAAGCAGCTCTGAGTGTTCCTGCCAGTGATGCTGTCGAGCTCTGGGTCGCGAGCACCAGCCAGAGGCCGCACTCGTCCGCCGCCAAGGCTGCGAGCCTTGGCAAGGGCGAGGGTGGACTCTGGCGCCGTGTGATCGCGGGCCAGAGGCCGACAAGCATTGCTGGTAGGGACACTCACTACGATCCGCGTGGTGATCGCGAAGGTTCTCTTCTGGTCGTCCCTCGGCGCGCTCGGGTGGACCCAGGCCGGCTATCCAGTGTTCGCCGCGGCGCTGGCGCGCGTACGTTCTCGGCCGGTCGGCAGGCGGGACTCCACCCCGTCCGTCAGCCTGATCGTCGCGGCCCATGACGAGGAGGACGTGATCGAGCGGCGGCTGGAGAACCTGCTCGCCCTCGACTATCCGCCCGAGGAGCTCGAGATCGTCGTCGCCTCGGACGCTTCCGACGATCGCACCGACGAGCTCGTTCAAGCCGTCGCGGCGCGCGAGCCGCGCGTGCGGTTGTTGCGTTGCGAACGCGGCGGCAAGGTGGCCGCCCAGAACCAGGCGGTTCGGGAGACTCGCGGCGAGATCCTGGCCTTCTCGGATGCGAATGCGCAGTGGAGGGCCGACGCGCTGCGCAAGCTCGTCCGCAACTACGCCGATCCCGAGGTCGCTTACGTCTGCGGGAGCAGCGTCTACGAAGCCGCCGACGGCACCAACCGCGAGGGGACCTACTGGCGCTTCGAAGGCTGGCTGCGGCGCAACGAATCCGCGCTCGGATCGATCACCGCGGGCATCGGCGCGATCTATACGGTGCGACGCTCTGACTACGTGGATGTCGATCCACGCTTCGGGCACGACCTCGCGCTGCCGTACCTCATGGTGCAGCGGCGAAGGCGCGCGATCTTCGACCCCGAAGCGCTCGCCTCGGAGAAGCCGGCCCGGAACATCGAGGACGAGTACCGCCGCAAGGTGCGCATGTTCGAGCACTGCTGGCTGATCGTCCTGCGCGGGCGCATGCTGCGCAGGCTCGGCCCGACGTACCTGCTCGAGGTCCTGTCGCATCGCCATCTCCGCTACGCGAGCGGTCTCCTCCATCTGATCCTGCTCGGAGCGTCGATCGCGCTCGTGCGGGACGGCCTCGTGTACCAGATCGCCCTCGGCGCCCAATTGCTGTTGCTTCTGGCTGCTGCGCTCGGCGTCGGGCTGGCCCGCTATTACGTGCTCGTCACCTGGGCGACGGTCGTCTCGCTCGTGCGCTATCTGCGCTTCGGCGTGCCAGCCGTCTGGGCGAAGGCCGAAGGGACGAGGTGAACCGAGCGCTCGATGCCGCCGCCGCCGGGCTCGGCCTGGCGGTGACGAGCCCCGTGCTCGCGGCCGCGGCCCTCGCGATCAAGCTCGACAGCGGCGGCCCCGTCTTCTACCGGCAACGGCGCGTCGGTCTGAACGGCGAGGAGTTCGAGCTGTTGAAGCTACGAACGATGGAAGTCGGCGCCGAAAGGACGGGCGCCGGCTTCGCCGTCAACGAAGGAGATCCACGCATCACACGTGTTGGCCGTTTGTTGCGCCGGGTCTCCCTCGACGAGTTGCCGCAGCTCTGGAACGTCCTTCGTGGAGACATGAGCATCGTCGGACCCCGCCCCACGCTCGCGTACCAGGTGGAGCGCTACACGCCGCGGCAGCGGCGACGCCTCGAGGTGAAGCCGGGCATCACCGGTTGGGCGCAGATCCACGGCCGAGCACGGCTGCCCTGGGAGGAGCGAATCGAGCTGGACGTGTGGTACGTGGAACATCGCTCGCCCTGGCTCGACCTGAGGATCCTCGCGCGGACCCCGCGCTCCCTGTTCGCGGGGACCTACAAGGGCGACACGGGAGGCTGGTCGGCCTGATCCCCTTCTTCAACGGCGCGCAGGTCCGCGAGGCTGTGTCGCCCGAGCGGGCGCTCGCTGCGGTGCGCGCTGCATTCGTCGCGTATGCGCGCGGAGAATGGACGATGCCGCCGAAGGTGTACGTGCCCGCCTATCCGGAGGGCGACTTCCGGGCGATGCCCGCGCTCGGCGGCGGGCACGCGCTGCTGAAGTGGGTGACGTCCTTTCCTGGGAACCCCGCGCACGGGCTACCGACCGTCACCGGGCTCGTGCTGCTGTCCGATGCGTCGAACGGAATGCCGGTCGGCGTGTTCGACGCCGCTGCCGTGACGGCGTTGCGCACGGGGGCCGCGGCTGTGCTCGCCGCGGAGACGCTAGGCCGAGCCGACGCCGAGACCGCCGCCGTGGTCGGCGCGGGAGTCAACGGTGAGGCTGTTGCACGCACGTTCGTCGCCCGCGGCCGGCGTGTGCAGCTGTGGGACGTCGACAGCGCCCGCGCGAGATCCGTTGCGGAAGCGATCGGCGCAGAGGTTGCGAGGACCCGGGAAGCGGCCCTTGCCTCCGACGTCGTCGTCACCGTTACCCCGGGCCGCGAGATCGTTCTGGACGAAGGCTCGCTGAAACCCGGCCAGCATGCGAGTCTGATGGGCGCAGACGGACCGGGCAAGGCCGAGATCGCCGTCGCGGAACTCGCGCGCGTGCAGGTGTTCTGCGACGACTGGGAGCAAGCGTCTCACAACGGTGACCTAGTTCATGCGGTCGAGGCGGGCGCGCTGAGGCGAGACGACGTCGTGCAGCTGGGCGACGTGCTCATAGATACAGCCGAGGGACGGCAGTCGGACGAGGACATCACGATCTTCGACTCAACTGGCCTGGCGATCCAAGATCTCGCAATCGCGCTCGCGGCGATGGAGAGTGCCGACGATCTGGGCGTACCGCAGCTCGACTTCTAATCGAGCGACTCCAGGGCTGAGGCGCAATAGTGGCAAGGAACGCTGGACAGCCTTCGCCCGCTCTACAAGAATGCGCGTTAGCCAATCCCG
>VAWR01000130.1 GCA_005885245.1 Actinomycetota bacterium | reverse complement strand
CGGCCGGCACGCGGACGTCGCCTTCGTCTTCTCCGGCAAGGACGTGAAGAACCAGCCTCTCACGCTCTGGGAGAACGAGTTCTACAACCGCAGCATCGGCCCCGTGTACGACCTGCGGCAACCGTCGATGGGGCAGCTCCCGGAGACCAAGCTCACCGAGCGGCCGGACGGCGTGTTGCTGGCCGGCGGGCGTCCTGTGCGGCATTCCTACGTCCTCAGCGAGGTCAGCGTGCCGCTCGCCGGAGAGGTCGTGGCGAGCGACGACCGCCGGGGCATGGTGCTGCGTAGAACTGGTGGTCTCCTGGCGATCGGCTATCGCGTGCGAGGTCTGTATCCCAATGACACGTGGTCCGGGAAACAGGTCGCATACACGCGTCTGCGTTGCCGTGGTGGTGCGGTCACCGCGGAGCTCGCCAGTGATCCTCACCTGTTTGCCGGCCCGCAGACAGTGCGTGCGGCAGGTCGGAGCGTGACCTTCAGCCCGGCGAACGCGGCGAGCCTGACCGTCCCACTTCGTCCGCGAGACGACGAGTGCCGGGTCGTGTTCACCGTCTCACCGACCGCCGTACCGGGGAAGGGCGACCAGCGCGTGCTCGGCGTGCACTTCCTCGCGTTCCGCTACACGGCTCCGTGAGGATCGCATACGACGTCACGCCGCTCTCGCATCCGCGGACCGGCGTCGGGAACTACATCCTCGGCGCGCTGGCCGGAATGGTCGAGGCGGCGGGCGGCGAGCACGAGCTCGTGGCGTTCGGGCCGGTGAGCATCCGCGGGCGCAAGCGCCTCGACGAAGCGCTTGCCGGGCTGCCGGTCTCCCGTCGTGTCGTCACGGTCCCCTTCGGCCATGCCGTGAGAACCGCGTGGTCTCGTCTCGGCCGACCGTCGGCGGAGCGTTTCCTCGGACCCGTGGACGTCGTCCATTTCAGCGACTGGATGGTTCCGCCAGCTGCTCCGCGCGTCCGCGCGACGATGATCCACGACCTCGGTCCGCTGCACTATCCCGAACGGCTGCATCCGCGCACCGTGAGCATGCACACCGCCACCGCTCGTGCCGCGGCGAACTGCGACGTCGTCTTCACGAACGGCGAGTTCACGGCGAACGACGTCGTCGACCGGCTCGAGATCCCTCGCGACCGCATCCGCGTCGCGTATCCCGGCGTCGCTGCGCGCTACGGGCCGGAGGGGGAACGACGTGATCTCGGCCGGCCCTACGTCTTCACCACCGCCACCGAGGACTGGCGCAAGAACCGCGTCGTCGCCGAAGCGGCGTTGAGCCTGCTCGACCAGGACGTGATCCTCGTTTCGCTGGGAGCCGGCGGGCTCGGCTACGTCCCCGACCACGAGCTGCCCGCCCTCTATCGCGGTGCCGAGGTGTTCGTCTATCCATCGCGGTTCGAGGGTTTCGGGATCCCGGTGATCGAGGCGATGGCGTGCGGAGTTCCCTGCGTCGTCTCGTCGCATCCGTCACTCGACGAGGCCTGCGGGGACGCAGCCCTCCGTGCGGATCCGGACAGCCCGGAGGAGTTTGCGGCCGGAATCGCGCGCGCCCTCGCCGAGCGCGAACATCTGGCCCGACGCGGCGTCGAGCATGCCTCTCGCTTCAGCTGGCTGGAGACGGGCCGCGTGCACCTGCAGGGTTACGCTGAGGCGCTGTGATGCGCGTCGCCATCGACGTCTCGCCACTCGTACAGACGCGGGCCGGCACGGCGCGCTACCTGAAGGGACTCCTGCGCGAGCTTCGGCACCGTGACGGCGTCGAGGTCTCCAGCCGCTCGTTCGGGCGAGGCGATCGGCTATCCACGCTCGTGCGTGACAGCGTGTGGTACCCGTTCCTGGTCGGCCGGGCAGAGGCGGCGGACGTACTCCATTGCCCGACCTATCGCGGCCCTGTGCGGCCGCCGCGCGTGCCGCTCGTCGTGACTGTGCATGACCTGGCGGTGCTGCGCCATCCGGGGGCCTTCAACAGGTGGACGCGTGAGTACAGCCCGCGCGTCGTTCCGCGCGTGCTTCGGGCGGCCCGGGAGGTGATCGCGGTCTCCGAGTTCACGCGTCGCGAGCTGGTCGAGTTGCTCGGCGTCTCGGAGGAGAAGATCCATGTCGTTCCGAACGCGGTCGAGGACGAGTTCACGGAGGACGGTCCTGCGGAGCAGGGCGAGTACGTGCTCGCAGTCGGCACGCTCGAGCCGCGCAAGAACCTCGCTCGGCTGGTCGAGGCCGTTCGGCGCACAGACACGGAGCTGCGCATCGTCGGCGCGCGTGGCTGGGGCCGTGTCGAGGTGGACAGTAACGGCGTTCGCTGGTTGGGAGAGGTCAGCGATGCAGAGCTTGCGCGCCTGTACCGCGGTGCGGTCTGTGTGGCGTACCCGTCCCTGTACGAAGGCTTCGGCATTCCGGTCCTCGAAGCCATGGCATGCGGTGCGCCGGTCGTGACCACGCGTGGCACGGCCATGGAGGAGGTCGCAGACGGAGCAGCAGTGCTCGTCGATGCGCAGGATCCGGCTGAGATCGCGGCCGGGATCTTTCAGGCAGTCGCGGACCGCGCTCAGCTCGTCGCCAGGGGCCTGGAACGTGCGCGGGAGTTTCGCTGGGACGCGGTCGCAGCCGCCACCATGGACGTGTATCGCGAGGCCATTGCGTGAGCGACCGGCCGCTCGTGCTCGTCGACGCCGACGTCCTCGGTCGCCGTCGAACCGGTGACGAGACCTATGTGGCCCAGCTCCTACGCGAGCTCCCCGCGGTGGCTCCCGACCTGCGATTCGCCGCGGTGACGCGCGAGCCAACCCTCGTCCCGGAGGGAATCGAACCGATCCCGCTGCCTGCGCGCTCGCAAGAGCTGCGGATGGCCCTCGCCGTTCCTCGCCTCCTGCGGCGGATGCGTCCTGCGCTCGCTCATTTCATCCATGCGTTGCCCCTCAGCTGTCCGCCGCCCGCCGTGGTCACGGTGCAAGATCTGTCGTGGGAGCGCGATCCGAGTGTGTTCGGCGCGGTCGATCTGTTGACGTTCAAGGTCTTCGTGCGGCGAGCCGTGCGCAGGGCCGAGCGGGTGCTCGCGATCTCGGAGCGCACCAAGCGAGACCTGATCGAGCTCTACGGTACGGCGGCGGAGAAGATCGTCGTCACGCCGCTGGCGCCGGATCCGGCGTTCGAGCCCGCGGACGGGCACGATTCGTTTCTCCTCTTCGTGAGCGCGATCGAACCGCGCAAGCAGCCGCTGGCAGCGATCGACGCGGCGAACGAGGTCGGCCGGAAGCTCGTCGTCGTCGGGCCGCGGAAGGACGAAGAGCTCGCGGCCGAGCTCGTCCGGCGCGGCGCCGAGGTGCGCGGCTACGTCCCGCAGGACGAATTGGTGCGGCTCTACCAGCGAGCTGCCTGCCTGGTGTTCCCGTCGCGCTACGAGGGCTTCGGACTGCCCGTAGTGGAGGCGATGGCGTGCGGGACACCGGTCGTGGCGGCGCCCGAGCCGGCGCTGCAAGAGGTTGCCGGCAACGCTGCCGTCTTCACCGACCGGCTCGCCGACGGGATCCGGCAGGCCCTCGCCGAGCGGTCCCGTCTGTCGGCGGCCGGGCTCGAGCGGGCCAGGGCGTTCTCCTGGCGCGAGACTGCGCGGATCACGGCGGACGTCTACCGGAGCGTGCTCGCGGCATGAAGGTCTCGGGTGTCTTCGTCGTGACCGGCGCTCACGAGGCCGCGCTGCTGGGCACCTCGCTTCCTGCACTCCTGGCACAGGTCGACGAGCTGACTGTCGTCGCCAACGGGCCGGGCAGCCGTCCGGGTCAGCTTCCCGACGGTGTACGCGTCGTCGCCAACGAGCGTGCGCTCGGGTTCTCCGCGAACGTGAACAAGGGCATCGAGGCGACGAGCGGCGAGTACGTCGTCATCTCGAACCCGGACGCCGTTCCCGAGCTGGACTGCGTCGCCGAGCTCGTCGCGTTTGCCGACGAGCACGCACGCTGTGGCGTCGCGGGCCCGAAGATGGTCAATCCGGACGGAACGCTGCAGGCCTCGCGGCGGAGTTTTCCCACGGTCGGCGGTACGATCGTGCGGCGTACGCCGCTCCGCTCGCTCTTCCCGCCGCTGCGCTGGCAGCGCCGCCACTATCTGCTCGATGCCCCGGTCGACGATCCGCTTCAGGTGGACACGATGCTCGGGGCGTTCCTGCTCATGCGTCGTGCGATGCTGGAGGAGATCGGCGGTTGGGACGCCGGCTACAAGCTCTACGTCGAGGACATCGATCTCAGCTATCGCGCGATGAAGGCCGGCTGGGAGCGCTGGTGGGTGCCGAGCGCGGTGGTCCACCACGAGTATCAGGCGGTGATCGACAAACACTTCTTCACGCGCCGGAACCTCTGGCATCTCCACGCGATGCTGCGTTTCCTACGCAAGCATCCGGAGCGCCTGTTCGCCCTGCGGTGATGGCTGAGGCGCCGGCTCGGCGGCGCCGCTTGCTCCGGTCTAGGATCGCAGGCAGTTGAAGCAGCGCGAACGAACCGCCGAGAAGTACGGGCCGCAGGCGGACCGCTGGTCGGAAGAAGCGTATGCCGACTCGGACGCCTACCTCGCACACCGTGCGGAGCTGGTCGTCTCACTCGGCCCGAAGCTGGCGGCGGGTGACACCGTGGTCGACCTCGCGTGCGGCGACGGAGGGCTCGCCCGATTCCTGCCGGACTACGGTTACCTCGGCGTCGATGCGAGCCCGGAGATGGTCGAAGCGGGTCGGCGGGGCGGGCGCGAAGTCGTCCTCGGCGATCTGAACGACTACGTGCCGCCGGAACCGGTCGCCGCTACCACGTGCTTTCGGGCGATCTACTACGCGCGGGATCGCGCTGCGTTCTTTCGACATGTGAGCGAGTACACGCAACGCAAGCTCGTCTTCGACCTCAATCCCCGGCAGTACCGTCTCGAGGACATCCGTGAGGAACTGCGGATCGCCGGCTTCGCAGGACTAGAGCTGCTCCCGTTCTTTGCGCCGCAACGTGTGTCGCTGCCCGCGCCTGCCGTCGCGGCATTGCACGCTCTCGAGCGCAGCGGCCCGCTCGCTCGACTGCTGCTGACGGTTCGCTTCAGCTATTTGTGCGCCGCTTTTCGCGGCGGCAAGAACTCGTAGGTGACCTTGGCGCCCAGCTCACGGGCGTCCGTCTCGGTCTGTGGTGACAGCTGCATGGGGACGAAGGTCGGCAGGATGGTCGTCTCGATGCGGAAGCGCGGACCCGGAGCGTCGAGGACGATGATCTTCTCCTGCTTGCTGTGGATGGCGAACCGCCGGGTTTCGGTCGCACGCACGACGTGGGGCTGCTTGTCGTCGCCGATCGTGATCGGCCCGATCCTGAGCGTCACGTGACCGGCTTTGTCCGGCCCGCCCCACGACTTCCGCGAGACGACCACACGGACGCGGCCGGCGCGATTGCCCTCCGTCGAGTAGCGCGTGTAGGAGTTGAACGAGCCCGCCCAGCCGTCGGAGAACACCCCGACGACCGACGATCGAAGCCGCAGCGGCGGCGTGACGCGGATCAGGGCCCACTTTTCCAATGCACCGCCCGCGCGGTGGAGATGGGTCGCGACCGTTGTCCCGGCGACCTCGATCCCCTTCTCTTCGACGACGTAGGGATAGCCCGGATCGTGTGAGAGGGCTCCGTCGGACGCTCTCGGGTCCGGGGTCAGGGTCGGGCCTGGGCCCTGAGCCGTGCCGTCGAGGCTCCAGACCGCCTTGATCGAGCGGTTCCAGAACTCGAGGAGCCATTCACTGTCCTGGTCCTTCATCTGCTGGCCGATGTAGAGCGTCGGCGCGCCACCGGTCTGATCGTCCACCCAGGTCAGCGGACGGCGGATGTTGTCGATGAAGCGATCGGAGGCGCGGTTGGACGCCGAGGCGAAGGCGAGTTCGCCGGTGAGGTTCCAGGCGATCACCGCACCGGCAACCGCAAACGCGAGCCAGACGCCGGCACGTCCCAGCAAACTGGGTGCGAGCAGGAGAGCGATCGAGAAGGCGAGCAGGGCGACCAGGCCGATCTTGGCCCCCGTTGGATCGAGAGCGAGGTAGCGGTTTCCCTGCTGGAGGATCGCCAGTCCGGGCGCGTTGTACGAGATGTCCTTCCCCATGTCGTAGGGCGTGGAGAGCAGCACGTACAGAACGAATCCGGCGGACGCTACGAGTGCGGCGGGGTGCACGCGGCGGCGCTCGAGCCAGAGCGCCGTGCCGGCGAACAGCAGCGGAGCCAGGTAGATGAGGTTGCGCTCGTACGTATAAGTGGCGAAGACCGTCGAGACGTACGCGGCCTTGACGGCTGTGTACATCCCGAAGCCGACGACGGCTGCCAGCAACATGCTGCGGAAGGCGCTCAGCTCTCGCGTGAGACGCTCGCCCGGCAGGCGCCAGAGGGCCGCCAGCCCGGCGACCACCGGCAGGACGCCGAGACCGATCGTGAGCGCGCCGGCTGCATCAAGGCCGAGATTGAGGATCCGGCCCTTGTACAGGCGGGTCGCGATGAGCCATTCGAGGGAGTGGTGGCCGATGAACGCGCTCAGGATCACCGCCGCACCGACGATCAGTACTGCGAGGCCGACCCAGTCCCAGGCGCTCCACCCGCTCCGCCACCGGGCAGCTGCCTCCGATCGCCAGAGGAGGAACAGGATCGCCAGCGCGAACACGAACGGCAAGACAGCCAGCTCTCCGCGCACGAGCGGCGCGATCACAGAGGCGACCAGTGCACCGATGACCCACCACCGCGTGGGAGCGATGAGCACACGCAGGATCAGGAACAGACAGAGTGTCGAGTAGAAGTACGCCAGCGGCTCCTCGACGAGCAGCGACGAATAGGCGAGCGCCGGGATGGCGCCGGACGCGGCGGCGACGAAGAGGGCAGGTCCGCGAGGGACGAGCAGCCGCGCGAGCGCGTACGCCGGAAAGACGGTGAGCGTCATCACGATCACGGCGAGGTACTTGACGGTCGTGTATGCCGAATGGAGGTTGTCGATCATCCAGGCGGGAGCCATCAGGTACGTCCAGAGCGTGTTGAAGGAATGCGGCTCCCCGCGCCGCGCCGCATGGCCGGTGTCGGCGATCGCGCGTGACAGTTGCGTGAGCTCGAGCTCGTCGCCGAAGAGCCAGGGAGTGCCATGGGCCCAGGCTTCGATCGCGTAGACGATGCAGAGCCAGAGGAAGATGCTCAGCAGCGGGATCGCCGCGAGAACACGGTCTGCCAACGTGCGCTCGGCCGCCACGGAGGACGCGGTCGCCACGGACATCCCCGGCTTAGTCGACGCTGGCGCCCAGGACGACGCGCGGATCGAGGTCGGTCTCGCGGCGGACAAACCGGCACGGCACCTGCGCGAACGCGCACGCATCGATCACCAGCCCCAGCCGCTCGCGCGGAGCGTCGGGAATGGTGACGAGGACTGCATCCGGCCGGACACGACTCAGAATCGTCTCGATCTCGGTCGTGCCCCCGAGCACCGGGACTCCTTGCAGTCGACGTCGTGACAGTCGCGGGTCGTCGTCCACGAATCCGACCACCTGTCCGCCGGGCGTCTCGCGGAGCTCCCGCAGGAGGCTTCGGCCTCCGCGCCCTGCGCCGACGATCAGCGTGCGCTGTCGGTCGCCGCGGCTCGTCAGCGACGACACCGCGCGAACGAAGGCGCGCTCCCAGAAGCGGGACGCGCCCACGAGCAGGGTGCAAACGAGCGCATCGATGATGAAGATGCTCCGCGGGAACGGGCCCCACACCTGTGTCGCGTCGAGGATCAGGTACGCCACGACCTCCGAGACGAGTACCGCCCCGAAGATGCTGGCGGCGTCACGGGCGCCCGCATATCGCCAGACACCCCGGTAGAGACCGAACGGAATGAAGGCGAGGTAGCGAACCGCGAGTACCACGGCGATGGACACGAGGAAGATGTGCCGCTGGTAGCCGCTGCCGCTGCCCTGCAGCCGCAGGTAGTAGGCGACCGCAAACGAGGCGGTGACGAGCGCGAAGTCGACGACGGACTCGACGAGTCGGCGGGGATTCGCGACGAACGTGCGCAGCCAGCTGCGCTCGCCGGCGAACGCGGGCGCGCGCTCCACGTCCGAGAGGACGCTCGCGAACTGCACGAGCAAGGCGAAGGTGAGGAGCACGCCGATCAGCGTCACCCAGGCGTTGTCGAGCACCGAGTAGAACAGGCTCGTCGTCCCGAGCGCCGCGGAGATCACGGCCAGCAGGACGACCGCACGCTTCTCCGAGAGACCGTGGTAGACGAGGCGGTGGGAGGTGTGGTCGCGGCCACCCTGGTACACGGGCCTCCCGTCCAGGAGCCGCACGACCGTGACGAGCGTCGTGTCGAGGATCGGGACCGCGAGGACGAGGATCGGCAGGAGGAGCGTCGCGACTGTCGTGCCGGCGACCTTCCAGCTCGCGGTCAGGCCGAGAGCGGCGAGCGCGAAGCCGAGCACCTGGCTGCCCGAGTCGCCCATGAACGCCGCTGCAGGCCGGCCCGGTCGCAGATTGAAGGGCAGGAAGCCTGCGCAGGAAAGCGCGAGCGCGAGGGAGAGGGCGAGGACGGCGTGGCTCTTGTGCACCGTGAGCGCGTCGATCGCGAAGAAGGTCGCGGCGATTCCGGCGAGCGTGGCGGCGAGGCCGTCCATGTTGTCGAGCAGGTTGAAGGCATTCGTCATGCCGACGAGCCAGACGAGCGCGACGGCGCCGGCCAGGACGTCGTTCGAGATCAGTCCCGAGATCGTGAGACCGTTGCCGATCACGAGTCCGGCTGCGGCGAGCTGGGCCGCAAGCTTGGGGATCGGTCCCAGCGCAAAGAGATCGTCGAGGAAGCCGGCGACGAACAGGATCGCGCAGCCGCCGAGGATCGCCAGCGGCTCGCGGCTGGCCGGGGCGGCGTCGACCGCGACCGCGAGCCAGAAGCCGGCGAGGAGCCCGGCGAAGATGCCGATCCCGCCCAGCATCGGCGTCGTCCGCTCGTGCCAGCGATCTGCTCGGGGAGCGGTGGCGAGGCGGGCGGCGAGCGGGCTGCGGAGCAGCAGCCAGATGGCCGCGGCCGCGGCGGGAAATGCAGCGATCGCCGCGAGCACCTTCACGGAGTCGAAGCGTAACGAAGGGCTGTAAGAGCCATGTGAGGCCGCCTCTAGACTAGGCGGCGCCGATGACGACGGTATACGGCGATCTCGTCCGCTACCGCGAGCTGTTCGGGAATCTCTTCCGCCGGGACGTGCAGGCGAAGTACCGCGGCTCGCTGCTGGGCGTCGCCTGGACCCTCGCGAACCCCGTCCTGCTGATGGCGGTCTACCTCCTGGTCTTCTCCGTGCTCTGGAAGACACGCTTCGGATCGGAGGGCCATTACGCGCTGTTCCTGCTCGTGGGTCTGTCGGCCTGGATCTTCTTTGCGACCTCACTGCAGGCGGCCTCGCGCTCGATGCTCGACAACGCGAATCTCATTCGCAAGACGCGCTTCCCGCGGCAGCTCGTGCCGCTCTCGATCGTCGCGACGCACCTCATCAGCTTTGGCGTGATGCTCGTCGTGTTGCTTCCCTTGAACTTTGCGCTGCTCCCGCGGGTGCGCGCGACGGAGTGGCTCGCATTGCCGCTCGGCCTTGCGGTCGTCGCGATTACGTGCGGGCTGGCGCTGGCGATCGCTTCCTTGAACGTGTTGTTCCGCGACGTCGAATTCCTCGTCTCCGCACTATTGCTCCCGCTCTTCTTCCTGACGCCGGTGCTCTATCCGCTGAGCGACCCGCAGATTGCGAGGCGCGACTGGGTGCTCGCCCTGGTCCACTGGGGAAATCCCCTCTCGCCCGTGGTCGAAGCGCTGCGTGATCCGCTCTTCTACGGGCGCCTGCCGGGGTTGGGTGACACGCTGTACACCGTCGTCGCTGCGGTTGCCGCGCTTGCGCTCGGCGCCTTCGTCTTCAGCCGCGTCGACGATCAGATCGCAGTCGAAGTTTGATCCGCGCGTCGTAGAGCCAGGGCTCGTCGCCTTCGGGCCGCCAGGCGGGTAGACCTGCGACGTCCGCGTTCGGCTCGAGCGGTGGCAGTAGCGATGGACAGACGAGCGGCTCGGCGAAGGCGGGATTGCGGCCTCCCCCTGGTGCATAGGGTTCGAGCCCGTCCGGCGGGCGGCGCAGCGGCCCCGAGATCCACTCGATTGAGCCGCCGACCGCCGCGTAGCCCTCGGTGTGCGCGACGTAGACCCGCTCCTCCCAGTCCGGGTCGAGGTCTGCCCGCGGCGGGAGGAACGCGCGCGCGGCCATCGCGTCCCGCGGTGCGACCTCGACGTCCAGCTTCGGAGTGAAGTTGCCGAGCTCCGCCAGCCAGAAGCGCTGCTCGTCGACGAGGTCGAGGGCCAGCCGATAGCTGCCGGGCGGAATTGGTCCGCGCAGGAGCAGCTCCTGCTCCACTTGTTCTCCGGGCGCGGCGCCGACCTCCTGCCGGAGTCCGTCCCAGACGATCGGGTTGCCGCGGTCGTCGAGCCAGTGGTACGAGAGGTTGAGGCCGCGCCAGGCCGAGGTGCCGGCGTTCTCGAGGGACACGCGCGCGCGCGTGAGCGCGCCCGCCTGCGGCGGCTCGAGCTCGTACGCGAGCCAGCGCACCGCGAGCGGGCCGGCGGGAACGGGATGGTCGCCGACCGTTTCCAGAGCGCGACTAGCCTACGTTCTCGTGGAACCCCTTCTCGTTCGGGCGTGTCGCCGCGAGACCACGGAGCGCACGCCCGTCTGGTTCATGCGGCAGGCCGGCCGTTCCTTGCGCGAGTACCGCGAGCTACGCAAGCGGCACGGGCTATTCGACATCGTGGCGCAACCTGAGCTCTGCGCCGAGGTGACGTTGCAGCCCGTGCGGCGCCATGACGTGGACGCCGCGGTGATGTTCACGGACATCATGTTTCCGGTGCTCGGCATGGGCGTCGACGTCGAGCTGGTCGAAGGCGTCGGACCGGTGATCTCACAGCCCGTGCGGAGCGCGGCGGACGTCGAGCGGCTGGTGGTGCCGGAGCCCGAGGAGTCCGTGCCCACGATTCTCGAGGCCGTTCGGCTCGTGCGTGCCGCGCTGCGCGACGACCAGGCGGTCATCGGCTTTTGCGGTGGGCCGTTCACGGTCGCGGGCTACCTCGTCGAAGGCAAGCCGAGCCGTGAATTCGCGACGGTCAAAGCCATGATGTACCGCGAGCCGGCCACGTGGCATGCGCTGATGGACAAGCTGGCCGACACGTTCGCCGCCTACGTCGTGGCAAAGGCGCGCGTGGGCGCCGACGTGATCCAGGTCTTCGACTCCTGGGTCGGCGCGCTCTCACCGACCGACTACGAGGAGTTCGTCGCGCCCTACTCTGCGCGGATCCTGTCCGCACCCGACGCGCCGACGATCCATTTCGGGACCGGCACAGCCACGCTGCTCTCCGCGATGGCCGAAGCAGGTGGCGACGTGATCGGCCTCGACTGGCGGATCCCGTTGGATCGTGGCTGGGCCGAGGTCGGCGAAGAACACGGCGTCCAGGGGAATCTGGATCCCGCCGTCCTGCTCGGTCCCTGGGAGCGAGTCGAGTCCGAAACGCGCGCTATCCTCGCGCGTGCCGGAGGGCGGCCGGGTCATGTATTCAACCTTGGGCACGGAGTGCCACCCGAAACAGACCCGGCCGTTCTCGGGCGCCTCACAGAGCTCGTCCACGAAATCTCAGTCGAAGCGCGTGTCTAGCGTGAACGTGGTCCTCGAGGACCGTACCGGTGCCAGGCACCGATCCGAATCTGTAACGCGACCGAAACGAAACCCCCCAGGCCCCTCGCCCAGGCGGTGCGCGGTCTCTCGTACCGGTGCCAGGCACCGGTACGAGACCGTGACGCAATGAGCGCGGCCGTGGTGCTGATGGCCTACGGATCGCCCGAGCGGCTCGCCGACGTGCCGGATTACTACCGCGACATTCGCGGTGGGCGCCCGATTCGCCCGGAGTTGCTCGAGGATCTCGTCGAGCGCTACCGGCGGCTCGGGATCGAAGACGGTTCGCCGCTGAACGCGATCACCGAGCAGACGCGCGCGGCGCTCGAGCGCGAGCTCGCTGACATCCCCGTCTTCACCGGGATGAAGCATTGGACGCCCCGCATCGCCGACGCGGCTCGAGGTGCCCTTGCCACTGGCGCCGAGACCGTCGTCGGACTCGTCCTCGCGCCCCATTACTCCACCTTGTCGATCGGTGGCTACCGGGAACAGCTCGAGGCGGCGCTCGCTGCCGAGACGGCGCTCGCGTTCGTCGAGAGCTGGCACGACGATCCGGGCTTCGTCGACCTGCTCGCAGAGCGAGTACGGGGCACCGACGCTCACGTCGTCTTCACCGCCCACTCGCTGCCGGCACGCATTCTCGAGAGAGGCGATCCGTACCAGGACCAGCTGCTCGAGACCTCCCGACTGGTGGCCGAACGGGCGGCTCTACCGAGCTGGTCCTTCTCGTTTCAGAGCGAGTCGGCGACCGGGGAGCCGTGGCTGGGGCCGGACATCCTCGACCACCTCGACGAGCTGTACGACCGCGGCGTCCGCGATGTGCTCGTCTGCCCGGTCGGCTTCGTCGCCGACCACCTCGAGATCCGCTGGGACCTGGATCACGAGGCCGCCGAGAAGGCGCAACAGCTCGGACTCGGCTTCGGCCGGATCGAGATGCCGAACGCGGACCCTGCGTTCGTGCGGGTGCTCGCCGGGCTCGTTCGACGGGCCCTCGCGGTACCCTCGAAGATGTGATTCGACCGGGCGAGATCGTCGCCGACCGCGCGTCGCGGCAGTTCAAGGTCTATCCGCGCGAGGCGCGGCGGCTGAAGGACGCCATCGTCGCGCGGGGCCGATCGCGGCCGTCGCTCGTCGAGGCGCTGAACGACGTCTCTTTCCGGGTCGAGCCTGGCAGCGCGATCGGGCTCGTCGGCCGCAACGGGTCGGGAAAGACCACCCTGCTACGGCTGCTGTCCGGAATCATCAAGCCGACGTCGGGCCACGTGGACGTCGGTGGACGCGTCGGGTCGCTGCTCGAGCTCGGCGCCGGCTTCCACCCCGACCTGTCGGGCCGCGAGAACGTCTTCCTGAACGGCTCGATCCACGGCCTGAAGCGCGCCTACGTACGGGAGCAACTCGACGAGATCGTGGCGTTCGCCGGCCTGGAGGAGTTCATCGACCTACCCGTCCGCACGTACTCGTCGGGCATGTACATGCGGCTCGGGTTCGCGATCGCGGCGCACATCGACGCGGACGTGT
The DNA here is from genome assembly GCA_005885245.1 of Actinomycetota bacterium. Classification (GTDB taxonomy): domain Bacteria; phylum Actinomycetota; class Thermoleophilia; order Gaiellales; family Gaiellaceae; genus 3-1-20CM-4-69-9. The sequence goes on along the minus strand of VAWR01000130.1, from coordinate 3,371 downwards.
TGCTGCTCGACGAGGTGTTCGCAGTCGGCGACGAGCAGTTCCAGCGCAAGTGCTTCGGGAAAATCTTCGAGTTCAAGCGGCGTGGCGGCACAATCGTGTTCGTTTCACACGACGCCGCCGCCGTGGAACGGCTGTGCGACAGGGCGATCCTGCTCCAGGCCGGCCGCGTTCGCTTCGACGGTCCGACGCACGATGCGGTTGTGCGCTACCGCCAGCTGCTCGCCGGCGATCCCGATCCGGCCGAGCGCGGCGCCGGTCTGAAGGAGTGGGGCAGCGGCGAGGCGAGAATCGACGCCGTCGAGCTGCTCGGACCCGACGGCGCCGAGCGGACGCAGTTCCTGGCCGGCGAGCCCCTGGCGCTCCGCGTTCACCTCACGGCAGAACGGCCGCTCCCACCTCCGCGGCTTTCGCTCGAGCTCCGCGACTCGTCCGGCCTGCTCGTGACCGGCTCAGGTCACTCGACCGCAGACCTCGGTTGGGAGCAGGGAACGCAGACGCTGACAGCACGCTTCGAGGTCGAGCAGCTCCCCCTCGCCGACGGGCGCTTCCACGTTCGCCTCGGGCTCACCGACGAGGTCGGCGACAACCTCTACCACTGGCTCGACGACGCACTCACCTTCGTCGTCTATCCCGCCGGCGACGAGCGCGGAGTAGTCCGCCTCGAAGGGCGCTGGACGGGGGAGGAGATCGGCCTGCAGGCCGAAAGGGTCACGACGACATGAGCTCCCGCACCTGTCCGGACTGGCCGAAGCTGATGGAGTATGCGCCGGACCTCCAGTTCAAGCATTACACCGTCGCGGAGGCACGGCTTCCCGCGGAGGCGCTGATGAACATCCCGGAGGTCCCGCTCGGCGCGGTCGCAATCTGTTGCGACCTGGAGCGTCACGTGTTCTATGCGGCACACACCGATCCGAAGGTCGGCCAGGCGTTGCACGAGACCCACTGGTACGAGCTCGCCGAGTGGACCTCGAGCGGTCCCGGCGCGGCGCTCGGTTAGGGCAGCAGGACCGGCGTCGCCGGCGGATCACCTCGCTCGAACGCGAGCAGGTTGTCCACGGCCAACCGCGTCATTGCCTCACGTGTTTGCCGGGTACCGCTGCCGAGATGCGGAGTGAGTACGACGTTCGGCAGCGAGAGCAGCTCTTCGGGCACATGCGGTTCATGCGCGAACACGTCGAGGCCCGCGCGCAGCCGACCCGAGACGAGCTCCGCGACGAGCGCGGGCTCGTCGACGATCTCGCCGCGCGACGTGTTGACGAGGCTCGCACCGACCCGGAGGCGCGCTAGACATCGGGCATCGATCATTCCGCGCGTCTCCGCAGTGAGCGGCGCGTGGATCGTGACCACGTCCGACTCGGCGAGCAGCTCGTCGAGCTCGCGGTGCTCCGCCAACTCCGAGTCCACGCGAGTGCGTTGCGTGTAGAGCACGCGCAGCTCGAATCCGGCCGCACGACGTGCGACCGCTTGTCCGATGCGTCCGAGCCCGACGATGCCGAGAGTCGCGCCCGTGAGCTCTTCGGCGAGGAAGCCGTCCGCCCACGAGCCCGTCCACGCACCGGCGCGGACGGCCCGGTCTCCTTCGACGACCCGCCGGCGAACGGCCAGGATCAGCGCGAACGTGAGATCGGCGGTCGCGGCTGAGAGGACGCCGGGCGTGTTCGTCACGGCGATACCCCTGCGGCCGAGCTCCGCGACGTCGAGTCTGTCGTAGCCGACCCCGAAGTTCGAGACGATGCGAAGGCCCGGCAGGAGCTCTAGCGGCACGGGCTCGTTCGCCACGAGGAGCGCCTCGACGTCCGGGCGTGGCGCGTGCAGATCCGACGGCGACCCGACCTCGACGTCCTTCAGCTCCTCGAAGGCGGGACCCGGATAGCGGCGCGTCGCCAGAACCTTCAAGGGATGAGTCTCGCATGCCGAAACCTGAACGCGATGCGGGTCAAACTGGCGGCACTGTTGGGGGCGGCGCTCGTCGCGGCCGTCGCAACTCCGAGCGCGGATTCCTTTCGGCTCGAGGGTGGGCGCTGGCCGACGACGACGATCACCTACTACAACGAGGTGCCCGCCTACTCCTGGGCGGTCGACACCGCTGCGTACGCGTGGAATACGAGCGGCGCCCGGGTCAGGTTCGTCAAGGCGTCGCGTCGCGACGCGAAGGTGCTGGTAGGGATCCGCTGGTTCAAGGTTGCGGGCGACGCCAACGTCCAACGCGTGAACGGACGGTTCACGGGAGCACAGGTCGGCATCCGTAGCGGCCAGGACCGGTACACGATGGCGCTCGTCATCACCCACGAGCTCGGCCACGTGCTGGGGCTCGATCACGAGGACAGGACCTGCGCGACGATGAACACCTACCTCGTGGACAACCATCCGGAGAACTGTCCGGCTGCGCCGGAGGGCAAATGGGTTTGCCGGTTGCTGCGTGCAGACGACGTCCGCGGCGCGGTGCGTCTCTACGGCGGCAGCGTGCGGCCGATTCGCGGACCAGAGTTCTGTAGTACCTAGTTCATCAGCGCCTGAGCAGGGCCTCGAGCGGCCGCGTATTGACGACATCGGCCGCGGTCGCCCAGCCACGGCGCGCCGTGTGCACGGCGAGTCGCATGTTTCCGAGCCCGCGCACCGAATGCGCGTCGGTCGAGACGACGATCGGGACGCCCGCCTCGATCGCGAGCCGGATCTCCGGCCCAGCGAGGTCCAACCGGTCCGGCAGGCCGTTCGTCTCGAGCGCGACTCCCGTCTCGAGCGCGACCTCGAACGTGCGCTCGAGGTCGAGTGCGTTCGGCGGCCGGTGGTTGATGATCCGCCCCTTCGGATGGCTGAGCGCCCGCACAGCAGGATGGCGCATCGCCTCCGTCACCTTTCTGGTCAACTCTTCCCGCTGCTGCCGCTGGCCGGCGTGCAGGCTGAGCTGGACCCAGTCGAGCTCGGCCAGGATGTCGTCCGGGAGATCGAGCGTCCCGTCGGCGCGGATGTCCACCTCCGTTCCGCGCAGGACTCGAAACGGCGCGAGCTCCTCGTTCAGAGCCTCGATCTCCTCACCCTGCCGGCGCAGATCGTCGGCTTCCAGGCCAGGCACGACGCGCACGTTCGGGGTGTGATCGCAGATCGCCAGGTACTCGTAGCCGAGGTCGCGCGCCGCCGTGCCCATCTCGAGGACGGATGCCTTGCCATCCGACCAGGTGGAGTGGACGTGCAGGTCGCCGCGGATGTCGTCGCGCGTGAGCAAACGAGGTGGCTCGCCGCGGAACGGGTCCTCGCGAAGCTCGGGTGGGCACCACGGAATGCCGAGCTCCTCGTACACAGTTGCCTCGTCCGCCGCGGGAGGCAGCTCGCCGAGCGCTTCGACGTAGGTGCGCGTCCCCGTTGCGCGAACG
>VAWR01000129.1 GCA_005885245.1 Actinomycetota bacterium | reverse complement strand
CGTCGACACGTTCGGCGGCGTCACCACTGAGATGGCGCGTCCGGCGACGATGTTCTTCATCCTGCTGGCCGTCGGTCTCGCCGCCTTCGCGGTTGCGCTCATCGTCGGCCACATCGTGTGGGGACAGAAGTTCTGATGGCGTCGGTGACGGACGTCCCGTCGGCACTCCCGTACGTCTCGTGGTCGAGCGCGACGTTCGCGCTGATCCCCTTCGAGCAGTGGGAGGCCGTCTATGGGTCGATGCAGGCGCTGAAGGGCCACATCCAGGAATATCCAGGAGTTCAGCGCTTCGACGTCTACGCACAGCCCGAGCCGGGTGAGGACGTGCGCCTGCACTGCTATACGACCTGGGATACGCCCGAACAGCTCGAGGCGTTCCTGGAGCGGGGGTACACGGTCGAGCGGATGCTCCTCGACATTGCGGGCGTCCAGCCGGAGACCACGCTTCTGATGGAAAAGATCTTCTGATGTCGCAGTCGCCCGAATCTCCCCGCCCGGGACGTCCGCTCGTCGGCTACCGGGACACGGGAACCGAAGAAGATGTCCGATATTCGCGTAGCGCGGTCACGCGCGCGTGGATCATCCTCGCCGTGATCGCGCTCGTCTACCTCGGCTGGACGCTGACGGTCTACTTCCTCGAGCCCGGCCTCCGCTAGCGCGGGCGCAGCGGCGTGTACCTCAGATACCTCTCGTCGCTGGAGTTCTTCACCTATACGGCGTTCCTCGCGATCGTCGTGGGTGCGATCTCGTCCCTGCTGCCGGGCCGGAAGCCGCCGTTGCGAACGGAGCCGTACTCCGAGTCCGAGTTGGCTGCGCACGACCGCAGGCTCGCGAAGTACTTCGTCGCCGGAGGCTTCTTCCTCGTGCTCGGCAGCCTGCACATGGTCGTGAAGAACGTGCCCTGGATCGCGGAGTCGCTCGCGCGCATGGGCTACGCGGGACATCTCGTCCGCGACCTTTCGAGTACGCACGTGATGATCGTCGGCGGTGGGACGCTGCTCGCCACCGGCCTCTGCTGGCGCGTCCTCCCGCGGATCGTCGGCCGCCCTCTCACCAGTGAGGCCCTCGCCCAGTGCGCGTTCTGGTTCACGGCGATCGGGCTCGCGGTCTTCTACGTCTCGCTCATCGGCAACGGAATCGCGATCGGACGTCTGGTCGAGCACGGGTGGGACTATCAGGTCGCCAAGAATCACATGGGCAAGTGGTACAAGGTGCCGACGGGCGTCGGCGCCGGGGTGATGGGGCTCGGCTACTGGTGCTTCGCGGCGAACGTGTGCCTGACGATCTTCCAGTCGCGGCTGGTCAAGGTCTCGAAGCCGCAGTGGCATCTGTGGAAGTTCCTCGCGACCGGGGCGGTGGCGCTGACCGTTGGCACGGTGCAAGGCGTCATCCAGGTGCAGCCGGCGAACGCAGACTGGCTGTACAAGGCAAAGCACGCCGGCGAGTGGATCGACCCGATCAGCCACGCGCACATCAACCTCGTCACGGGGCTGACCATGCTGGTGGCGGGCGCCCTGTTCTCGCTTCTGCCAGCGCTCGGCGGCGCGTCGCCGTCACGGCGGCTCGCCAACCTGACCTTTGGGTCGCTGCTCGCCGGCTCGCTCGCCTTCTACGGATCGGCGCTCTATCTCGGCCTCCACGAGGGCCGGCTCGTCCACCGCGGGCTGACCCCCGAGCAGGCCGAGGAGGCAACGCCGCTGCATCCGTACCTGATCATGGGCGCGGGAATCGCCATGTTGGCGGCGTTCTGGCTCCTGCTCGCGGTGATGGCGCGGTCGGTCAAGCACGCACGCGGTCCGCTGCGTGCCTTCGTGCTCACGGGCTGTGTGGCTCTCGCCGTTGGGACGCTGCAGGGTCCCGTGCAGGCCTTTCCGGCGGTGAACGAGCTACTCGATCGGGGCGGGGACGCGGGCGACGTGATCGTGAACCTCCACGCCCAGCTGAACATGCTCGGTGGCTTGATGGTGATCCTGATCGGCGTCACGCTGACGTCACTGCGCGCTCTCGACGCCGAATGGCCTCGACGGCTCGCGCGGACCGCGCTCGTATTCGTCGCCGGCGGGGTTGCCCTGTACTACGCCGGCGGGGTCGCCTTCTCGGCCGTCGAGGCGCACCGGATCGCGCACGGGCAGACGTTCGTGCGTGCAGTTACGGCCGCCGAGCCGTGGCAATCGCTCGTGCTCGTTCCCGCCGCGTTCGCCGTGCTGATCGGGTTCTCGGCGTACGCGCGCGCAGCCTGGAGGATGACGTCTCGGCAACGCGCGGCCGGTCGTGAGGAACTCCGGACGGCACCCGCACGCTACACCGGGAAGATCCCGCGCCGCGTCCGGCGGCGCAGCCCGGCCGCGCTGGCCGGCTACGAGCTCCCGCTCGCCGTGATGGGCTTCCCCGGCGTAGGCTGGCTGTTCGCAGGGTTCCCGTTCACGGCGTCGATTCTGCTGATGGTCGGTCCGGCGGCGGCGTGGGCCGTGATCCCGGTTGCGTTCTCCCCGTATGCCGGCGGTCCGCTGCGCGACGTCGGCTGGAAGATCGAGTTCGCCTACCTGCCCGCCAGCGCGCTCCTCTCCGCCGCTGCGCTCTACCGCGCCCATGCCCGTCGTCGCGCACTCCTGGACGGCCGTCCACCGCGGGGCCGAACCCGTCCGACGGGCTCGTACCGCAGGCGCGTCGGTTTCGCGGTGGGCACGATCGCCCTGCTGCTCGTTTCGCTTCCTTTCCTGCCGGCCGTCGCAGGGATCGGCACGAGCAGCGTGCGCTACACGTACCAGACGTCTCTACCTCGTGACGTCACGGGCCAATTCCTGCGGACGGGACGCGGACCGGTCAAGCTGTTCTCCTGGGGTGACCCGCAGTCCTCGTATCCGGGAGACGCGCTGCGAGTCCGCTCGGCCGATGTTCGTTCGTTCCTGGTTCGCGCGGCCGCGGTGGACGCTCCCGGGGCCTACAGGCTCTACGATCTCGACCGTGGCGGCTCGGTCCCACTGGGGGTTGGACAGCGGACGGCGACGACCCTGACGCTCGTGCCCACGCGCGGCCTTCGGCCCGGGAGGTACTCGTTCGTGGCCACGCACGAGGGGATGTTCGGCGGTCGCGACTTCGACTACCTCAGCGTCGTGCGCCCGGGAGAGGCGGCGACGGTCATCAGCTCGAACCCGCACGGGAGGGCGCCGCAGATCGCGCGGGCCCTGCTCCCGCTCGCTGCCGCGCTCGTCGCGCTCCTCTTCACAGCAAGACTCGCCTCGTCGTGGCTGCGGCGCCGCGCGGCGCAGAAGCTCTTCTGGGGGCTCGGCTTCGCGCTGTTCGCGCTCGCCGCGGCGAGTGAGGCGATTGCGTTCCGCCACGGGTGGAGCGTCGCGCTCTTCCGTCTCTACTACCTGGCCGGCGGTGTCCTCACGGTCGCCTACCTCGGTGCCGGCTCGGCCTGGCTCCTGCTGCCCAAGCGTGCGCGCGACGTGATGCTCGGAGCGCTGCTCGCGGCCACCGCCGCCGCGATCGCCGCCGTGCTCCTCGCGCCCGTGCACGCTGGGACGCTGGCGGCGTCACCGGCCGGCCAACCCCCTCCGAACCACGTCCTCGCGGGACATGCCTTCCTCTGGGCCGTCACGCTCAACTCTCTTGGAACCCTGGGCCTGGTCGGCGGCTCGCTGCTCTCGATCGCGCGCCGGCAGCGGGTGCGTGCCAACGTCTGGATCGCGTGCGGGGCGATCTGCGTCGCCGCGGCGACCGGCCTCTCCCGCACCGGCGATACGTCCCTCCTCTATTTCGGCGAGCTGGTGGGGATCGCCCTCATGTTCTGCGGCTTCACCCTGACATCCCCGGCGCGGCGACCCGCCCGAGCCACACCCGAGACGGCGCCCCGGGCAGCAGTGGCAGCGCGATGAGGCGAAACACGGTTCACCGGCATGCCCGAGCGCTCCTCGAGCACGAGCTACGGCGCGCCCGAGGGCGGCTCGCGACACTCCCCGTCGAGCGGCGGCGGGCCGTGGAGGAAGCGAGCTCCCGCGTCACGGCCGCGCTCGTCGACACGCTGCTCGACGAAGCTCGCCACGAGCCCGCCCTCGCGCAGGCGCTCGTCTCCATCTACGGAGGCGAGCTCGCGTGGGAACCGCGGGCCGTCCTATGGGTTGCCGACTAGAATCTCGGCGTGTCTCGTAGAGGGAGCCCGGCCCGGCTCGTCGTCGCACTCTCGGTCGCGGCCGCTCTTGCTGTCTTCTTGCTGTACACGTCGATCGCCGGCGGTGGCACGCCCACGATCCGACCGAGCCAGCTCCCCGGCCACAGCAGCCGCGTGTCGCTGATGGGTGTCGTCGTCGGCCAGCCGGCCGGCGATGCCCACGCGAACGGCCTACGGTTTCGCCTGCGCGACGTGAAGGGAACGGCACTCGTTCCGGTCGTGTACCGAGGCACCGTCCCGGATCTCTTCCGCACCGGCCGCGACGTCGTGGTCGACGGCCGGCTGCGGAACGGCGTCTTCGTCGCCGTGCCCGACACGCTCGTCACGAAGTGCCCGTCGAAGTACTCGCCCAAGCGCACCTAGACCGTGGCTGATCTCCATGGCTGATCTCGGGCGTGTCGCGCTCGTCACGTCCTTCCTGTTGCTCGTGTATGCGCTGGTCGCAGGATCGCTCGCAGCGTGGAAGGGAAGAAGGCGTCTCGCGGAGTCGGCGCAAAACGCGCTGATCGGGTCATTCGGCGCAACCGTCGTCGCGTCGGCGGTCCTGCTTGCCGCACTCGCGCGGCACGACTTCTCGTTCCAGTACGTCGCCGACCACACGAGCCGCGAGCTGCCGCTCGGATACACGTTGACGGCGTTCTGGGGTGGACAGGAAGGGTCGCTCCTGCTGTGGCTGCTCGTCCTCTCCGGCTATTCGGTCGCGGCCGTCCTGACCGCGCGGCGCGCAGGAAGGGAGGTGCTCGCCTGGGTCGTGCCGACGCTCGGGCTCGTCGGCACGTTCTTCGCCGTTCTCCTCGTCTTCGTCGCCAGCCCCTTCGCGACGCAGGCGGCCGTGGCGGACGGCGCCGGGCTGAACCCGAGCCTCCAGAACCCGTACATGGCGATCCACCCGCCGATGCTCTACCTCGGCTATGTCGGGCTGACGGTGCCATTTGCCTTCGCGATGGGTGCACTGCTCGCGCGTCGCACCGACGAACGCTGGATCGTCGCGACGCGGCGTTGGACGCTCGCGGCGTGGGCGTTCCTCGGACTTGGCCAGCTGCTCGGTGCCCACTGGGCTTACGTCGAGATCGGCTGGGGCGGTTACTACGCCTGGGATCCGGTCGAGAACGCTGCGCTCATGCCGTGGCTTGCGGCGACGGCGTTCCTGCACTCGGTGATGATCCAGGAGAAGCGGGGGATGCTGAAGGTCTGGAACGTGCTGCTCGTGGTGCTCGCGTTCTGCCTGTCGCTGTTCGGCACGTTCCTCACGCGGAGCGGGATCATCCAGTCGATTCACTCGTTCACGCAGAGCTCGATCGGGCCGTGGTTTCTCGGCTTCATCTGCCTGATCACCGCCGGCTCGCTCGCGCTCGTGTTCGCACGGTTGTCGCTGTTGCGCTCGAAGACGCGGCTCGAGTCGCTCGTGTCACGAGAGGCGACCTTCCTCTACAACAACCTGCTGCTCGTCGCGCTGGCGTTGACGATCCTCTGGGGCGTGATCTACCCGATCCTCTCGGAAGCGGTCACGGGCGAAGCCGCGAGTGTGAGCAAGCCCTACTACAACTTCTTCCTCCACACCTTCGGGTTGCCGCTGCTCCTGTTGATGGGGATCGGTCCGCTCGTCGCCTGGCGTCGCGCATCGTTGCGTGCGCTCGGGCGAACGTTTCTCTGGCCGCTCGGTGCGGCCGTCGCGACCGGTATCGGCTTGCTGGCGGCCGGCGCCGGCTCCTCGCGTATCGGCGTGATCGCGTACACCTTCTCGGTGTTCGTCCTCGCGTCGATCGTCCTCGAGTTCGTTCGCGGCACGAGCGCGCGCAGGGCGCTAGGCGGAGTGGGCTGGCCGGCCGCGTTCTCGTCGCTCATCTCGCGCAACCGTCGTCGCTATGGCGGGTACGTGGTGCATGCGGCCGTTGTGCTGCTCGCGATCGGCGTCGCCGGCTCGAGCGCGTACCAGACTGTGCGCGAGGCGCGGCTTCAGCCGGGTGGGTCGATGACGGTCGCAGGCGACCGCCTCGTCTTTCGCGGCTTCCAGACGAGAACCGAGGGGAACCACCGGGCGATCCGGGCCCTTGTCGACGTCTACCGCGGCGGCGCTTACCTCGGCCGCTACCGACCGGGCAAGAACCAGTACTTCGCGGAGGACCAGGTCTCCAATGAAGTGGCGATCCGTCACGACCTGCTGACCGGCGGCGACCTCTTCCTGATCGCCGACCAGGTCAACAGCAACGGCAGCATCGACTTGAAGGCGCTGCAGAAGCCGCTCGTGAACCTCATCTGGCTCGCCGGACTCGTCTTTCTGGGCGGGTCGCTGATTGCGCTCTGGCCCGATGCCCGCGAGGAGCGACGGCTCGCCCAGCGCTATGCGGATGCCGCGGTGCGCATATGACCATCGCCCTCGTCGTCGGTGCCGCGCTCGCGGTGGCCTGCGTGATGCTCGTTGCGCTGCCGTTCCTGCGCGAGCCTCGCGCCCGAGACGACCGCCTCGCGCGGCCGGACGAGCTCGAGCAGCGCAGGCTCGCTCTGGCCGAGGAGCGTGACCGAGCGCTCGCGGCCCTCAAGGAGCTCGAGTTCGACCACCGCACCGGGAAGGTCTCCGATGACGACTATCGGCGACTGGTGGGCCCGCTTCGGCGCCGCGCCGCGGAAGCGCTGCGCGCGCTCGACCTGCGGGCGGCGGCACAGTCGCCTGTCCGTTCAGGCGGACCGGTGGCACCGCATGGCTAGCTGCGCGAACTGCGGCGCGAGACTTCAGAAGGCGACCCGCTACTGCCCGCAGTGCGGTCATCCTTCGGCCGCGGGAGAAACGAAGGTGATGGAGGTTCCCGAGGACGAGACCGGTCGGGTGCCCGTCCACTACAGCCACGCCGAGCCTCGCTACTACGGCATCACGCCGACCACGCTCGTGCTGGTCCTCGCCGCAGCCGCGCTGAGCCTCGCGGTCGTGCTCCTCGCGATCGGGCACTGGCCGTTCGGGCTGATCGCGCTCGGCGTCGGCATTCTGCTGATCGTCGTCTTCTTCGAGGCGGCGCGCCGCAAGCCCGACGGCGCCGTTGCGCGCTCCACCGCCGAGGCGCTCGACACCTTTCGCTCGCGTGCGGGCGTTGCGGCGGAGTCGTTGGCGACGCGCGGACGGGCGGCGCGGCAGGTGCTCGCCTTGCGTCGTGAGCTGCAACGCATGGCGGCAGTGCGGACCCAGCTCATGTTCGAGCTGGGAGATGCGGTGTACCGTGGTGACGAGCAAGCGACCCAGACCGCGCGCGGTCAGCTCGAGGAGCTGGACGAGCTCTCGAGCCGGAGGGAGAACGAGATGCAAGCAGTCGTCGCCGGAGCGCAGGAACAGCTTCAGCAACGCAGGTTGGAAGTCCAGCCGACCGAGATGGTTCAGCTGCCGGAACAGCCCGGCGAGCCCGGCGAGAGCGATCCGGGCGGCCCGGTCGTGATCCCGGAGCCCTATCCGCCGCCTGACGAAGGCAATCCGCCCGAGCCCGCGATCATCCCGGAGCCGAGTCCGGCCGTCCTCCCCGAGCCCGGGCCCCTGGCGCCGGAGGAAGGCCGCTCAGGCCCCTGACGGCCCCGTTCGCGGCAGGGACGTCCGAGGCTCCGCCGAACCTTCCCTCCATGGCCCGCAGACTGGCCGTTGTCCTCGTTGCCGGGCTCGTGCTCGCCGCTCCCGCTTCGGGTGACAACAGCGGCAAGCTCGGCGACGTTCAGGCTCGCCTGAACGCGGCACGCGCCAAAGAGGCTCACCTCACGGCCCAGATCTCGGATGTCACGGGCCAGATTCGATCGCTCGAGCGTCGAGTCGGAGACGTTTCGCAGAAGCTGTCCATCCTCGAGCGAGACCTTGCGTTGCATCAGCGGCGGCTCGATCAGCTGAACGAGCTCTTTGCCTTCGAGACCGAACGGCTCACCTTCTTGCGGCGGCAGTACGGGAGGGTCGTACGCCAGCTGAACCTGCGCATGATCGACATCTACGAGGCACGCGATCCGACGATTGTCGACGTGATCCTCGAGTCGAGCTCGTTCCAGGATGCGCTGGACCAGCTGCACTACCTCGACGCAATCGCGCAGCGAGACAAACGCATCGCGTCCCTCGTCGCCACGGCGCGAGACGAGGTGCACGTCGCCCGCGAGCGTACGAAGAACGTGCGCTCCCGAGTGCACGCGGAGACTCAGGTCGTAGCCGTGCGGACGCAGCAGCAGCGGGAGGTCAAGGGTCAGCTGCTCGCCAATCGAAGCTCTCTGTCGGGGAAGCGGAGCAGGCAGAAGAGCCAGCTCGCCTCGACGCGCGACCAGGAGAAGGTTCTGATCGCCGAGGCGAATGCGCTGGCGGCGGAGGATGCGCGGATCCGCAGCCGGCTGGCCGCGGCTCAGGGCGCAACTGATTCCACGCCGTCCGCGAGCGGTCTGATCTGGCCCGTCAACGGGCCGGTGACGAGCCCCTTCGGTTACCGCTGGGGCCGGCTGCATGCCGGCATCGACATCGGCGTCCCGTACGGGACGCCGATTCACGCCGCAGCGGCCGGGACGGTCGTCCTCGCCGCCTGGACGGGCGGCTACGGCAACTACACCTGCATCGACCACGGCGGCGGTCTCGCTACGTGCTACGCCCACCAGTCGTCCTACGCGGTCTCCGCCGGGGCGCAGGTCTCGCAGGGCCAGGTGATCGGCTACGTGGGAAGCACCGGCCACAGCTTCGGCGCCCACCTGCACTTCGAGGTGCGGATCAACGGAAACCCGGTCGATCCCCTTGGCTACCTCTAGCCGTATCCGGATTCTCGGTCCAGACGTTCCCCACTTGTAATTCGTACGCAGCGGGAGTCGGGGACAGGGTCGTGCTGCGTGCGGAGGGGTCGTCTCCCGACGACGCCGGCCGCCTCCCCCGGGGCGGCCGGTTGTTTCGGGGGCCGACCGCCGGGAACCCGGACACCTCGTGTCTTGCTAGCGAAGGAGGGCTCGTGGCACTTCTCTTGGTTGTGTTGCTCCTGATCCTGATCCTGGGCGGAGTCGGTTTCGCAGTCCTGAAGCTGCTGTTCTGGATCGCGCTGATCATGCTCGTCCTCTGGGTCATCGGCTTCTTCGTGCGCGGAGCGGAAGGAGCACGCTGGTACAGGTGGTGAATCGCCGGGGGAACCTCCCGGTTCCCCCGCGTCATCCAGCCACGCCGAAGGTCTGAGCGAGCAGGAAGATGTTCAGACCGGAGATCAGCGCCGCCACCAGAGTGGCGGCCAGAATCGTCGTCTTCGAGTTCACCAGGACTCCCATCACGTCGCGCCGGCTCGTGAACATGACGAGCGGAATCAGGGCAAACGGAATCCCGAATGACAGTACGACCTGACTGACGACGAGCGTCCGCGAGACGTCACCGTCGTTGCCCTGGATCGCGATCACGACGAACGCGGGGATCATCGTCACCAGTCGACGCAGGAACAGGGGGATCCGGCGTCGGATGAACCCCTGCATCACGACCTGGCCCGACATCGTTCCGACGGTCGAGCTCGACAGCCCCGACGCGGTCAGCGCGAGCGCAAAGAGAACGCTCGACGCGCCGCCGAGAATCGGCTCCAGCGTCCGGTGGGCACCTTCGAGCGAGTCGACGTTCGTGAGACCACTGCCGAAGAAGACGGTTGCCGCCACGACGAGCATCGACATGTTGATCAGGCCGGCGATCACCATCGCGATCAGCACGTCGATACGGGTGTACTTGTAGAGCATCCTCGCTTCGTCGTCGTTGCGCGGGACGATCCGATGCTGTGTGAGCGCGGAATGCAGGTAGATCACGTGAGGCATCACGGTCGCGCCGAGAATGCCGACCGCGAGCAGCACGGACTCGTTTCCGGCGAACTCGGGGACGACGGCGTGCTTCGCGACCGTCCCGAGCGGCGGATGAGCGAACCAGAGCTCACCGAGGTAGCAGATCCCGATCACGACCACGAACGCGGTGATCACCGCCTCGAGCGGCCGGAATCCATACCGCTGAAGTCCGAGGATCAGGAACGTGATCACGCCGGTGATCACCGCTGCGGGGAACAGCGCGATGCCGAGCAGGAGCTTGATCCCCAACGCCGCCCCGAGGAACTCGGCCAGGTCGGTCGCCATGGCGATCGCTTCGGCCTGGAGCCAGAGGCCGACCGACGTCCTGCGCGAAAACCGTTCGCGGCAGATCTCGGGGAGGTTCCGGCCGGTCGCGATGCCCAGCTTCGCCGAAAGCGTCTGGATCAGCATCGCCATCAGGTTGGATGCGACGATCACCCAGACGAGCGTGAAGCCGAACTTCGATCCGCCCGCGATGTTCGTCGCGAAGTTGCCCGGGTCCATGTAGGCGACGCAGGCGATGAAGGCTGGACCGAGGAAGGGGAGGAGTCGCCAGCGCGAGTCGCCGCGCAGCACCCGCTCCCCGGCGCCGGGCAGGCGAGGAGCTTCCTCCACGCGGGTGGCCATCATCCCGCCTGGAAGTTTAGCCTTGTCTAACTTTCTCTGCGCAGGACGTGCAGGTCCGGGAGATTCCGATAGCGCTCCTGGAGGTCGAACCCATACCCCACGAAGAGCTCGTCCGGCACGGTGAAGCCGACGTAACGCACAGGGAGGTCTTCGACCAGCCGGCGGTAGGGACGGTCGAGCAGGGTCACGGCAGCCAGCGAGCCGGGATCGCGCAGGGCGAGCGTCTTGCAGAGGTAGTTGAGCGTCAGGCCCGTGTCGATCACGTCCTCGACGATCAGGACGTCCCGGCCGGCGATCTCGCCGTCCAGGTCCTTCAGGAGCCGGATGCGGGCGTGGCCGCCGGTATCGGCACCCGCCGCGTAGCTGGCGAGCTCGATGAAGTCGAGCGCGTGGTGAATCGTCAGCACGCGTGAGAGATCGACGACGAAGACGAGGCTGGCCTTGAGCGGCGCGACCAGCAGCGGCTCTCGGCCTTCGTAATCACGGCTGATCTCCCGGCCGAGCTCGGCGACGCGTGAGCGTAGCTCCTCGCGGTTGAGGTAGACGTCCCCGAGCCGTGGCTCAGGGGTCCGTGGCTTGGCCACTACGACGCGAGCTCGAGGTGGTATCGCTCCGCCAGGCGCTCGATGTCGCGCTTGTAGAACAGCTTGACGCGGACCTCCGGGTAGCGCTCGCGCAACTTCCGCAGCTTGCGGTTTTTTCGCGTGACGAGCGACTGCTTCATCACCGTCACCTCCACGTAGAGCTCCTGCTCCGGGAGGTAGAAGTCCGGCTTGAACGCCTCGACGACGCGTCCGTCCTCGTCCTCCTCGAGGACGAAGGTGGTCGGCTCGTACTCCCACGGCACACCGTAGTAGTCCAGGACCTTGGCGCATTCGAGCTCTGCCTTGTTCGCGAAGCGTGGAGGTTCCTGGCCCCGATATGCCTGGAAATCAGGCGTTTCCAGTGTCACCTCGAACCAGGGTAGCAACCGGTCCGGATGCCCTAGCCCGCGGAAAATGCTGCCGCACTTTCCGCGGGTCGAGGAAAGTCGTTCACCTCGCTCGGAGACTGGGAGGCGGCGTATGGCCGCCTAGACTTCGCGCATGGCGACCCGTGACGACACGTTCACGATCGTCCAGATCTCGGATCTGCACTGCGGCACGCAATTCTTTCTCCCGAACCTCCTCGAACGGGCGATCACGGAGGTCAACGACCTGCAGCCGGACGTGGTCGTTTGCTCCGGCGACCTGACCACGTTCGGCTTCAAGGAGGAATACGCCCTGGCCAAGGACTACCTCGACCAGCTCGAATGCGAGGCAGTCGTCGTGATCCCGGGCAACCACGACTCGCGCAACGTGGGGTACGTCCACTTCGAGCAGCTGTTCGGCGACCGGAACTCGGTGACGCGGGTGGGCGGCGTCACGGTCGTCGCCGTCGACTCCACCGAGCCCGATCTCGACCACGGCCAGATCGGGCGCGGACGCTATTCCTGGATCGAGGAGAGCTTCGCGGCACCGGCCGACCTGCGCATCTTCGTGTGTCACCACCATCTGCTGCCGGTCCCCGGCACCGGCCGCGAGCGCAACATCATCTACGACGCCGGCGATGCGATCGAATGCTTGCAGCGCTCGGGCGTCAACCTCGTCCTCTCCGGCCACAAGCACGTCCCCTATGCCTGGCGGCTCGAGGATCTCTTCATCGTCAACGCCGGCACGGTGTCCTCACTCCGTCTTCGGGGAAATACCCGACCCTGTTACAACGTGATCGAATTCTCCGGAACTCACGTCGACGTGTGGCGCAAGTACCCGTTCCACGGACAGGAGAAGATCATCCAGTTCGCGACCGACACGCTCGAGTTCGAGAAGTACACGGCTCGCATCGAAGGAGAGGTGACCTCCCGGCGATGACGCCCGCGCTCGTGGTGATCGACGGCGAGCATTACCCGCCGGTCGTGCGCGACGCGATCGCCGGGCTTCCGTACGAGGTGATCGGTGCGTGGCGCGCCGGCGGGACCGAGAAGCTGCGCGGGCCTGCCGACTACGGGGTCCCGCTGTTGGCGGCGCTCGAGGACGGTTTCGGGGACGCGAAGGTCGTGGTCGACCTGTCGGACGAGCCGGTGCTCGGTCCCCGGGAACGAATGCTGCTCGCGAGCCGCGTTCTGGCCGCGGGCCTGCGTTACGAAGGCGCGGACTTTCATTTCGAAGCCCCGGAACTCGCCTCGTTCCCGCTTCCCTCCCTGGCGGTGATCGGGACCGGCAAACGGGTCGGTAAAACCGCAGTCACCGCACACGTCGCGCGCCTGCTCGCCCGCGATCGCGACGTGGTCGTCGTCGCGATGGGGCGGGGGGGACCGCCAGAACCGCAAGTCGCGATCGTGCGGCCCACGCTCGAGTCGCTGCTCGAGCTTTCACGCGCTGGGCAGCACGCTGCCTCGGACCACCTGGAGATCGCTGCGCTCACCGGCGTCGTCACGATCGGCTGTCGCCGGGCGGGAGGTGGGCTCGCGGGCGCGGTGACGACGTCGAACGTGCTGCAAGGCGCGGCGCTCGCTGCCGAGCGAGAGCCGGACGTCGTCATCTTCGACGGCAGCGGGGCAGCCGTGCCGCCGGTCGACGTCGACGCACGGATCCTCGTCATCGGGCGGGGGCACGATCCACTCGCGTATCTGAACCCCTACCGCGTGCTCATCTCCGACGCCGTCGTGGTTCTCGGGGACGCAGATGCGGGGGCGGTGCGCGAGCTGAAGAAGATTCCGGTCGTCAGCGCGGACCTGCGCCTGCGCCCGGTGTTGCCGCTCCACGGCAGACGAGTCGCCGTCTTCACGACCGGCCCCGCCGCCACCGAGGATCTCGATGCCGACGTCGTCAGCGTCTCCCGCAACCTCGCGAACCGCCCACAGCTCAGCGAGGATCTCTTGCGCACGGACGCGGATGTCTATCTCGTCGAGATCAAGGCCGCCGCGATCGACCTTGTCGCCGAAGCTGCTTTGAGACGGGGAGCAGAGGTCGTGTTCGCGGAGAACGAGGTCGTCTCGTCCGATCTCGACGATCTGATTCAGCGCCTCGTGCCGGCCGGAGCTCGCGCGTGAACGGCGCTCGCTTTCCGCTCGCTCCCGTGAGGGAAACCATGCTTCCCTCACGAACTCCCTTCTTTGGGGATCGCCTCAGCGCCCGCGCCGCCGAGATCGCCGTGTGCGCCGAGGAGAAAGAGTGGGGAAACCTCCCGGTTTCTCCCGACGCCCCTTCCCCTGCTCACCGGCAGAGGAGCGGCCGGTGAGCCATCCGCGCCACTCGGAACCGCTGCCGCTCGGCACGCCCGACCGTCCGTACTCGAAGGGGTTGATGGCGCGCGCACTCGTCGCGGTCGGGGTGCCTCTCGGCCGCGCCTACGAGCTGGCGAAGCGGATCGAGCAGGATCTCGCGGAGCGGGACGAACAGAGCGTCGAGCTGGAACGCGTCGGCGAGCTCGCCGTCGAGGTTCTGGGCGAGGCCGAAGGATCCGAGTCCGTTCGCCGCCTGCGTCAGCTGCGTGAGCTCCAGGAGCTCGACCTGCCCGTGATCGTGCTCGTCGGCGGCGCGACGGGGACCGGCAAATCGACCGTGGCCACGGAAGCGGCCTACCGGCTCGGGATCACCCGCGTCACCTCCACCGACTTCGTCCGGCAGACGATGCGCGCGTTCTTCTCCGAGGAGTTCATGCCCTCGATCCACTACTCGAGCTTCGAGGCGGCGGCCGGACTGCGCGAGCCCGAGCAGGCCGAGGACCCGGTCATCGCCGGCTTCCTCGAGCAGACGCGCTACGTCATGGTCGGCGTACGCGCCTCGATCGAGCGCGCCCTCGAGGAAGGCTGGTCGATGGTGCTGGAGGGGGTCCACCTCGTCCCGGGGATGCTGCCGAGGATCGACGGCGCGCTCGTGGTCCAGTGCGTGCTCGCGATCGACGACGAGGAGGAGCACAGCACGCACTTCATGGTCCGGGAGGCGGGCCTGGACGGTCTTCGCCCGCACATGAAGTACCTCGACCGCCTCGACGACATCCGTCGCGTCCAGGACCACATCGTCCGCCGCGCCAAGCGTCACCACGTCCCTGTGATCGCAAACACAGACCTGCGAACCTCCATCGACGCTGTCCTCGAGCTCGTCCTCGCGAGCGCCGAGCAGGTACAACGGGTGTAGTGATCTGGCACTAGTGTCGGAAACGGTCGAAGAGACTGCGGTGGCGGCGGCCGAGGAGCGAGCGAGCCGGCCTACCCCCTGCTTCTGCGAGCAATACGTGCGCGTGACCGAAGGCGCGGCACTGACCGCTGCCCGCTGGCTCGGACGAGCCGATCAGGACGCCGCCGAGCGCGACGCGGCCGAAGCGATGCGAGCGGCTCTCGACGACTTTCCGATCCTCGGCCGGATCGTGATCGGGCCCGCGGACGAGGACTCACCTCTACGCACTGGTGAAGACATCGGCGCAGGCGGCGAAGCCGTGGACCTGGCTCTCGATCCACTCGAAGGCCGCGGCGTTGTCGCGCGCGGCGGCAACGGTGCGATGGCGATGATCGCGGTGGGCGAGCGAGGCTCGCTGCTGAACCTTCCCGACATGTATGTGCGCAAGATGGCTGTCGGCCCGCGCGCGCGCGGCTCGATCGACCTGCTCAAGCCCGTCGGCGAGAACGTCCACGCGATTGCGGAGGCATTCGGTCGGCGACCGAACGACATCACGACGATCGTGCTCGATCGGCCGCGTCACCACGATCTGATCGAGGAGATCCGGGCGTCAGGCGCCCGCATCAAGCTGATCCAGGACGGAACCGTGACGGCCTCGATTTCGGCGGCGATCCGCGGGACCAACGATCACCTGGCCGTCGGCATCGGCGGCACTCGCCAGGCGGTCATGTCCGCAGCGGCGCTGCGTTGTCTCGGGGGCGAGCTCCAGGCCCAGCTCTGGCCGACGTCGCGGCAGGAGATCGAGCAGGCGCGCGAGGCCGGAATCGAGGACGAAACACGCGTGTTCACGACTGAGGAGCTGGCGCCAGGCGAGGTGATCGTGGCCGCAACCGGTGTCTCGAACGGCGACCTCCTGCGCGGCGTCCGCTTCCTGGCGGATTCCGCGCGCACGCACTCGCTCATGATGTGCACCCGTTGCAACTGGGTGCGCTTCATCGACGGCATTCATTTCTTCGCGCGTGACCGGCGCGAGGAAGTACGGCTGCTCGGCTACTAGCACCCCGGCGGTACACTCGAGCCGAGATGCCGACCAAGGAAGAAGTCTTCGAAGCGCTCCGTCAGGTCGAGGATCCCGAGCTCGGGATGGACATCGTCGAGCTCGGGCTGTTGTACGACGTCGAGGTCCAGGGACCGCGCGTGAAGGTCACTCACAGCCTCACGTCGATGGGCTGCCCGGCAGGTCCGATGATCCAGGAGGACATCAACCGCATCGCCCGTGAGGTCCCCGGCGTCGAGGACGTGGACATCGAGCTGACCTGGGATCCTCCCTGGACGCCCGAGCGCATGTCCGACGACGCCAAGTTCATCTTGGGCATCGGCTAGGCAATCGCAACCTCTTCAAACAGGGGCGGCCGCCTCCGTGACGACGACCGGTTCTCGATGCGAAGTCCACGTCGCGCACGCGCAGCCCCGAGCCGCAGGCCGGTGAAGGCGGCCGTCATGTCGGGGGTGGGGACCAGGGGGTCGCCGCCCGCGCCCGCATGGAACGAGGGCTTGAAGAACTGGGTCAGATGCAGGTCAGGCCCTTTCAACCTCTCCCACTTGACCGCCTCGCCGGAGATGCCCGTTGACGGTTCGTGACGTGCGGAGTAGCTTGGGACAGCCGCTAGTTGGGGAGGTACGGCTTGCTAGATCGCTTCGATCGGAGCCCGACTTTGAACCGCGGTTGAGACGTGGCGCTGCCGTCGCTCTTGAACCAAACACGGGTGCCTCTGAACCTTCACCATCGTCCCCCGATGACAGATGCAACGGTGGAGCGTCT
>VAWR01000128.1 GCA_005885245.1 Actinomycetota bacterium | reverse complement strand
GAGGTAGTTCGCCGGCGTGACCTCGATCTTCAGGGCATCCGAGAGAAGCTCGGCGTAGCGGTCGCGCATGGTCGTCACGTCCTCGGCGGCGTGGAACTCGAGCTCGTAGAGGAGCTTCGCCGCGTAACGACGCACGAAATACAGCAAGCCCGTCGCCCCTTCGATCGCGTACTCCCCGGGGCGCGGGAAGTCGAGCCGGCGCGTCAGCCAGCCCGGTTCGTCGGTGAGGTGCTGGAGCAGCATCGCCCAGCCCTCGGTGACCGCATTGTCGCCGAGGCGCTTTTCCTCCATCGAGAGCTCGCGTGCGGTGTGTGCGAAGTGCTCCGTGTGGCCGCCCTCGTGGAAGAGCGCCCGCCAGTCGTCCGGGCCGCCGATCGGCTGGATCACGAGGACGACGCGGTCCGGGACCTCGATCGGCGCGCAGAACGCGCGCGGGCTCTTGTTCGGTCGCTCGTCGAGATCGAGGGTGACGTTCTCCTGCGCGCTCAGGTCGATCCCCAGATCCTCGAGCGTGCCTTCGAGTGCGGCGACCATCCGGTCCGCCGGGAACATCGGATCCCACTCCGGCGCCCGGAAGAGCCGGGGCACGTCCCAACGCTCCGCCTCCGCGAGGGAGACCCCGACCCGGTTCCGGAAGAGCCTGTCGGCCCAGTCCTCGTACAGCTTCTCCGTGCCCGAGAGGAAGGTCCGGCACTGCTCCGCCAGGTCGTCCAGCGCTGAGGCAGGCAGCGCCTTGCGATAGAGCTCGAGGTAGTTCGCGAACTCGAGGTCGCGGGCGCCCCGTTGCACCACCTGCGCCGCGTCCAGGTGCAGCGGGTTCATGTGTTCGTCGAGGACGTCGTTCGCTTGGGCGTCCAGCTCGCGGCGCTTGTCTCGGTCGGGCTCGTTCGCAAGGGCGGGGCGAACCATCCGATAGGGGATCTCGTCGCCTTCCACGGAGACCTGCAGCTCGGACTCCAGCTGTGCGAGTTTTTCGGCGTGCTCGCGCGTGAGGTCGCCGAAGTAGCCTTCACAGGCGAAGCGCCAGAGCTCGCGGATGCGCGCCCCGCCGTTCACGGCCATGCCGATCGACCGAACCTGGTCGAGCTCGGTCAAATTCGCGTGACGCTCGTAGATCGGGACGAGGTCGAACGTCTCCTTCAGCCCGGCGTAGTGGAGGTAAAATTCCTCGTCGAGCTCCGCGATGAACCGGTCCGCCTGCTGGCGATACGCGTCCAGCTCCCTGTCCGACGGCGGGGCGGCAGGCATCGTCTCCTAAGGCGCCGACTCGGCGGCGCCGCCTAGAGGCCGTGCGCGCTTTGCGCGCGCGGCCGTCTTAGTCAGGATCTTGGGTCGATTCCTCTTCGTCTTCACCAGCATCCGCCTAGGATATGCAGCGGTGCAGGAGATCCGGCTCAAGACCGAACGCCGTACCCAGCTCGTTGACATCACGAAGCAGGTGCAAAAGGCGGTGACTTCGGCGAACGGGGCGGTCGCTGCGCTCGTCTACGTTCCGCACACGACGGCAGGCGTCACGATCAACGAAGGGGCGGACCCGGCGGTCGCGCAGGATCTCGAAGCGGCGTTGGAGAAGGTCGTCGACGACCGCTGGGACTGGAAGCATGTCGAGGACCCCGACGGACCGAATGCGCCCTCGCACATCCGGGCCTCGCTGATGAGCCCGCAGATACTCGTTCCGCTCTCGGAGGGCCAGCTTGCGCTCGGTACCTACCAGGGAATCTTCTTCTGCGAGTTCGACGGACCTCGCGAGCGGAAGGTCTACGTCACAGCGCTGAGCTAGGGCGCTGACTCCAGGCGGCTCGACGTCCACCCTAGGATCGCTCGAACCCTTACCCAGCCTTAACAGCGGCACAACGACAGACGACTAAAACGCGTGTGACCGAGCCCGGGAGGGGTCATGCGGAAGTCGCTCGTGTTCGTCGCCCTCACAGCCGCTGCAATTGCGGCAATCGTCGGTTTCTCGGCGAAGCTGACGCCGGCCGGAACGCAACGCAAGCCCGCCAGGGCGCCGGCCGGCATCCACCAGATCAAGCACGTCGTCGTGATCATGCAGGAGAACCGGTCCTTCGATCACTACTTCGGCACGTATCCAGGTGCGGATGGATTTCCACGGTCGGCGAACGGCGAGCTCGCCGTCTGCGTTCCGGATCCCGCCAAGGGCGCATGCCAGCGGCCGTACCACGACACGCGCGATCTGAACTCCGGCGGGCCGCACGGCGAGGCGAACGCGATCGCGGATCTCAACGGCGGCCAGCTGAACGGCTTCATCGCCGAGGCCGAACTTGCGCGCCACAAGGGTTGCAAGAAGAACCCGAACGATCCCATCTGCTCGCAGCGCCCGACCAGCCCAGACGTCATGGGCTACCACGACGGGAGCGACATCCCGAACTACTGGGCCTATGCGCGCAACTTCGTCCTACAGGACCATATGTTCGAACCGAACGCCTCCTGGAGCCTGCCGGCGCATCTCTTCATGGTCTCGGAGTGGTCGGCCAGGTGCTCCCGCGCCGGCGATCCGATGAGCTGCGTGAACGCGCTACAGAATCCGGCTTCTCCCAAGGGTCTGGGCACGCCCGACTACGCCTGGACGGATCTCACGTATCTCCTCCACGCACACCACGTCAGCTGGCGTTATTACGTGTTCAGCGGCACCGAGCCCGACTGCGAGAACGACGCGATGATCTGCGAATCCGTCCAGCAGGGTGCGACGACGCCCGGCATCTGGAATCCGCTGCCGTACTTCGACACGGTCAAGCAGGACGGCGAGCGCCAGAACGTCACGTCCCTTTCGAAGTACTTCCAGGCGGCGAAGGTGGGGGCGCTCCCCGCCGTTTCCTGGATCGATCCGACAGGCTCGGTCAGCGAGCACCCGCCGGGTCTCGTCACCGCCGGCCAGGCGTACGTGACGCGCCTCGTGAACGCCGCGATGCGCGGGCCCGCGTGGAAGTCGACCGCGATCTTCCTCGCCTGGGACGACTGGGGCGGCTTCTATGACCATGTGAGCCCACCGAGCGTCGACCAGAACGGCTACGGATTCCGCGTGCCGGCCATGGTCATCAGTCCCTACGCGCGCAAGGGCTTCATCGACCACCAGACGCTGAGCTTCGACGCCTACGTCAAGTTCATCGAGGACGACTTCCTTGGTGGACGGCGGATCGATCCGCGCACCGACGGTCGGCCGGATCCGCGTCCGGACATTCGCGAGGAGGAGCCGATCCTCGGTACGCTCGTCCGCGATTTCAACTTCCGGCAGAAGCCGCGGCCGCCGCTCGTTCTGGATCCGCGTCCGCGCACCGACCTGCACTGAAACGGACGAGATGGGAGCGGGTACGCTCATCGAGTGCCAGCGCCTGTCACTAGAGATCAGGAGCTCGAGCTCACGATCGACTCGCTCGCGTTCGGCGGCAACGGCGTCGCACGCCTGAACGGCTTCGTCGTGTTCGTGCGACGCGGCTTGCCCGGCGACACCGTTCGGGCCCGCGTGACGAAGGTGCAACGGCGGCACGCGGAGGCGCTCGCGACGGAGGTGCTGCGGCCCAGCCCCCTACGCGTCGACGCTCCGTGCCTCCACTATCCGGCCTGCGGCGGTTGCCGTTTCCAGGATCTCGCCTACGAGGCCCAGGTCGAAGCAAAGGAGGCGCAGGTCGCGGACGCGCTGCGACGCATCGGCGGAATCCCAGAACCGCCGCTCGAGCCGATCCTGCCCGCGGAAGAGATCTTCCATTACCGCAACAAGCTCGAGTACTCGTTCACGCAGCTCGAGGACGGGCCGACACTCGGTTTTCACAGGGCGGGACGCTGGGACGAGGTGCTCGAGATCGAGCAATGCTGGCTGACGACCGATCACGGTAACGCGATCCGTAACGCGGTGCGCGAGTGGGCGCGCGGCGATCGGCTCGTCGCCTACGATCAGGCCGAGCACACGGGCTACCTCCGGCATCTCGTGGTCCGCGAGGGAGTCCACACCGGCCAGGTCCTCGTCCAGCTCGTTACCGGGCCAGGGGAGAAATTCGACACCGGCGGGTTCGTGGACGCGCTACGCCATTTTCCCGAGGTTCGTTCGATCCACTGGTCGGTGAACGAGACCGCTGCGGAGGTGACGAATCTTCCGACACAGCTGCTCTGGGGGGAGGAGGCGATCGAGGAGGAACTGTGCGGTCTGCGCTTCCGCGTGCGGCCGAACGCGTTCCTCCAGACGAACACGCGAATGGCCGAGCGCATCTATGGAGTCGCGCGCGAGTTCGCTGCGCTGAGCGGCGGCGAGACCGTGTACGACCTCTACTGCGGCATCGGGACGATCGGCCTCGTGCTCGCTCGTGACGCCCTGACGGTGTGGGGGATCGACATCTCGGAGGAGTCGATTGCCTGTGCGCTCGAGAACGCCGACCTGAACGGGATCGGCAACGCTGCCTACTTCGCGGGCAATGTCGGCCAGGCGCTCGAGGAGCTGCACGAGCGCACCGGCGCACCTGACGTCGTGATGCTCGATCCACCTCGCGCAGGGCTCGCGGGCAAGGCGCTGAAGCGGCTCGGCGAGATCGGCGCACCGCGCATCGTCTACGTGAGCTGCAACCCGACGACGCTCGCGGGAGACGTCAAGCGGCTTCGTGAGGGATACGGCTACGAGCTGCGGCGCGCGAAGCCGGTGGACATGTTCCCGCACACCCCGCACGTCGAGACAGTCTCGTTACTCCAACGTGACACTTAGCGGCGGGTGTCTGACACCGACCTGAGGGCTCTGTTTGCCTGAAGGTTCTCCGTTGGCATCGGGCCGGCTCGACGAAGCCGTAGGAGTGGCGTCACACTTCCGTCACGGTGTCTGACACCAGGGGTGAGGGGTTCGATCGGCGCGAGTTGCTCGTCCGCAGGGGCCGGCTGGCGCTTGGTGCCGGCGCGCTCGCCGCCTTCCCCGGCTGGGTCGCCGTCGGGTCACGCTCCACGGTCGACTCCCGGCTCGTCGAGCTCGCCGGACTGGTTCAAGGGACGGTCGTCACGCCCGCTGACGCCGCCTACGACGCGGCCCGCCGCCTCTACAGCCCGCGCTACGACGGCGTCCGTCCCGGTGCGGTCGTGTTCTGCGATTCCGCGCAGGACGTCTGGCGAACCGTGCGCTGGTCGCGGCGTCACTCGATTCGCGTCGTGGCGCGGTCCGGCGGGCACAGCTACGCCGGCTTCTCGACCTGCCGCGGTGTGGTCGTGGATGTCTCGCGACTGAACGCAGTCAGCGTCGACCACGCCGCGGGAACCGCGACGATCGGTGCGGGCGCCCGCCTGATCGACGTCGTGCAGGGGCTTGCGCTGGAAGGGGTCGCCGTGCCCGCGGGGTCGTGTCCCACGGTTGGGATCGCGGGCCTGACACTCGGCGGAGGTCATGGATTCTCCGGGCGCGCCTGGGGCCTCGCCTGCGACAACGTGCGCTCACTGAAGATCGTCACCGCGAGCGGGCAGCTGCTGCTCGCGAGCACGACGCAGCACCCCGATCTCTACTGGGCCTGCCGCGGCGGCGGCGCGGGACAGCTTGGCATCGTCACGGGCTTCGTGTTCGGGACGCACGCCGCGAGCAACGTCGTCACGTACCGGGCGACCTGGAGCTGGAGCGATGCGGCGAAGATCGTCGCCGCCTGGCAGGCGTGGGCGCCGAACGCGCCGGACGAGCTCTTCTCGATGTGCGACTTGATCGCGACGGACGGCCCCGGCGGGCCGATCGTCGCCTCGAACGGGCAGTACTTCGGCAGCGAGGCCGGATTGCAGTCGCTGCTGCAACCGCTCGTCAGCGCGGCAACGCCGCAAACCATGATGATCCGCACTCGGTCATTCCTGAACGCGGCGCTCGACTGGGCGAACTGCTCGGATATCTCGCGCTGCCACATCGGCGTGCCGAACGCAGAGGTCGGTCGCTCGGACTTCCTGGCGAAGTCCGACTACGTCGCCACGGCCCTGCCGAGCGCAGGCATCCAGACCATGATCCAGCGGATCGAACAGCGTCAGAACGATCCTGCGCTCGGCGGCAGCATCCTGATGGATGCCTACGGCGGCGCGATTAACCGGATCCCGAAGGCCGCAACGGCGTTCGTTCATCGTGACCAGCTGTTCTCCGTGCAATACGTCGCAGCAAGCTCGAGCGCAGCCGACGCGGATTGGTTACGCGCCTTTCGTGCGGCGATGGCGCCGTACGTCTCGGGCCAGGCGTACCAGAACTACATCGATCCCGAGCTCGCGCAGCCGAACGTCGCGTACTACGGGACGAACCTGCCGAGGTTGCGGATCGTCAAGGCTCGCTATGACTCGAAGAACGTCTTCCGGTTCGCGCGAAGCGTGCTCCCCGCTCCACCCGCCTGAGCCGGACCCAGATCAGGTCGGCGTTCGCGAGCAGGAAGCTGAGCGCCAGGAGCGGCAATGCCGGCAGGCCGCCGCGCCAGACCGCGGCGATCGCAAGCGTGGCCCCGAACGACAGCGTCATCAGCAGCCAGGTCCAACGCGGCCGCAGGGAGAAACGCGCAGCCGCGGCCAGGAACAGCGCGAAGAAGAGCAGGTCGGGGAGGCCCAGGTTGGCGGCACCCGTCTCGCCCGGAATCGGAAATGCAAACGAAAACGTGGTGAACACGTGACGGTGCTGGTTCACGATCACGTTGGTCGGTCCGTGCGGCGCGAAGACCGAGTACGCGTCGACCCAGGGGATGATCACCGCGACCAGCACCACCCAGCTCAACGTCTCGAAGTAGCCGAGGAACCAGAAGCCGACCGCGGTAACCCCGAACAGCTTGCAGAAGTTCTCGGGCGTGCTCCACCCGGCGACGTGGAACACGAATGCCAGGAAGCCGAACGCAGCCGCGAGGACCATCGTCCACCGCCACGTGCGGAAAGGCAGGACCAGCCAGACGAGCGCGAAGCAGGCCGGCATGAGGGCGAAGGCCAGGAAGGCGATGTCCCACCACAGACTCGCATCCCACAGCCGATCGTGGAACGCGTAGTAGAGGGCGAGCGCCGTCCCTAGGACGAGTGCCCCTGCCAGCGATACATGTCCACTTCTGGCTCGCGATCGCACGGCGCCAGTGTCCACTCTCGTCCTTACCAAGGCTTTCTAGCCTGGGCTGCGGACGAGTGCGGCTCCTGGCTTGGCGCTCCCGACCCAGAAGCTGAACGGCATCACTGGCAGGGGCATTAGTAGGGCGGCAGCTCGGCCCACCATTGGCCGAGTGGCTTGAAGGCGTTCCAAAACTTGGTCTTGGCCGGGGCCTCGTCGAGCGACGCGTCGATGTCCGGGACCACGAGCACCTGCACCGTCGCCGTGAAGCGCTGGAGCTCGCCCGGCTTGTACTCCACCGTATCCGCGAGCGGGAAATCCAGGGAATTGAGGAACCCGACTGCGCTCTCGCCCATCGGCACGATCAGCTTCGGCTGGACGATATGCAGCTCGCGGGTCAGGAACGGCCGCGACTCGTCCTCGTCGCCGTCCGCGAACTTGACGCAGTTCGTCCCGTACACCGACATCGGGTCGACGTGGAGCCGCTGGAGGGACTTGAGGATCGCCTGCCCGGCCCGCCCGTAGAAAGCGACCCCCTCCTGAACCTCTGCGGATTGCGGGCGGTGCTTGAGCAGCATCACGTCGGCGAGCGGATGGCCCGAGCCCATGACCGGGACGCGGGCCCCACCGGCCTGGGCTACCTCGTGAGCCAGATCGTTGATCTCGACGATGGCTTTCTGGAGGTACTTCTCGTAGATCTCGTCGGTCGCCGGCACGCCTCCACCAGTTTCGGGACTAGCGAACGCGTTCCTTGGCCTGGGCCATCCACTTGAGGCCCTGGAGGTAGACGAGGGAGCGCGGCCGCCGCAGAACCTGGGCCGAACGCAGGCTGAGCAGGAATTCCTCCGGTCCGTCGAAGGCGCGCATCCGCATGGCGCCGGTGCCGACGCCCTGCAGCACGTGAGCATCCGACCCCGCTCCCATGGTCAAGTTGTACTTGCGAGCGAAGCGCAGCGCTTCCTCGTTGTAGGCCTCGAAGAGGAGGCGGGCGTTGTAGACCTCGAACACGTCGATCTCGGCGAGGTGGTGCTGCAGCGTCGCGGGCTCGGCGATCGAGTGCAGCCGGTCGAACGGATGGGGTAGGTAGACCAGTCCGTCCTGCTCCTTGATCGCGCGGACCGTTTCGGCGAACGACAGCCCGCGAGGGATCTCCTCGCGCAGGAACAACCCGATCACCTCGCCCTGGCCGTCGGTCTTGATCTCCTCTCCGGGAATGACGATCAACTCGTGGTCGCGCGCGAGCGCCGCGGTCTCGAGGGCGCCGGCGAACACGTTGTGATCCGTGACCGCGATCGCGCCGAGTCCGATCGCCTCTGCGTGCATGATCAGATCGGCAGGATCAACGGCGCAGTCATGCGACCAGCTCGTGTGCATGTGCAGGTCGCACACGATCCAGTCTCGGTCGGCGAGCGGCTCCGCTTCCCGCCCCGGAACCTGACGGCGCTTCGTCAACGAGCGGTAGAGCTCGTTGAGCTCCGCCGCGACGGCGGCAAAGCTCTGCTCGCCGGCTTCGCTGCGTGCCCTTTCGGCTTTGCGCTCCCGGAACTCGCGGTTCTCCCCCAGCCGCGAGACCTCGGCGCCTGCCAGCTCAGGCTGCTCATGTGTGCCGGGCGGGTCCGCGATCGCGCATCCTGCCGCAGACGCCTCGAGCCGGACGCGTTCCAGCCCGGCGAGAGCGGGGACGAAGACGCTCGCCTGCGCCAGGAGCGGCGCCCGCGCGGGGCCGTCGCGCGACGTGCGCACGTGCACGCGTCCGCGCAGCAGGCGCGGAATCGTCGGCCGGCCGGCCAGGGGCTTCGTCCGCAGCAGGACGAGCTCCCAGTCAGGCAGCTCTTCCAGCGCGCGGAAGGCGCCGCGCACGAGTGCACGCTCGTTGGGACGCCACTCGAGCACGATCAGGTTCCGCTTGGCGTCGGGTTCGAACAGAACGGGGTCGACGCCTTCGCCGATGACCTCGTACTGGCCGGGGAAGCGCGCCGCCGCAGCCTCCGCGGTCGCCTCCGTCGTCGCGACGAGCGCGTCGAGTCTGGCCAGCAAGCGGTCGCGCTGCGCGCGGCCGGGCGGATAACCCAGGCGCTCAGGCGAAAGGAACGTCGCAACTGCGAGCGCCTGCGCATCGCGGAGGGCGAGATAGGAGAGGGAGGGCAGTCCGGGCTCGAAGCCGTGCACGACGTCGAAGCGCCCGAGCGCGAGCGCAAGCGAGAGATTCGCTCGTGCTCCGACGGGCACGCCGATTCGGCTGCGCCGGGAGATCGGCACGGCCGGGCCCACGACGACGACCTCGGCATCGAGCCCGTCGAGGAGGGCGCGCCGTCCGGCAGCGAGATCGCGGGCCCGGTTCGAGGAGGCGAGGACGGTCACCGCATGCCCGAGCTTCCGGAGCTCCCGCGCGATGCCCGCAACATGCTCGTTGACGTCGTGGGGCTGGGACCAGGCGAAGGGCGAGACGAGGCAGATTCGGAGGCCCATCGGTCTCGAGAAGCCTAGCCGCGCAGAGGCTCGACGCCCCAAGGCCGGATTGCGACGGACTCCCCGCCGCACGGACCAATCGAGCAGGGAAGAAGACATGGGAAGTCTCGGAAGGGCCTGGCGAAGGCTTGCGCCGGCCAGCCCGCTTTGGCGTCACGAGCCATTTCTCCAACGCGCCGTTCTCAATCGAGCAGTACGAAGCCGCGGGACACTAGCCGGCAAACACTCGCCCCCGCCGCTTCCGTGTGTGCGCGCCGGCGGGGGCGGTGACTCAAGCTTCGGCGGGGCTCTGCCTGGCCGCCGTCATCTGCCGCGCGTTCTCGCGGATGAAGCTCTCGGTCGCCTCGTAGGCCTCGTCGTCCGGCGCCTGCTTGGGAGGCGACTTCATCAGGTAGGAGCTCGGACCTTCGAGCGCTCCTGCGACGCCGTTGTTCAGCGCAAGCTTTGCGAGGCGCACGGCATCGATCACGATGCCGGCCGAGTTGGGCGAGTCCCAGACCTCGAGCTTGAGCTCGAGATTGAGCGGAACGTCGCCGAAGGACGACCCTTCCATGCGGATGTACGCCCATTTTCGGTCGGTCAACCAGGGCACGTAGTCCGAAGGGCCGACGTGGACGTTCTTCTCGCCGAGGTCGTAGTCGAGCATCGACGTGACGGCGTTCGTCTTCGAGATCTTCTTCGACTCCAGACGCTCGCGCTCGAGCATGTTGAGGAAGTCGGAGTTGCCTCCGACGTTCAGCTGCATCGTCTTGTCGAGCCGAACGCCGCGCTCGCGGAAGAGCGAGGTGAGCACCCGGTGCGTGATCGTGGCGCCGACCTGCGACTTGATGTCGTCGCCGATGATCGGCAAGCCTCTCTCCTCGAAGCGGCGCTGCCAGTACGCCTCGCGCGCAATGAACACGGGCATGCAGTTGACCATCGCGCAGCCGGCCTCCAGCACCTGCTCCGTGTACCACTTGGTCGCCGCCTCCGAGCCGACCGGTAGGTAGTTGACGACGACGTCGGTCTTCGTGTCGCGCAGGATTCCGACGACGTCGTCGGTCTCGCCGGGCGCCTTGCTCACGACCTGTGAGATGTACTTGCCCAGCCCGTCGTGCGTCATGCCGCGTGCGACCTTGATGCCGGTGGTCGGCACCTCGGCGAACTTGATCGTGTCGTTCGGATGCGCCCAGATCGCCTCGGCGAGGTCCTTCCCGACCTTGTCCGTCGTGACGTCGAACGCCGCGGTGAACTCGATGTCGCGGATGTGGTAGCCGCCGAGGTTCACGTGCATGAGACCCGGCACGAACTGCTCGTCCGGCGCATCCTTGTAGTACTCCACCCCTTGCAGCAGTGAGTTGGCGCAGTTCCCGACGCCGACGAGCGCAACCCGCACGCGCTCGTCCAGGCTCGTCCTGCCGTTCTGCTTCCCGTTTTCCGCCGTCATCGACTCCTCCTCTGTCATCGCAGACTTGCTATATTGGAAGATAGCAGATTTGCGATCACACCCGCTCGCGCAGCTGACGGCGCACGTGGAGGATCCGCTGGAGCACCGTGAGCCAGGCCGTAGCGGTCAAGAGATAGATCGCCCACTGCAGCACGCCCCAGGGAGCGAGCACGAGCCCGGCCGTGATCACGACCACTCGCTCGGCACGTGAGCCGAATCCGACGTCCCCGCGTAGACCGAGTGCTTCGGCCTTCGCGCGCGTGTAACTGACCAGGAACGAACCGGCGATCGCCGCGATCGTCGCGCCGAGTGCGACCTCGTTGCCGTGACGCGAAAAGATCAACGCGATCGCGCCGAGCATCGCGCCCTCCCCGACGCGGTCGGTCGTCGAGTCGAGGAAGGAGCCGAACGGGGTCGTCTTCCCGCCCGCCCGGGCCAGGGCGCCGTCGAGGATGTCGAGGATCGATCCGACGACGAACACGAAGGCCGCCAACCAGTAGAAGAGAAGCTTGTCGCGGTACTCGAAGTAGGCGATCACCGCTGCGGCGAGACACAGTGAGACGCCCGCGGTCGTGAGTGCGTTCGGGGTCACGCGGGTGCGGGCGAGGCCTCCGATCGAGCGGGTCGCGAGCGTTCGCGCCCCGGTCGTGTAGCCCTGTTTCACCCGCTGGAGGACGGCGGTTTCTCTCATGTCCGGGCCCATCGCATTCCTGCTATGAGCGGACTATAGCAGGCGTGCGATGAAGCTCCCGACGGCGCGGCGGTACGTGATCAGCAGGGCGATTGTCGCCAGCACGATGCCGGCGAGGACGTCGAGCCAGAAGTGATTGCCGGTCGCCATCACGGCGAACCACACCCAGGCCGGCCACAGCAGCCAGACGGCCTTCCAGACGGGCCGGCGGACGGCTGAGGCCAGGATCACGCCGACGATCAGCGCGTCCGCTGAGTGCAGGCTCGGCATGGCCGCGTACGGATTGGACGCGAGCTGGATCAGGCCGCTGCCGTGGTTGAGCCCTCCGATTTGACTGAGCGTGTCGCTGAAGCCGATCGAGGTGAAGAACCGCGGAGGCGCCGTCGGCAGGAAGACGTAGCCCACGAGGCCGAGCACGTTGGCGAGGAGGATCGTGTTGCGGAAACGCGTGAAGAGCTCGTTCCGACGGAAATAGACCCAGAGCAGCGCGAGCCCGATGACGGTGAACTCGGAGTTCCAGTACGTCCAGGAGACGAGGGTCTCCAGCACCCGCGACGATTGCGTCCAGCCCTGGAGGGTCAACTCGCCGAGGCCGGCGAGCCGCTGCTCGACGTCGATCACCCGCCAGCCGTTTGCGAACGCGCGGGTCGGATCCCGGTCGGCCAGCCCGCGAGCAACCTGGTAGGCGGCGAGGAAGCCGAACCAGATCAGCAGCTGATACGCGAAATCCGCGTAGCCACGCGGGAGAAACCGTCTTCCGGCTGCGATGGCGGCGGCCATGATCTTCGAATTCTAAACGTCGGGGAGGCTGCTAGGCATCCCTCCACCGGCGGCATTATCCGCCTATTTGCGACATCGACCCCCGTCTGACTAACCGTCGCCTTGATCCTTCATCCCCCGATCTGCGACATGGATCGGCTAGCGCGGACGAAGCCCGGGTCGTTGATCCGGTGCTTCAGCTCCTTGTGCTGCACGGCGAAACGAATGAGGCGAATCAGCTCGTCGTCGCTAGCGCCGCCGCGCAGGGCCGCCTTCAGGTCCCACTCGCGTCGTGAGAAAAGGCACGTGCGCAGCTGCCCGTCCGCGGTGACGCGAATCCGGTCGCAGTTCGAGCAGAACGGCTCGGAGACGGGGTTGACGAAACCGAGCTCGCCGACGCCGTCGGCGAAGCGAAAGCGACGTGCGGTCGACGAGGCCTTCGCGGGAAGCTCGAGTAGGGGGCCGTAGCACTCCTCGACGATTGCGCGGATCTCGGCGCCGGTGAGCACGTCGTCCTCGCGCCACGCCTCGTCGGCGTCGAGCGGCATGAACTCGATGAAGCGAACGACATACGGCTTGCGCCGCGCCAGGTCGGCGAGCGCCGGGACCTCGGTTTCGGTGAAGCCCTTGACGGCGACGCAATTGACCTTGATCGGGTTCAGCTCCGGATGGCGCTCGGCCTCTTCGAGCCCGCGCAGGACCGCGTCGAGAGCATCCCTGCGGGTGATCTCCGCAAAGCGCACGTGATTGAGCGAGTCGAGTGAGACGTTGATGCGGCGGAGGCCCGCAGACACGAGGGGGCCGGCCAGCCGGTCGAGCAGGATGCCGTTCGTCGTGAGTGAGAGGTCGCGCACGCCCTCGGTCTGGGCGAGCATCTCGACGAGCAACGGCAGATCCCGCCTCACGAGCGGCTCGCCACCCGTCAACCGCACCTCGTCGACCCCGAGTCGTGCGAGCACGCCGACGAGCCGCGCGATCTCCTCGAACGTCAGGATCTCCTCCCGACCGAGCCACTGGAGCCCCTCCGCCGGCATGCAATAGGTGCAGCGGAAGTTGCACTTGTCCGTCACGGACACGCGCACCGATTTGATCTCGCGTCCCCACGAATCGCGCAGAGGATCCACGAACTGAGCTTAGCCCACGGTTTTCAGCCGAAACCAGGAGACAATCGCTCGGTGCCGGCCCTCGTCGCACTGGTCGCGGTGACCGCCGTGTGGGGTGTGACGTTCGTCCAGGTCAAGGACGCGGTCGCGCTCTATCCGCTGTTCGCGTTTCTCGCCGTTCGCTTCGCGATTGCGACGGGGACCCTCGCCCTCCCGGCGGCGACTCGGGTTCGAGGCCTGGGATGGAGGGGCGCCTCGGGAGGGCTGCTCCTCGGGCTCCTGCTCGCCTCAGGCTATGCGCTGCAGACGGCCGGCCTCCAGCGCACGACCGTCTCGAGCACCGGCTTCATCACGGGGATGTACGTCGTGCTCACGCCCTTGCTCGCCCTCCTGCTCTTTCGCGCTCGCATCGGGCCGGCGGCCTGGGGAGGGGTCGTCCTCGCCGCGGCGGGTCTGGCGATGCTCTCGGGGATCCACACCGGCTCTCTCGGTGGGGACCTGCTCGTGCTGGCCGCCGCCGCCGTCTACTCGCTGCAGATCGTGCTGCTCGAGCGCTACGCGCCGCGCTACGACCCCCTCGCCTTCACGTTCGTGGAGATGGCAGCGGCCTGCGCGGGGCTCCTCGTCGTCGCCGTCGCCCTGGGAGACCTGCGCGTCCCGCACGGCTGGACGGTATGGGGCGCACTGCTCGTCACGGGTGTCTTCGCCAGCGCGCTCGGCTTCCTCGCCCAGACGTGGGCGCAGCGCAGGACCTCCGCGACCCGCACGGCGCTCGCGTTCTCACTGGAGCCGGTCTGGACCGCGTTCTTCGGCTACACGCTCGCCGGCGACCGCCTTGGGACGCTCGGCTGGGGAGGCTGCGCCGTGATCATGGGTGGGATCGTCCTGGCTGAGCCTGCCGCGGCGGCAGTGCTGGCGCGCCTGGTCAGCGGCCGTCCACGGCGTTGAGGGCGGCGGTTCGAGGCCCTCTGGCGAAGCCGGGGAGTGGTTGATACGATCAGGCTTAGATTTTCTCAGTAGACCCAATTTCGGAGGCTATCCACACATGGCAAAGACACTTGGAATCGATCTCGGGACGACCAACAGCTGCATGGCCGTGCTCGAGGGCGGCGAGCCCACCGTCCTCCCGAACGCAGAGGGCGGGCGTACGACCCCGTCCGTCGTCGCGTTCACGAAGGACGGCCAGCGGCTCGTCGGTGCGCCCGCCCGGCGCCAGCAGGTGACGAACCCCGAGAACACGGTGTTCTCGATCAAGCGGTTCATGGGCCGCAAGTGGGACGAGGTCTCGGAGGAGATGACGATCGTCCCGTACGAGGTCGTGAAAGGCCCGAACGGTGACGCTCGCGTGAAGGCCGGAGGC
Source organism: Actinomycetota bacterium (assembly GCA_005885245.1). GTDB lineage: Bacteria > Actinomycetota > Thermoleophilia > Gaiellales > Gaiellaceae > 3-1-20CM-4-69-9. The sequence goes on along the minus strand of VAWR01000128.1, from coordinate 2,614 downwards.
AAGGAGTACGCGCCCCCGGAGATCAGCGCGATGATCCTCCAGAAGCTGAAGGCCGACGCCGAGGCCTATCTCGGTGAGCCGGTGGTCGACGCGGTCGTCACCGTTCCGGCCTACTTCAACAACGCGCAGCGGGAGGCGACCAAGGACGCCGGCAAGATCGCCGGCCTCAACGTCGTCCGCATCATCAACGAGCCGACGGCCGCAGCGCTTGCGTACGGCCTCGACAAGGAGAGCTCGGACCAGACGATCCTCGTCTTCGACCTCGGCGGCGGCACGTTCGACGTGTCGATCCTGGAGCTCGGCGAAGGCGTCTTCGAGGTGAAGGCGACGAACGGCGACAACCATCTCGGCGGCGACAACTTCGACAAGTCGATCGTCGACTGGATGGTGGGCGAGTTCAAGCGCGACCAGGGGATCGACCTGTCGCAGGACCGGATGGCATTGCAGCGTCTCTACGAAGCTGCCGAGAAGGCAAAAATCGAGCTGTCGTCCACGATGACGACCCAGATCAACCTCCCGTTCATCACGGCGACGCAGGACGGGCCGAAGCATCTCGACCTTCAGCTGACCCGCGCGAAGCTGAACGAGCTGAGCGCCGAGCTGCTGGCGCGCACGGTCGGCCCGACCGAGCAGTGCGTCAAGGACGCTGGCATCGACAAGTCGAAGATCGACCACGTCGTGCTCGTCGGTGGGATGACGCGCATGCCGGCGGTCGTCGACAAGGTCAAGGAGCTCATCGGCAAGGATCCGCACAAGGGCGTCAACCCGGACGAGGTCGTCGCGGTCGGCGCCGCGATCCAGGGTGGCGTGCTGAAGGGCGAGGTGAAGGACATCCTTCTCCTCGACGTCACGCCCCTGTCGCTCGGGATCGAGACGAAGGGCGGCGTCTTCACGCGTCTGATCGAGCGCAACACGACCATCCCCACCAAGAAGTCGGAGACGTTCTCGACGGCAGAGGACAACCAGCCCTCCGTCGAGGTGCACGTCCTCCAGGGGGAGTCGGAGATGGCGGCTTTCAACAAGACGCTCGGCAAGTTCCAGCTTGTCGGGATTCCGCCGGCGCCGCGGGGCATGCCCCAGGTCGACGTCTCCTTCGACATCGACGCAAACGGGATCATCAACGTGTCCGCGCGTGACCTCGGGACCGGCAATCAGCAGCAGATCCGGATCGAGGGTGGCTCGGGCCTGAAGGAGGACGAGGTTCAGCAGATGATCCGCGACGCGGAGGCGCACGCCGACGAGGCGCGCCGCCTGCGCGAGGTCGCGGACACGAAGAACCATGCCGAGCAACTCGCGTACCAGACGGAGCGCTCATTGAAGGAGCATCGCTCCTCGCTCGACGAGTCCGACGCCTCGACGATCGAGGGACGGATCATGGAGCTGAAGCAGGCGCTCGAGGGCGAGGACGTCGGCGAGATCCGCGCGAAGACGGAGGCGTTGCAGGAGGCCGCCCACAAGCTCGCGGAGGCGGTGTACGCATCGGCTCAGCAGCAGGCCCAGACGGCTTCGTCCGGCGGCAACGGCGGCGGGGCGGAGAGCTCCGACGAGGAGGTCGTCGAAGAGGGCGATTACGAAGTGATCGATGAGGAGGCGGCGAAGCCTTGACAGACGCTTCGAAGCGTCAGATCGGATCGCCGGCGCAGCCGCCCGTCCGCGACAGCGGACCGGTGGAGGGGGTTCGGGGGAACCGGGAGGTTCCCCCGACCAGTGCCACCCCGTCGCAGGAGAGCCTCGACATCGAGGCTCTCCAGGCTGAGCGCGATCAGCTCTTCGACCGCCTGCAGCGGCTCGCCGCGGAGTTCGACAACTTCCGCAAGCGGACCGCGCGCGAGCAGGCCGCGCTGAGCGAACGCGCGGGGGAGAGGCTCGTGAAGGAGCTCATTCCCATCCTCGACGATCTCGGGCGTGCGCTCGAGGCGGCGGCCGAGCATCAGGAGGCCAAGTTGGAAGATGGCGTTCGTCTCGTCCACCGCTCGCTCTCCGAGCTGCTCGCGAGGCAGGGGCTGTCGGAGATCGAGACGGACGGGCAGTTCGACCCGCACGTCCACGAGGCGCTGCTCTCGCAGCCGTCAGACGAAGAGGAGGGGTCGGTCATCGAGGTCGTCCAGAAGGGCTACAAGCTCGGTGACAAGGTGCTGCGGCCGGCGCGAGTAGTCGTGGCCGGTCCGCCGGAGGGGTAGATGGCGACTCTCTACGACACGCTCGGCGTGAAGAAGGGCGCGTCGGCCGACGAGATCAAGAAGGCCTACCGCAAGCTCGCCGCCAAGTACCACCCCGACAAGAATCCCGGCGACACCTCTGCGGAAGAGACGTTCAAGGAGGTGCAGAACGCCTACGACGTGCTCTCCGACGCGGAGAAGCGCAAGCAGTACGACACCTTCGGCTCTGCGAACGGACGGCGTGGAGCCGATCCGCGTGACTTCGACTTCGGCGGCGGCAACTTCACGATCAACGATCTCGGCGATCTCGGCGATCTGTTCGGCGGGATCTTCAACCGCGGTGGGCCGCGGGCGCGAAGGCCCCAACCCGAGCGCGGTGCCGACATCGAGGCGATCGTCAACCTCTCCTTCGAGGATTCGCTCCGCGGGCTCGAGACGAAGATTCCCGTCGAGGT
>VAWR01000170.1 GCA_005885245.1 Actinomycetota bacterium | reverse complement strand
GGGCCGGTTCGTAGAGGAAATCTCCGAGTCAGGAGGGCAGATGTCGAGTATCGAAGAAGGGCAGTTCCCGACGCAGTTCCCGAGGCGGTTGGACGAACAGCCGGAGAGCCTCGTGAGCGAGGAGCCCCGGCTGGAGGCACAGCAGGACGAAGAGACCGTCTCGAAGGTCCAGGCTGCTTCGAGCAGAGGGCGCCGCAAGCGTGCAACGAGCGCGCGCAAGAAGAGCACCGGAACACGCAAGCGCAAGACTGCGGCACGCAAATCGACGGGGACCCGCAAGCGCAAGACGACCGCCCGCAAGTCAACGGGCACGCGCAAGCGGAAGACCGCGTCGCGCAAGCGTTCCACGACGACACGCGCGCGTAGCACGGCCCGGCGCAAGACGACCGGGCGCAAGCGCAAGACCGCCGGCCGCAAGAAGGCCGCGACGACACGGAAGCGGAAGACCGCAACGCGCAAGACGGCGGGCCGCAAGGCCGCCGCGACGCGCAAGCGGAAGACCGCCGGCCGCAAGAAGGCCACGGCGACACGGAAGCGGAAGACCGCAACGCGCAAGACGGCGGGCCGCAAGGCCGCCGCGACGCGCAAGCGGAAGACCACTTCCCGCAAGCGCTCGACGAGCACGCGCAAGAAGAGCACCGCGTCGCGCAAGCGGAGCACGACGGTGCGAGCGGCCGGCCGCAAGGGCGGTCGCGCCACTGCGCGAAGGCGCACCACGCGCCGCAAGACGCGCTAACGCCGAGACGGAAGCGAACGAAAGGGCCCCGCGAGAGCGGGGCCCTTTTCTCAGCCGCCGGGGGTGCCGGTCAAGGTCGGGCGAGAGTGATCGGAGGCGTGGTGAAGGTCTCCCAGTCGGCCGCGGTACTCGGGTTCCCGAGCGCCTTCAGGACGCTCAGCTTCAGGACGTAACGGCCATTCGGCACGGCCTTGCGGTGATCGCCGTTCCCCGCCCCGCTGTCCTGGGAGCGCGTGCCGTCCCAGTCGAACTCGAAGAAGCTCGTCGCCGCCGAGTTCCTGCCGAGAAAGTCGGCTTGCGTGACGAAGTTGAACACGGGCTGGACCGGGGAGCCGTCGGCCTTGTACACCTGGATGTTGAGCCTTCGAACCTGATGGTTCAGGTGGAACAGGAGGATCGGGAAATCGGTGCCTTGAAGTGTGAAAGCCGCGCCCGTCCCTCCGAGCCTCGAGATGCCCGGTCCGAGGCACGAGTCGGCGGCGCCCGCCTTGATCTGGAACACGGCAGGAAGGCCGCAGCTTGCGCCGGTCAAGACAGGCAGGGACTGGTAGTCGCCCTTGAAGCCCACGTAGGGAACGCGGAGGGTGACTCCTCCGCCGTGCGGCGCCAGCACGACGTAGCCGCCATAGAGGCTCTTGTCGGGCCAGGCCCCGGCCTGGATGTTGACGCCGACCGTTGCGCTGCCCCGTGCCGGGACGGTCACACTCGACGATCCGAACGTTGCGGTGTTCGCGCCGCCGAGGTACGAGAAGTTGAACGGGTACACCGCTCCCGCGGCGGTCGAGGGCCCGGTACCGATCGTCGTGACGCTCGAGAGGTCGTAGGTGATCGGCGTGGAGCCGGAGTTGGTGATCGTGAGCTGCGCCGAGCCGCCGTTCCCCTCGCCGAGCGAGATCTTGGAGGGTGTGACCGATGCAGTCGTCGTGACAGCGTCCACGACCTGCGCAAGACCCGCGCCCTGGCGCCACGTCGGTTCGAGGCCCGCGTCGGGGGAGACGTTGAAACCTTTCGGCGACGCTGTGTTCATCAACAGCGTGCGCACCTGATCGGGCGCAATGCTCTTGTTCTTCGCCTGGAGGATCAAGGCAGCGAGGCCCGCGACGTGCGGGGCCGCCATCGAGGTACCGCTGATCGTGTTGTGCCCGCCGAACTGCTGATGCGGCCAGGTCGAGTAGATCTGTCCGCCGGGGCCGCCGAGGTCGGGCTTGAGCCCCAGCTCGGCGTCGGTGCCGAAGGAGCTGAAGTCGGAGATCACGCCCGCGGTTGCGAGCGGAGCCTCGAGAACCTGGTCCGTCCAGGTCAAGGTGTGGTCCGCGGCCAGGCCGTCGTAGATCTCAGCACCGTCGGCCTGCGTGATCGCGACAACCGGGATGGTGACCGGAGCGGAGCCCGCCGGCGTCGGCGTGACGGTCGGATTGAGGGCGCCAACAGCGTTGTTGTAGAGGACGACGCCCACCGCGCCCGCATGCTCGGCATTGATCGCCTTGTTATAGAAGCCGCACGGCGCCGCCGGAGGAGCCGGGCTACCTCTGCGAATCAGCGCGATCTTCCCGATCAGCGAACCTGGCGCCGGCGCGTTGACGCAGCCGTCGCCGTCCGTGGAAGGCGTGCCCGTAGCAACGAGGTCGGCTCCGCCCGAGTCCGGCGCGTTCGCCAGAGACCCGGACGCTCTCGTGTAGGTGTAGAGCTTGGTGCCGACCCGGAAGGCCGGCAGAGTCGCCTTCGTGTTGTCGTAGGAGGCCACGCCGATGACCTTGCGTCCGACGCCGGGTGCGCCTGCGGACCAGAGCTGGCCGAAGTTGGCGCCGCTATTGCCGATCGACGCGACCACCGTGACACCGGCATCGACGAGATTGTCGGCCGCAACCGCGACCGGCGACTGCGGCCAGGTGTCGAAGGAAGAGCCGATGCTCATGTTGAGAACGTCCGCGTGATCCGCAAGCGCAAGCTCCATGGCGTGGATCATCACGTCCGTGTCCGTGCCTCCGTTGCAACCGAAGACCTTGTAGGCGAGCAGCTTCGCGCCCGGAGCAACGCCGACGACCTGGCCTTCGGCTGTGTGGCCGCGTCCGTCAGCCGCGGCGATGCCCGCTACGTGCGTGCCGTGAGCGCCGTCTGACGTGCCGGCACCGAGGACTTCCGCACGGTCAGAGTCATCGGGGTTGCAGGGAAGGGGCGGCCCGCCGGGATGCGGGACCGGCTGGTAGGCCGGGCTGGTCGTCGTGGCGTTGTAGCTGTCACCGACGAGATCCAACCCGCCGCGGACCTTGCAGCTCGCTCCGAAGCAGCCGCCAAGCTCGGGGAGCGTGTAGTCGACGCCGCTGTCCACGATCGCGATCGTCACGCCGGATCCGTCGAGCCCGAGCTCGTCTTGCGCGACGTTCGCACCGGTGAGGCCGAGCGCGTTCTTCAAGTCGATGTTGGCGCCACCACCTCCCTCGGAGTGATAGGAGGGCAGAGAGACGGTCTGAACCGGGTAGACGGCCTTCACCCCGGGAATCGAGCCGAGGGCGGCGACCTGCGCCGGCGGGACCGACACGGAAAGACCGTTCCAGAGCGTGTCGTAGGAGTAGCGCTCCGTCAGCTTGACGCCGTCCGCAGTTGCGCTCTTCTTGAAGGCGTCACGTTCGGCCTTCAGGGTCGCCTTGCTCGTTCCCTTCACCGTGGGAGGACTCGCGAGCTCGACGAACCAGCTGCTCGCCGTCTCGTTGGACCCGCCGCCGATGCGTGCTGGCGCCGGGCCGGCTCCCGCACCCGCGGGTGCGACCGCCAGTCCCGCCATGCACAGGAACGTGACCGCGAGCCGCAGACCTCTGCTGAGCAATCTTCCCCTTCCGTACGTGTTCGGCCGAGACGCCTCGGGCTCTCTGACAGTCGGGGATATCGAGGTCGATGTCATACCCCTTCCGGGGTAACGATCACGCCACCGCGAGCAGCCGCCAGCTGCCGGGCACGCCCTTCTGCTCGACCGTCCCGCGGTCCCCGCGAGCCTCGTCGCCCTGGTTACGGCCGTTGAGCCAGGCGGGAAGGTCATCGTGCGGCGCAATCGCGCCGCGCACATGTGAGACTGTGCTCCGCCTAAGGACGGTCTCACCACTGCGAAGGGGAGGCAAGACCGTGAAGAGATTGCTGTTGTTGGTAATGGCGGGCGCGCTGGCCTTGCCCGCCGGCGTCTCTGCGTCGACGATCACAACAGTCATGCAGGGGCTCGACAATCCTCGGGGGCTTGCGTTCGGGCCCGCGGGCGGTCTCTACGTTGCCGAGGCCGGGCGTGGCGGACCGCTCTCGTCGTCTTGTTATGCGAGCGCGGATCCCGGCGTCGGCTTCCGTTGTTACGGGGCGACGGGCGCGATCTCGCGCTACTGGCACGGCCGACAGGAACGCGTGGTGACGGGTCTACCGTCGCTAGAGAATCCGAGCTTCGCGGGCCCGGCGAGCGGGCCACAGCACGTCTCTTTTCAGGGGAGCGGCGGCATGTACGTGACGATCGGGTTCGGTGGCGGGCCGCCCGACTCGCGGAACGTCGTACTCCCGGGAATCGGTTCGAGCTTCGGCCAGTTGTTGAAGATCGAGCCGTCCGGCGTGCGCCGCTCGGTTGCCGACGTGTCCGCGTACGAGAACACGAATCCTGACGGCGCCCAGCTCGACACCAACCCCTATGGCCTGCTCGCGTTGCCCGGGCACGAGCTCGTCACCGACGCAGGAGGGAACTCCCTGCTCGACGTCCGTGCAAACGGTTCGATCTCGACGGTCGCCGTGTTTCCGAAGTTCATCGGGGCCTTCGGACCGACGGATCGCGTGCCGACCGATGTCGTGCTGGGCCCAGACGGCGCCTACTACGTGTCGACGCTCAGCGGCGTACCGTTCACGCCCGGAAGCGCCGTCGTCTTCCGTGTCGTACCCGGTGCCGCGCCCACGATCTACGCGGCGAACCTGACCCAGATCACAGACCTCGCGTTCGGCAGCGACGGGTCGCTCTATGTTCTCCAGCATGGTTCAGGTCCGTTTTTCAGCGGACCCGGCTCGATCGTGCGAATAGCACCCGATGGTTCCCGCACAACAGTCGACACGCAGGGCAGGCTGGATCATCCTGCAGGCCTCGTCGTCGGATCCGACCACGCTCTCTACGTCTCGAACCGCAGTACAGCGCCGGCGACCGGCGAAGTCTTGCGGATCGCACCGTAGTTTCCCTTGCAGTCAGCTCGCTGCGCACTCCCGCCACGGGAGTGCGCCGGCGAGCGGGCGCCGCCGTAGCTTCAACACCCTGTGGACGGTCTGTGGATGGACCGTGTTCACCGACTGAGGCTACGGCTCAGTCTGGCGCGGAGCGTCCGATCGATACTCGCGTGGGTCTGAACCTCCGCACCGGCGTGCTCGACCTCCCTTTCCTCGCGCGTCGACTTCGCATTCCAGAGATCGATGTGAAGACGCTCGATCTCCTCGATCAGCAAGAGGATCGCCTTTCCGGTCGCCCGAAGATCGTCATTGCCGTCGGCATGGAGACCCGCGCCCCAGGCGCGGAGTTGCTCGATCTTGGCCTCGTCCAGACGATCGCTCAGCGGTCCCCCTCGGGTCTAGACGCAGTCTACGACGGCGCCGAGCCAGGAAAAACACGACCCGAAGCCAATGCGCGGCCAGCCGAAGAGACGGTACTACGTGTGCCGCTCGCCGGCGGCGTTGCGTGGTTCAAGGACTGCGCGCCCGTGCAGGCTTTCGAGCCGCGGCTGAGTGCGGAGCTCTTCTCGCGGTGGCCCGACCGGGTCGCCCACGTGCTCGGCCACGACGAGGAGCGAGCGTGGCTCCTGCTCGCCGACGCGGGTACGCCGATCGGGACCTTCGGCAACCCTCCCGAGCCGTGGCTCGCTCCGCTGCCGCAGTACGCGGAGCTCCAGCGCGGCGAGGTCGAGGCTCGAGTTCGCCCCGCGCTTCACTGAGCTGTGTGACGAGCTCGCCGCACACGACATACCGGCGACCACCTTCGCGCCGACGCCCGTCCCGACTTCGACAAATGGTTTTCGGTCATCCTCCGACGCGCCATCGCGCAGATAAACGAGTAGACGATTCGCGGCCGATGCCGGCTTCGCCGGCGTCGGCCGCTACGGCAACGGATCGAAACGCGAACGCCGGGAAATCACTATGGCCCGCGTAGCGGGCCGGATTTCCCGGCGGAGTGGGCGGTACTGGGCTCGAACCAGTGACCCCCAGCTTGTCGAGCTGGTGCTCTCCCAACTGAGCTAACCGCCCTGGGACGCGCCAGTTTAGCCGACTAGCAGCAGGGACGGATCGATCGGAACGTCGTCAGAGCGGAGCTCGAAGTGGAGATGCGTGCCTGTGCACCAGCCGGTACATCCTGCCTCGCCGATGAGCTCTCCCTGGTGGACGACCTCCCCTGGATGCGCGAGCGGGCGGGACAAATGCGCGTACAGGGTGGAGTAGCCGTAGCGATGCCTGATGACGACGACGCTGCCGTACCCCTCGTATCCCTGGAGATAGCCGATCCTCGTGACGACCCCGTCCGCGGCGGCGCGAACATCCAGCGAGCGCAGGATTCCGATGTCGAGTCCCGTGTGCCAGCGGTAACCGTCGCGACCGAACGGCGAGGTGATCGTGCCGTCGGCGGGCCGGCGCAGCGAGACCTGCCACCCGGCATCCGTGTGCGCCGACGCAGCCGCTGGAAACACGAGCGCCAGGAGGACGGCGCAGACCCCTGGCCTCATGGGGGCGGCAGCCTAGCAGCGGCATCGGATCAGAAGATCTGGGGGCACCAGGGAAGTCGGTCCCAGCGAAAGAGACCGTCTGCGCGCGCGAGCGCGCCTTCCCGCACCTCTTCGACACGGCCTGCGCGCGCCAGGGCAGCAAACTGCACCCCGCCGAGGAACGCCGAGCCGAGCGACTGGACCGGCAGTCGGAGGTCCGGATCGTCTTTGGTTCGCGCCGCAGTTCCGCCCTCGAGCTTCCAGAGCCCCGCGTTCCACGGACAGAAATCGTCGGTGACGTCGAGCACAAGCGAGTCGTCCGACGAGTAACGCCGCGCGGAGAGCGCAGCCCCGACGTCGACGAGCCGTACCCACAGCGAATCGCCGAGTCGAAACCGGAGGCGTCGAGGTGACGCGAGCAGGAGGAAAAGCGGATGGTCCGGCGGCAACAGCCAGGCCTTCACCGTTGCCTTCCAGTCGATGGCGAGCAGAAAGGCCCAGAGATCGCGCACCGCCTCCGCTCCGATGCCCAGGGCCTCGAGCACGCGCAGCTCGGCCACCGTCGATCCGTGTTCCCAGCCGGGCTTGTGACGGTAGATCGCAAAGCCCTCGATCGAACCATCCTGCTCGTAGGCAATCCAGCGTTTCGGGCCGGCGCCGTCCCTCCGATCCTCCGGATCTTCGATCTCCCGGCGCTCCCACCACAGCCGATTCCGGGAGAACATGCCGGGCCAGTCCGCGCGGATACGCTCGAATACCGGCGGGATCGCCTCGAGCACCTCGTCGGGCTCGAGGAAGCGGAGCGTTCCCGTCGGCTCGATCGTCTGGGCGAAGGCGGTGTATTCGTGCGGGAGCGCAATCTCCCCGCAAAAGCCCGCGAGCCCATAGCCGAAGCGTCCGTAGATCGGCTCCTCTGACGCCCACAGGGCCGCCATCGGCTCGCCGCGCTCGTGCACGTCGTCGAGCTGTGCACGCATCAGCGAACGGAGGATGCCGCGCCTGCGGTGCGTCGGGTAGACACCGACAACGCTGATGCCGGCCGTCGGAAGGTCGCCGCCGGGAACGGTCATGTTGAAGGTGAACGCGGCGGCACCGCCGACGATCGCGCCGTCCGACAACGCCGCGTGCATGCGATCGAGCCCGAGCTGGTCGACCCAGCGCTGCATGCGATCTTCCTCGGTGGTCGCGCCGAAGTACTGGCCGATCGCGAGAAAGGCTGCGCCGAATTCCTCCAGGTTCCGGACCGGACGGACGTCGAAGGCCATGCGACGACCCTATGGAATGCGTTCGAGGGGCGCGTAGTCCAGCATCAAGCGGCGTTCGCTGCCGTCCACGAAGCGAACGGTGACGACCCCGCCGGCTTCGATCTGCGTCACGACTCCCTCGCCGAGGGTGCCGTGGCGCACGGAGTCGCCGGTGGACAGCGACGGCACGTCGTCGCGGGGGGCGACGCCCTGGGCGCCGTAGGACGACCACGACCCGGGCCGCAGTCGTTCGCGGTCCACCGACGCGGGCAGCTCGTCGAGGAACCGCGACGGCAGGTTGTAGCCGCGCGAGCCCCAGAGCGAACGCGCGGATGCGTGCAGCAGGGTCAGGTGTTCCTTCGCACGCGTCATCCCCACGTACGCGAGCCTGCGCTCCTCCTCGATGCCCTGCTCCTCGATCGAACGAGCGTGCGGGAAGATGCCTTCTTCCATGCCGAGCAGATAGACGGCCCGGAACTCGAGACCCTTCGCGTTGTGGAGAGTCATCAAGGTGACGAGGCTCTCCTCGCCGCGCATCGCGTCCTGATCTGAATAGAGCGAGATCTCCTGCAGGAAGTGGGACAGCGACGGCTCCTCGGCGTTCTCCTGGTACTCACGCGCGACGCCGACGAGCTCCTGCAGGTTCTCGAGGCGGCCTTGCCTTCGAGCCCTTCGAGATAACCGCTTCTTTCGAGCGTCCGTTCGACCAGCTCGGAGACGGGGAGCTCCAGGGCGCCGGACTGCAACGACTGCATGAGGGTCCGGAACTGCTGAACGGCCCGTAGCGGCGCGGCCCCGACTCCCGCCTCCTCTGCGAACTCGGTCGCCTCCCAGAGCGAGCGTCCCTGCGCGTCCGCCCACGTCTGCAGCCGCGCCAGGCTGGAGTCGCCGATCCCGCGGCGTGGCTTGTTGGCGATGCGTTGCAGCGAGACCGCGTCATAGGGATTGTCGATCGCCTGGAGGTAGGCGATCGCGTCCTTGATCTCCGCGCGCTCGTAGAAGCGCGGGCCGCCGATCACCTGGTAGGGGACGCCCTGCCGGACCAGAACGTCCTCGAGCACACGGGACTGCGCGTTCGTCCGGTAGAAGACGGCGATCTCGTCACCGGAGAACCCCTCCTCGACGAGCGAGGCGATCCCGGCGGCGACGAAGCGCGCCTCGGCGTGCTCGTCCTCCACCTCGACGACGCGCACCGGATCGCCGTCGCCGAGCTCGGACCAGAGCTCCTTCGGTTTGCGTTCGCGATTGTTGGCGATGACCGCGTTCGCGCCCTCGAGGATGGAGTTGGTCGACCGGTAGTTCTGCTCCAGCGCGATCGTGCGCGTCCCGGGAAAGTCCCGCTCGAAGTCGAGGATGTTGTTGATGTCGGCTCCTCTGAACGCGAAGATCGACTGGTCCGGATCGCCGACGGCGCCGACGTTTCCGTGCTGCTCCGCCAGTAGCTGGAGCAGTCGGTACTGCGCATGGTTGGTGTCCTGGTACTCGTCCACCAGGATGTAACGGAACGCCTTCTGCCACTTCTCCCGCGCCTCGGGGAATCGCTCCAACACGTCGACGGTGAGCATCAGCAGGTCATCGAAGTCGACGGCGTTCGAGGCGAAGAGACGGCGCTGGTAGAGCTGGTACACGTCGGCGACCGTCTGGTCGTAGAAGGACTGCACCTGATTTGCATACTCCTCCGGCTGGATCAGGCGGTCCTTCGCATGCGAGATCTGATTGTGGATTCCTCGTGGGGTGAATCGCTTCGGGTCCCGCTCCAGCTCCTCCAGGCACTGCTTCACCAGGCGGATCTGGTCGGCCTGGTCGTAGATCGTGAAGTTCGAGCGGTAGCCGAGCCGCTGCGCCTCCCGGCGCAGGATTCGCCCGCACGCCGCGTGGAAGGTGAGGATCCACAGGCCGCGGCCGCTGCGGCCGAGCAGGCGTTGGAGACGTTCCCGCATCTCGCCCGCCGCCTTGTTCGTGAAGGTGATGGCGAGGATCTCGTTCGGCTTCGCCCCGACCGCGTTGATCAGGTGGGCCACGCGGTACGTGAGCACGCGCGTCTTGCCCGAGCCGGCTCCCGCGATGACGAGCAGAGGGCCCTCGGTGGCGAGAACGGCCTCACGCTGCGCGGGGTTGAGGTCGGCGAGGTACTGCTCGGGCGAGGCGACGGCCATGGGTCGATGCTAGCGGGGCACTTTGGCGGCAGGCCCGACATGGCCGGGGCGGTGCGGTCCGGGCGAGTCACGTCTGGGGACTGTCCCCGGCCGCGGCCCGCAGGGCCGTGGCCGGGGTATCTGGAACGGACCTGGAGTTCGAGCCGGAAGTGTGACTTTGCATCCACACCTGACCACTCGGGACACGAATAGGCTTCCGCTTCGTGCGGCTTGCCCTCATGATCGAAGGCCAGGAGGGTGTGACCTGGGACGATTGGGTCGCGCTCGCCTCCGCCTGCGAAGAACACGGCGTCGAAGCGCTCTTCCGGTCGGATCACTACCTCTCCTGGTTCGACGAGAGCCGTCGGGTCCTCGACGCGTGGGCGACGCTCGCCGGCCTCGCCGCGCGGACGACGAGACTCGAGCTCGGAACGCTCGTCTCCCCCGCGACCTTCCGCCATCCCTCCGTGCTCGCACGCTCCGCGGCGACGGTCGACGAGATCTCGGGCGGCCGCGTCACACTGGGTCTCGGCGCCGGGTGGGAGGGGCGCGAGCACGAGGCGTACGGCTTCGAGTTCGGCGCCGCACGCGACCGGGTCGCACGTTTTGGCGAGCAGTTGGAGATCGTCCATCGACTGCTGCACGAAGAGCGGGTCACCTTCGAGGGTGCCCGGTACAAGCTTGAAGACGCTCCCGGCCTACTCCGACCCGACCTGAACCTGCTCGTCGGCGGAAGCGCGAAGCCGGGCACCGCGATTCCGGCCGCGCGGTTCGCGGACGAGTACAACACACTGTTCGGCGGGCTCGACGAGCTTCGCCTGCGAAAGCGCGCACTCGACGACGCGTGCGAGAGCGCCGGTCGCAATCCCGCGACGCTGCGTTGCTCACTCATGGCCCCATGCGTGGTGGGTCGGGACGACCGGGAAGTGCAGGAGTCGGCCCGCCGCATCGGCGCGCTCTTCGGGCGAGATCCAAAGGACGTCTTGGAGCGCGACGGCGAACACGCGCCGGTCGGCACGGTCGACCAGGTGGTCGAGCGGCTCAAGGCGATCGAGGAGATCGGCTACGAGCGCGTCATGCTCCAGCACCTCGCGCACCGTGACCTGGACACGGTCACGCTGATCGGCCGCGAGCTCGCCCCTGCCGTCGCCTAAAAAGGGAGAGCCCCGCGAAGCGGGGCTCTCCCAGATGCAGTACTACGTCAAACGCCTAGTAGTCCTCGCGAACCACCGTGCGCCGTCCGCGGCCGTCGGCAGGTCCGCCGAAGCCGCCCCAGCTCGACCAGAAGATGAGCGACAGCAGCGCGCCGATCGCACCGACGGCCAGAAGGATCCAGCCGATCGTGTGGATCTCGATGCCGCTGACCGTTGCATTGACCGCCCAGACCAGAATGGCCCCGGCGGCGACGAGCAGAAGACTGACTCCCATACCCATTATGTGCTTCTCCTTTCGGGTCAGACACGCGGAAACTCTCT
>VAWR01000127.1 GCA_005885245.1 Actinomycetota bacterium | reverse complement strand
ACGTGGCGTCCGTCGCGGACGGCGCGCGAATAGCCGATCGTCGGCTCGTAGGGCGAGCCCGAGGAGACGAGCTGTCGTCCCATCGATCTAGTATCGCGCGCCGATGAAAGCCCTACAACGCATCGACGAGTGGCCCGCGTCGGCTGCGGCTGCCGGCGTCGTGCGGGATGCGGACGTCGTCGCGGTGCGTGGTCCGCGCGACCGCGTGTTCCGCTGGGCGTCGGTCACGAAGCTCGTCACCGCCCTCGCCGCACTTGTCGCGGCGGAGGAGGGGGTAATCGATCTGGACGAGCCGGCTGGCCCACAAGGTTCGACGGTCCGCCACCTGCTCTCCCATGCGTCTGGTCTGCCGTTCGAGTCCGGCGGACCGACCTCTCGTCCGGGGCAGCGCCGCGTCTACTCCAACGTTGGCTTCGAAACGCTTGCGGAGTACATCGCCGGGGCCGCCGAGATGCCCTTCACGGACTACCTCTCGACAGGTGTGCTCCAGCCGCTTGGCATGCGGTCCGAGCTGCGCGGCTCGCCGGCGTCGGAGCTCCACGGCACCCTCGACGATCTTCTCCTGCTCGGGCGCGAGCTTCAGCGCCCGACGCTAATCGCCCCCGAGACCCTCGCAGAGGCGACGAGCATCCAGTTCCCCGGCCTTGCCGGAGTGCTGCCCGACTTCGGACGGATGGATCCGAACGACTGGGGCCTCGGTTTCGAGCTGCGGGACCGAAAGTCGCCCCACTGGACCGGCTCGCGCAACTCGCCGGGCACGTTCGGCCACTTCGGCGGCAGCGGCACGTTCCTCTGGGTCGACCCCGCAGCCGGGGTCGCGCTCGGCGTCCTCACGAACCTGGAGTTCGGCGACTGGGCGAAGGAGGCGTGGCCGCTTCTGTCAGACGCCGTGCTGCGGGAGATTGCGTGACACTTGCGTCACCGTCGCGTACCCGTGCCTGGCACCGGCACGAGACCGGTGTGTGCAGCGGAATCGCGCTGCTCGGCACGCTCTCGTGACCGTCTCGTACCGGTGCCTGGCACCGGTACGGTCGCCGACGTCAGACGCCGTGCTCGGCGAGGAAGCCCAGCACGATCCGGTCGAACTCGTCGGGTCGCTCCAGGCTCGGAAGGTGGGCGGCCCCGAGGATCGTCGCGCGCTCCGCGTGTCCGCAGCTGCGGCTGGGCTCCCACATCCGCGAGTCGGCGACGCCCGCATGAACGAGTGCGACCGCGGGCCCTTCTCCGTGGACGTCGAACCAGACGCTCATGCGTCGTCCGCGAACAAGGGGCGAACGAATTCGTCGAACGTCTCGCGGTCGCAGCTCGCGACCGTCACCGGCGTCAGTGCGCGCACCGAAGCGGTGCGCGGCATCTGCATCGCCAGCGCGACCTCCCCGAAATAGTCGCCCGGACGCAGCACGCTCTGAGCTCCGCGGCTCCGCTGGCTGACGGTGAGCATGCCGCTGAGGACGACGTAGAAGCGCTCGCCGGACTCGCCTTCCTCGACAACTCCGGCCCCTGCCGGGATCTCCTCCCGGGTCATGCGCTGGGCGAGCCTCGCGAGCGTCTCGCCGGAGAGTGTCGCGAGCAATCCGATCCGGGACAGCTCGTGCTGCGTCGCGCCCGCCGCGCGCGGGCTCACCCGCCCGGCTCCTCTGTCCGCTGCTGATGGTGCATGGTCCCTCCCATGGGTGCGCTTGACGCCTGGCGCTTCTGTCCGGTTTGCGGCGAGGCTATCGAGAAGGTCGAAGACCGGGTCGAATGCCGGGCGTGCGGGCACGTCGCCTACGCCAACCCCGTTCCCGGCGCCGAGGCGGTCTGTCTGGACGGGCGCGGACGCATCCTGCTCGGGCGGCGGGCGTTCGATCCCGGCATCGGTCTCTGGGACCTGCCCGGGGGCTTTCTGCACGAAGACGAGCATCCGCTGGACGCACTCCGGCGAGAGGTCCGAGAGGAGACCGCACTCGAGATCGAGCCGCTCGAGTTTCTCGGGTTCTGGCTCGAGCCATACGCTGGCCGGATCGTGCTCTGCCTCGCGTGGACGGCGCAGGCCCGCGGCCGGCCTCGGCCCGGCGACGATCTCGTCGAGCTGCGGTGGTTCGACCCCGACGAGCTGCCTCATTCCTCGGAGCTCGCGTTCTCGCACTACCCCGCGGTGCTTTCAGCTGCCCTTGGGCAGAAGGACGCGTAAGGCCTTCGGCTCGACGCGGAACTCGACGGGGGTCTGCAGCTCCTCGGGCTCCCCGTCCACCGCTGCCTCGAGTCGGCCTGGCGCCGCGTCGATGACGAAGCGCTCGCCGCTTCGTTCAGGAGGATTGGCGCCGAGGCTGTAGAGATGGAGCCGCCCTTCGTCCAACCGCTCTCGCGCACCGATCGAAGGGAAATCGAGCGCATACGCATTGTTCGCGACGAGGAGGAGCCGCGTTTCGACCGGGTCGCCGTCGATGGTGAGACCCAGCCGGTCCCGGTGCGTGAGGAGAATCGCCCAGGCCCGGGCTCGGGCGAAGAGCTCGCGCCGGCGTCGATGGTCCTCGCGCCGGTGAACGACCCGTCCGTACATGCCGATCGACACGTTGTTCAGGAACAACCGGTCCCCGGCGCGTCCCACGTCGATTCGCCGTTCGCTGCCCCGGAAGGTGTCGAGCGCCCCGACCGGATCGTTGCGGTCGAGTCCGAGATCGCGTGCGAAGTGGTTGCGAGTCCCGAACGGCACGGCGGCGAACGCCGCCCCGCGCTGGAGCGCGATCTCGGCCACCTGCGCGAGCGATCCGTCTCCGCCTGCCACGCCGAGCACGTCCGCCGAGGAGGTCCGCGCGAGCTCGGCGGCGTCCTCGCCGGCACGTAGGACGTGGGCCTCGATGCCCCGGGTGCGGGCCTCTGCAGCGAGCTCGTCCGCGTTCGGAGACCCCTTGCCGGAACGGGGATTGATGACCAGGAAACCGCTCAAAGACCGTTCGAACCTCTGGGACCCGCGGACCCTCGAATGAGCCGTTCGGCCCATGGCGCCGTCCGGCCGACGTGCCGATATTTAGAGCTATGAGTGAACGCGGCCTTCACCAGATCGAGGATGATCTCAACGACACCTGGCTCGAGGACTGGGCCGGGGCGGGAGTCGCGGAGATCGAGGCTCTCCTCGCCAAGCATGCGGCTTTCCTGAGTTTTCTCGAGGCGCAAGAGTCGTAGTCGCGCCACGGGTCGGGATCGCTTAGATTCCCGAGCGCATGAAGCTCAGCTACCTGTGGCACGGGCTTCCGGGCCACCCGATCCATCCGCCGCTGACGGACGCGACGATCGGGACGTACACGTTCGCGACCGTTGCGGGCCTGGCGGAGGTCACCGGCATCACGCAGAACGCGGGCGCGTACGGCTGGTGGATCGCCCTGATCTTCGGGCTGATCGTGACCGTCCCGACCGCGCTGACAGGGCTCCTGGACTGGCTCACGATCGAGTGGGGCTCGGAGCCGTGGAAGACCGCGTCGACCCATCTTCTCGCGATGGTGACGGCGACCGTCTTCTTCGGCCTCGCTGCGATCTTCGGTCACGGCGCGTACACGCACGCCAACGTCAGCGGCGGCGCCTACACCCTGACCGTGATCGGCTTCCTGTTCATGACCCTCGGCGGCTGGCTGGGCGGCGCGATCGTCTTCGTTCACGGCATGCGCGTCCTGAGCCTGGTGCAGGAGCCTGCGGAACGGGCGGTCTCGCCCGTCCCGCACGCCGAGAAAGAACAAGCCGAGGGCGGTTAGCCCTGGGAGTCGGCGAGCCCTAGCGCCCGCTCGAGCGCCGGCTTGGGCTGAGCGCCGATCGCCGCGGCGGCGGGCTGGCCTTCCTTGAAGAGGATGATCGTCGGGATCGACTGGACTCCGAATCTCTGAGCGAGCTCGGGCTGCTCGTCGATGTTCACCTTGACGAGCTTCAGGTCCCCGTTCCGCTCGTCGACGATGCGATCGAGCACCGGGGAGACCGCGTGGCACGGACCGCACCACTCTGCCCAGAAGTCGACGATCACGGGCTTGTCGCTCTTCAGGACTTCCTCTTCGAAGCTCTGTTCCGTTACTGCCGTAGACATAGGTCCTTTCTTAACTGACAGGTCGGTCGTACCCCTATAGCAACGCTTTGGAACGCCGCCAGATTCCGCCCCTAGAATCGAAGCGATGTTCGAGCCGCTTCCGCAGTATCCCGATCATCTCGCCCTGGAGGAGGAGATCCTCGCCTGGTGGGACTCCGAGCGCGTCTTCGACCGACTGCGTGAGCGGAACCGCGGTGCGCCGCCGTTCAGCTTCCTGGACGGCCCGATGACCGCGAACAATCCAATGGGGGCGCACCACTGTTGGGGCCGGACGCTCAAGGACGTCTTCCAGCGCTACAAGGCGCTGCGCGGTTTCGACCAGCGCTACCAGAACGGCTTCGACTGCCAAGGCCTTTGGGTCGAGGTCGGGGTCGAGCGCTCGCTCGGCCTGAATTCGAAGCGTGAGATCGAGGAGTACGGCCTGGCGGAGTTCGCCGAGCGTTGCAAGGAGCGCGTCGCCGAGTTCAGCGAGGTGATCACGCAGCAGTCCCGCCGGCTCGGCATGTGGATGGACTGGGACAACGACTACTACACGTTCTCCGACACGAACATCGAGTACATCTGGCGCTTCCTGAAGGAGTGCCACGACCGCGGCTGGCTGTACAAGGGCCACCGCTCAGTCGAGTGGTGTCCGCGTTGCGGAACGTCGCTCTCGCAGCACGAGTTGCTCAACTCGTATGCAGAGCTGACGCATCCGTCGCTCTACGTCCGCTTCCCGCTCAGGGGGCGCGAAGGCGAGTCGCTCGTCGTGTGGACGACGACGCCGTGGACGCTGCCGGCGAATGTGGCGGCGGCTGTCAAGCCGGACGCGGAGTACGGGCTGACGGACAGCGGCGAGTGGTGGGCGGTGGAGCGCAACCCGGACGCTGCGTTCGCGCGGCGCGCGCTCGGTGAGGAGCTCGTCGGGCTCGAGTACGAAGGGCCGTTCGATTCGCTGCCGGCGCAGCAGGGCGTCGTGCACCGCGTCATCCCATGGGACGACGTCGTGCTGACGGAGGGAACCGGCATCGTTCACATCGCGCCGGGTTGCGGCTCCGAGGACTTCGAGCTCTCGCGCGTTCACGACCTGGCGGTGCTGATGCCGATCAACGAGGGAGGCCTGTTCTACAAGGAGTACGGTGAGTTCGAAGGTCGCTCGACGGAGGACGTCGAAGGGCCGATCGTCGTGGAGCTCGAGCGACGCGGGCTGCTCGTCGAAGCGGGGTCGATCGTCCACCGTTATCCAATCTGCTGGCGCTGCTCGACGCCGCTCGTCTTCCGGATCGCAGACGACTGGATGATCAGCGCCGACGAGATCAGGCAGCCCATGCTCGACGCGAACGCGACGGTGGAGTGGACGCCGGACTTCTACTCGAAGCGGATGGACGACTGGCTCCGCAACATGGGCGACTGGAACATTTCGCGCCGCCGGTACTTCGGACTGCCGCTGCCTTTCTATCCCTGCGAGTCCTGCGGGAAGCTGACGGTCGTCGGCTCGCTCGACGAGCTGCGCGAGCGTGCGACCGGCGGGCTGGAGCAGTTGCAGGAGCTCCACCGGCCCTGGATCGACGAGGTGCCGATCCGCTGTGGCTGCGGCGCGGAGCTACGGCGCGTGCCCGAGGTGGGCGATGCCTGGCTCGACGCGGGAATCGTCCCCTTCTCGACCCTCGGCTGGCAGAACGAGGAGTGGAAGGTACACGGGTACGCGACCGGCGCGGCGGCCGGGCTCACCGGCGCCGACCTCCCCGACCATGCGTACTGGGAGAAGTGGTATCCGGCGAACTGGGTCTCGGAGATGCGCGAGCAGATCCGGCTGTGGTTCTACTCGCAGTCCTTCATGTCGGTCACGCTGACGGGGAAGTCGCCGTACCGGGCGGTGCTGACCTACGAGAAGCTGCTCGACGAGCACGGGCGCGAGATGCACCGCTCTTGGGGGAACTCGATCGACGCGGCGGAGGCGCTCCAAAACATCGGCGCGGACGTGATCCGCTTCATGTTCTGCGAACACGTGCCGAGCCAGAACCTCAAGTTCGGCTACGGGCCCGCGGCCGAGATCAGGCGGCGCCTCCTGACCTTCTGGAACTCGGTCAAGTTCTTCGTCGACTACGCGAACGTGGCCGGCTTCCGACCGGGTCCCGATGCGCCCGGCGAGCTGCAGCCGCTCGACCGCTGGCTGCTCGAGCGCACGGAGCAGCTCGTCGCGGAGATGACGGACGCGTACGACCGTTACTGGACCCCGTCGCTCACCCGTGCGTTCGACTCGTTCGTGGACGATCTCTCGAACTGGTACATCCGGCGCTCGCGGCGGCGCTTCTGGAACGGCGACGAGGTTGCACTGTGGACGCTGTGGCAGGCACTCGTGCGGTGCCTGCAGGTCATCGGGCCGGTGATGCCGTTCCTCGCGGACTTCCTGTGGCGCCGGCTGCGTGCCAAGGACGCGACCGGCTCCGTGTTTCTCGCGCCCTGGCCCGAGCTACGGGAGCGTGACCAGGGCCTGCTGCATGAGGTCTCGGAGGTGCGGCGAGTCGTCGAGCTCGGGCGTCAGGCACGCGGCGAGGCGAGCATCAAGCTGCGCCAGCCGCTGCGTCGCCTCGTCGTGCAGGGCGCCGGCTCGGCGCAGCGGCATGCGGACGAGATCGCCGAGGAGTTGCGCGTGAAGGAAGTGGAGTTCGGGCCTGTCGAGGCGATGGAGGTGCGCGTCAAGCCGAACCTGCCCGTGCTCGGCCCGAAGCTCGGCAAAGAGCTCGGTACAGTGCGGGCGGCGCTCGAGGCCGGCGAGTTCGAGCAGCTCGCAGGCGGGGGAGTGCGCGTGAACGGGCATGATCTCGGCGCCGAGGAAGTGCTCGTCGAGCGCCGGCCGCGGGAAGGTTGGGCCCTCGCGGAGGACGATGCGGTCACCGTCGCCGTCACGACTGAGCTCGACGATGAGCTGCGTCTGGAGGGACGCGTGCTCGACCTCATCCACAAGCTGAACACGATGCGCAAGGAGGCGGGCCTCGCCCTGACGGACAGAATCACCGTGGTGCTCCCTCAGTCCGACGCTGATCTCCTCGCGCACGAGACGTGGATCAAGGAGGAAGTGCTCGCAACGGAGATCCGCACCGACGGGATCTCCGAGCCGCAGATCGGCAAGGTCTAGGCGAACGCCGCTCGGAGCCGCTCCAGCCCGAGGTCGAGGGTCTCGTCGCTGACCGCGAGGGAGAGGCGTGCCCAACCCTCGCCTCGCGCACCGAAGCCTTCACCGGGCGCGACTGCGAGCCGGTGCTCGACCAACAGGCTCTCGACGGTGACCTCCGTCGGCAGTCGGAACCAGACGAAGAACGTGCCCTCGGAACATGCCTCGATCTCGCCCAGCGCCGCGAGGGCACGGGCTCGTCGTCGCTCGTACGTCGCGCGTCGTTTCTCGACGGAGTCCTGCGGCCCGGTCAGCGCGGCGACTCCCGCTTCCTGCACCGGACGGAAAATGCCCGCGAAGAGGTGGTCCTGCAGGACCTCGATGCGGTGCACGAGCTCCGCGTTGCCGAGCGCAAAACCAAGACGCCAGCCTGCCATTCCGTACGACTTCGACATGCTGAAGAGCTCGATGCCGACCTTTCGCGCGCCTTCGACGGCGAGGAAGCTGTGAGGACGCCGGCCGTCGAAGACGAGGTCGGCGTAAGCGAAGTCGTGCAGGATCCACGCCTCGCTGAGCTCGGCCCAGCGCACGGCTTCTTCGAACAGACCGGTGGGGACGGTTGCCGCAGTGGGGTTGGACGGAAAGTTGAGATACATCGCATCCGCACGGACGTCGAAGCCGGAGAACGGAGCGTGCGTCGCGCCCGCGAGCGCAACGGCGGAAAAGTAGTCGGGATAACCGGGATCCGGCAGCACGATCGTTCCACGGCTCTCGACGGTGCAGAGCGCAAACTCGATCAGTCCGGTCTTCGTGCCCGGGAGGACCGCGATCTCACGCGTCGGGTCGAGCTCTACTCCATACACGTCTCGGTACCGCACCGCGACCGCTTCCTTCAGAACGGCGAGGCCGGCGAACGGCGCGTAGCCATGGACGTCGGGACGAGAGGCCGCCTCCGTCAGCGCCCGCACGACGTGCTCCGGCGGCCCGATCTCGGGGTTCCCCCGTCCGAGGTCGATGAGCGGCTCGCCTTCAGCCGTCGCCGCAGCGGCGACGCGCGCCAGCAGCGCCGTGAAGTACTGCTCCGGCAGTCGCCGAATTCCCTCCGGGGGCTCGCGCACCAGCGGATGCTATGGCAGGCTACGGGGCATGGCGCCATGCGCGCGCTGTGGAGAGCACGTCGACGAGCGTTTCCGCTTCTGTCCCTGGTGTGCGGCGCGACAGCGGAGCAAGATCGTCGAGTTCTTCTCGCCGCACCCGCGCGACGCGGGCAAGGCGCTACGCGTCTCGCGCTACCTCACCGACGATCCGCACGTGCGCTTCAGCGTCTGGGACGAGACGGGCGTTGCGGAAGGCGCCGTCTCGCTGACGCAGCAGGAGGCGGCCCGTCTCGCGCGGTTCCTGAGGCCCGTCAGGCCGCCGGTGTCTCTGCGCGCCGTAGCTCGACAGGCAGTCGGAAGACGACGTCCTCGTAGACCGACGCGAACGGCGTGATCTCCGTCACCCCCTGAGCGCGGAACCAGTCGCAGACGCGCTCGACGAGGTGCTCGGGCGCCGACGCGCCTGAAGTGAGGCCGACCGTCTCGGCTCGCTCGAACCAGCGTTCTTCGATCTCCGTCTCGTCGTCGATCAGGTACGCCTCGACGTTCGCGCAACGAGCGACTTCGACGAGCCGGTTCGAGTTCGAGGAGTTGTGCGACCCGATGACGAGCAGGAGGTCGATCTCGTCCAGCAGTTCCTTCACCGCCCACTGACGGTTCGAGGTTGCGTAGCAGATGTCCTCGCGCTGCGGCCCTCGAATGTGCGGGAAGCGGCGCTTGAGTATGTCGATGATCTCGGCGGTCTCGTCGACGGAGAGGGTCGTCTGCGTGATGTAGGCGACCGGTGCGCCCGCAGGCAGCTCGAGCGCTTCGGCATCCTCGACGCTCTCGACCAGGACAGTCGCGTCAGGAGCCTCTCCCAGCGTCCCGATCACTTCCTCGTGTCCGGCGTGCCCGATCAGGACGATGCGCTTCCCCTCGGCTGCGTAGCGCCGCGCCTGTACGTGCACCTTCGTCACGAGCGGGCACGTCGCATCGATCGTCGTCTGCCTGCGTGCCGCGGCGTGGTCGTAGACCGACGGCGCGACACCGTGAGCGGACAGGACGAGAATCGCCCCGGCCGGAGCCTCGGTCTCGTCCTCGACGAAGATCGCGCCGCGCACTTCGAGATCGCGCACCACGTGAGCGTTGTGGACGATCTGCTTGCGGACGTAGACCGGAGCCCCATAGAGGGAGAGCGCACGCTCCACCGTCTCGACGGCGCGCTCTACTCCCGCGCAATAACCCCGGGGCGACGCAAGCAAGACCCGCTGAACCAAACCGCGAGCCACGGTAGCAACGGCCCTCTTCGGCCGCCGAGACAACAGTTGGACGGAGGAGGCCCTGCCCCTGGGAGGTGGTTCTGTATGCGCGCGAACAGGAAGAAGCCCGTCGCTCGGGGGGGTCGGTGGCGACGGGCAGGATGTTGTACGCCCAAGCCAGGCTGAAGCCTGGCACGGGATTGAGTGGACGGAGGAGGCCCTGCGCTCCTAGAAGGTGGTTCTGTATGCGCGCGAACAGGAAGAAGCCCGTCGCTCGGGGGGGTCGGTGGCGACGGGCTCCTCCTAGTGCTCACCGCGGACTGCAAGGCCAGGAACGCACCGCGGTTCGCATCGCCCAGTGCGAGTGAGGCTAACGAGTCGCTTCCCGCATTCCAATAGGCCGAACGGCCCATCTTTGGAACCTGCAGGAGAGCCGATCGCGTAGCTGAAAAGGCCGCTCAACGAGTCTTCTCGGCGGCTCGACTGCCTCTCGATCGCTCCCTACAATCAAAGCGCCTAGTGTCACAATCCAACCAAGCTCTGTGGTTCGATGCGGTGCCGTTGCTTGTCGTCGGGGCGGCCTACCTTGGTGCGAGCGCCCTTCACGGACAACGTCTCTTGGGCCGCCGCGGTCCAGCTCCGGGCGATCGCTCCCCCGTGGCGCTCTCGCTCCTCTCGGCGTACCCGGTCGTTGCGCTCGCCGCCACGACCTCCGGCGTGGTGCTGGCGGTCGAGCGGGAACGCCCCGTCGGCGGGATCTGGCTGACCCTCGGGCTGGCCGTCGTGCTGGCGGTGCCGGCTCTCGTCGCTCTGGCGGCCGGGCTGGTCCGGCGGGGACCGGAGCCCTCCGACCGGCTACGGTCGCGAGCCGCGGTCTCGACCGCCCTCGGGCGCACACACGACGCCGGAACCGTGGCCGACGCTCTCCTCGACCAGGTCGAGGAGTTGTCGGGCGTGGAGCTCTCCGGCGTCCTGCTCGTCGATCATCAGACGCGCATCGCCAGCGGTCTCGTCGCCCGCGTGAACGGGCGCGTCCTCGACTGGTTCCCCGATACCCGGATCGATCTCCACAACGAGCCCTCCGGGGTTGCCACGGCCGTCTCTGAAGCTTCCGCGTTCGCCGTCTATGACGCACCGGCATCGAAGATCGTCAGCCGTCGGATGGTCGAGGCGACCGAGGCAAAGAGCGTCGCGTTCGTTCCGCTCGTCGCGGAGGAGCGGGTGATCGCGGTCCTCGTGGTCGGCTCCGTCTCGAAACCACGTGCGTTCGCGAGCGAAGAGCTGGCCGTGCTCCAGACGATCGCGGCCGAGGCGGCGCTCGCCCTCGACCGCACTCGTTCCAATATCGCGCTCGCGGATGCGCTCGAGCGCGAGCGGTTCGTCGCTCGGCTCTCTACGCGCGTCAGATCGGAGCTCCACATCGACGAGCTGCTTCGGGTCGCCGCCGAGGAGACGGGAACCGCGCTCGGCGTCGATCGCTGCTTCATTCGACTGGGCAGAGTGGGTGGCGTTCCGACAGCGCAGTGGCAGGCTCCGGGCCTCCTGCCGATCAAGAGCAGCCGGCATCTCGCCGTGTCCAATCTGGCCACGAGGCGTGGCGCCACCGTCGCGATCGCAGACGTTGCGAGCGCGGCGGAGCTCGACGATCCCTCACTCGGCGGGCGCCAGCCGTTGCTCGATCTCGGCTCGCGTGCCGTGCTCGCCGTCCCGATGGGCTCGGAAGAATTGATCGGCGTGCTCACGATCCATCGGGCGACCCCTGGGCAATGGTCCGAAGAGGACATCGGGTTGATGGAGACGGTCGCAAGGGAGATCGGCCTCGCGGTCCGCGTCGCCGAGCTCCTTCACGAGAACGAGCGGCGCATCTCTCAGCAGAGCGCCTTCTTCAGGATCGCTGCGCTGCTCGGCCAGCCTCTTTCTCTCTACGAGACGGGGAGAGCTCTCGCGGAGGCGGCGAACGAGGCGCTCGGGGGCGCCTGGACCGCGGTTCTCTTCCCTCGCGGCGGCACGCTCGAGCTGGTGGACGTTCCAGGCCTGCCGGGCGTCCTGGCCGAGGCGCTCGCCGGCGGGGTCCCGGAATCGGCCGACTGCCTCCGTGCGGCCGTGGAGGAGGGACGGGTGCTTGCTTCACCGGACGTGACGGAGGACGACCGGTTCGAACCGGCGTGGCGGCAACTAGCCCAGGACTCCGGCTACCGCGGGCTGCTCGGAATCCCAGCCGCGAGCCCCCGCGCAGAGCGGGCCGGGTTGGTGATCGTCTTCTTCGGTGAGGCGAGGGTGTTTACCGACGAGGATCTCGAGCTCGCAAACCATCTCGGCGATGCTGCGCGAAGCGCCCTCGCGCGCAGCGAGCTCTTCGAGGCGGAACGAACTGCACGCGCGTTGTCGCAGCAGCTCGCGCGGACCGGCAGCGTGCTGGCCACGGAACTCGATCCCGCCGCGGTGCTCGACGAAGTCGTCCAGCAGGCGGCGGTGCTGCTGACCGCCGACGCGTGCGCGGTGCGCACGCTCGAGGACGACGAGCTCGTCGTCGGCGCAGCGTGGGGGAAGGGTGCAGAGGACGCCGTCGACTCGCGCGTTTCGGTAAGGGGTCGGTTGTCCGGCGATGTGTTCCAGTCGCGTTCGCCGCTCGCCGTCGAAGACGCGAGAGACGACGATCGACTCCTCGGCGAGGACGCGATTCTGTCGGCCGGGTACGCCGCCTACCTTGGCGTGCCGTTGTCGGGGCCGGAAAGAACGCTGGCCGGCGTGCTCTCCGTGTACGCAGCCAAACCGCGCAGATGGCGGGCCGAAGAGATCGAGGCGCTCCTCGCTCTGGCCGGCAACACTTCAGCTGCGCTTGCGAATGCGGAGCTCTACTCACGCGTGTCGCTGGAGAAGGAACGGAGCGTTGCGATCCTCGCGAACATCGCCGACGGGATCGTCGCGGTCGATCGCGACGGCGAGGTCGTGCTCTGGAACGCGGCCGCCGAGGAGATCACCGGCGTCCCCCAGGAGGAAGCAATTGGGCTTACGACGATCCAGGTCCTCCAACGAGAGCTCGAGTCGGGCGAGGGGGAGACCTCGTCCGGACAGCGTCTCGTGTCGATCCTGCGCGGCGGTGAAGAGGTATGGCTCTCTCTGAGCGAAGCGGTGATGCGCGATCCACTCGGCGCCGTCGCCGGACGCATCTTCGCGTTCCGCGACATCTCCGGCGACCTCATGGTGGAACAGGTCAAGTCGGATTTCGTCGCAGCCGTCTCGCACGAGCTGCGCACGCCGCTGACCTCGATCTACGGCTTTGCCGAGACGCTGCTGAGGCAGGACATCCCATTCGGGGAGGAGGAACGGCGCACGTTCCTGGGTTACATCGCGTCGGAGTCTGGCCGGCTGACGGAGATCGTCGACCAACTCCTCAACGTCGCACGGCTGGACGCGGGCGATCTGCAGGTCGAGATCGGCCGTATCGACGTCGGCTCCGTCGTCTCGGAAGTGGTCGAGACGGCCGAAGAGAGCGGCGTCATGAACGGCCACCGCTTCGAGGTCGACCTCCCAGCGGAGCCGCTCGCAGCCGAAGCCGATCCGGACAAGGTGAAACAGGTCTTCAACATCCTGGTCGAGAACGCGCTGAGGTACTCGCCGAAAGGCGGGACCGTCACCGTCGGCGCGCGGAGGAACGCGGATCGAGTCGAGGTGCGTATCGCCGACGAGGGGATCGGCATCCCCGCCTCCGAACGCGAACGCATCTTCAGGAAGTTCTATCGGGCCGAATCGGCCGCGCGCGACGGCGCCGCGGGGACGGGACTCGGGCTGTTCATCGCCAAGGAGCTGGTCAGTGCGATGGGCGGCAGGATCTGGGTCGACTCGACGGAGGGCGAGGGGTCGAGTTTCTCCTTCGAGCTGCCGGTCGCCAGGGAGTAGGCGGAACCGTGTTTGGGTATAGCGGCGGCGACGGCCGGGAACCTCCTTCCATGACGAAGACCAAAGTTCTCGTAATCGACGACGAGGCGCCGATCCGGTTGCTCTGCCGTGTCAACCTCGAGGCGGAGAACATGGAAGTCATCGAAGCAGCAGACGGGCCGTCCGGCGTGGACAAGGCACGTGACGAGAGTCCGGACGTGATCCTGCTCGACGTGATGATGCCCGGCCTCGACGGCTGGCGAGTCGCGGAGCAGCTGCTCGACGACCAGCGGACCGTCGGCATCCCGATCATCTTCCTGACGGCGCGGGCCGAGTTCCGCGATCGCGCCCGCGGGCTGGACATCGGCGGCGTCGACTACATCACGAAGCCGTTCAACCCGCTCGAGTTGGCGCCCCTCGTTCAGAGCCTCCTCGACCGGCTCGAACGAGGCGAGCGCGACGAGCTGCGGGCCGAGAAGGTCTCCGAGCTGCGGTCGCTGATGGAGTCCGAGTAGCTGTCCAGGCGCGGGAGGCCCCCGGTTTTCCGGCGGACCTCCGCGCTTGTTCTCCCGACGGGCTAGCGCCCAGCGAAGTCGGCCGTGACGACCCCTGCGCCGCCGTGACCGATGAACGTCCCGAAGCTGTAGCCGACGCCGACGCGCCGGAAGCCCGGCCGGAGCAAGACGGCGCGGTGGGTCGGGCTGGCGAGCCAGGCGTTGACGACCCAGTTCGCGGTGATACCGGTGGCCCACGCGAGGTCCTCGCCGAAGACCGGGCCGTGGGCGCCACGAGAAAGCGCGCGCCCGGCCACGGAGCCGTGGGCGAAGTACTGGCGGCGCATCATGTCCGCCGAGTGGGCGCGAGCTGCGCGCAGAAGGTGGACATCCACCCGAAGAGGTGCAAGGCCGTGGCTCGCCCGGACGGCGTTCATCGTCTGCAGGAGCGATGCCTCTGGGCTGGTCAGCGTTCGGGCCTGAGCGGCACCGGCGGATCCGAGAAGGGCGAAACTTGCCAGAAATGCTACGAGAACCTTCCTTTTAGTGGGCATTCGCGGCAGTCTGGGGTCGCCGTTTCAGGGTCGCCTCCCCCAATTGGGGTAGATGGAGGCCGCTGGGAGCGGCTTTTTCAGCGGGCCGACTGGGCTAGTCCGATGCCGACGAGGGTAAGGGCAGCCCCGGACAGCTTGACCTGATCCAGGGACTCCGCAAGCCAGGCCCAGGCCACGTCGACGCCAGGTTTCCGAGCAGTGAAACCTTATGGTCGATGCGAGCCGCGGGGAAGCTCCACCAGGGGGCCGCGATCGTCCAGAAGAGCGTGGCGAAGAAGAAGCCCCACACGGAGAGCGAGATCGGGTCGCGTCTGCGCACGCCGCGCTCGGCGATCAGGACGTACGCCGCGTAGGTCACCGCGGCGACGACGCAGGCCGCGACGCCCGCCCCGCTGAGCCGACCCCCGAGCCAGATCTCGACGCCGGCCCGAGCTGATGCCGGATGCGAGCGCGACTTTCGAAACCGTGCCGTTGACGGCAAATAGCGTCGCGGCGACCGCGGCTATGGCGTACCCGATCGCCGGGCGCGGCTGGACCATCGCGCGAACCCAACAGCCGGTCCGTTGTCCAACCTGAAGACGGAGATGAAGTGCTGCTTTGCGCGAAATAGCAAAAGCGAGCTCGTCTGTGCGAATTGCCATGCGGTACGCTCTTTCGAGAGAAGACGGGGCGTAGCTCAGCCTGGTTAGAGTGCTGCGTTTGGGACGCAGAAGTCGCCGGTTCGAATCCGGCCGCCCCGACTTTGGTCGTCCTCCTTGCTGCGGGGTCCGCGCTGTTCTTTGGCGCGCTCGCCGTCACGATCCGGCTCGCACTGGCCCGCGGCTTCGACGCGGAGGCGGCCTCCCTCGTCACGACGGTCATCGCCGGGCTGATCTGCGCCTTCCTGTCGCTTGCGGCCGGTGACTTCTCGAAGGTCGTTTGGAGGGACACGTGGCCGTTCTTCGTGACCGGGCTGTTCGCTCCCGGAATCAGCCAGATCCTCTTTACCCGGTCGATCGAGGTCATCGGGGCCTCGCGCACCGCGATCGTCGTCGGGATCTCTCCGGTGCTGTCGGCCGCGATCGCGGTCACTCTGCTTGGGGAACCGCTGCACGCAGCGCTCGTGCTCGGGACGCTCCTCGTCGTCGCCGGTGGGACGCTGCTCGTACGCGAGCGCGGCGGACCCGCGGCGATGCTTTCGCTCGGCCTCGCACTCAGCTTGAGCGCGGCATTGCTCTTCTCGATCCGCGACAACCTCGTCAGATGGGCAGCCCGCGGTAGTGACGTTCCGGGGTTCGCCGCCGCAACCGCGTCGCTCGTGTCGGCGACGCTCGTCATGCTCGTCGTGGTCGCTTCCCGCCCGGAGGCTCGCGAGCGCATCGGGCGGGCAGCAGGTCCCTTCGTCCCGTCGGGCCTCGTCTACGGGATCAGCTATGCGTGCCTGTACACCGCCTTCGATCGCGGTCGCGTCACAGTGGTGGCGCCCCTCGTCGCCACGGAGTCGTTGTTCGCCGTGCTGATCTCGATCGTCCTCCTGCGGGCTACGGAGCGGATCGGCCCGCGCCTTCTCCTCGCGGCGGCGCTCGTCGTCGGCGGCGGCGCGCTCATCTCGGGCTTTCGGTGAAGACGCCCGCGATCTGCTCCGTTCGGAGGAAGCGCGAGAAGTAGTACGCGAAGAGCACGAAGAAGACGATCGCCTGCTCGACCGCCATCGTGACGCCTGCGATCTGCTGGTCGGTCAGGTCTGAGAGACCCCAGAGTTGCGGCGCGTCCTCGTAGAAGTCGTAGACGGGATGAGGTAGCAAGGCGAGCAGCAGGCCGAGCGGAGCAGCAAGCACGAACGCAGCGAAGAGATAGAGCGCTTTCAGTCCGTCGGGGTAGCGTCCGTGGACGACCGGCCACCACATCAGGCCTCCGGCCGCGAAGTAGGTCAAGTGCTCGAAATGCAGCAACGAGTCCTGATGTCGGAGCGCTGCGTCGTACACCACGGGCACGTGCCAGACGAAGTACGTTCCGAGCCAGAGCGGCAGACTGACCAGGGGATGCGTAAACAGCCGGACGATCCGCAGCCGCGAGAGCTCGCGCGCGAGAGCGGGCGCGATGCCGAAGACCATCAAGCCGGGCGCCCACTCCGCCGTCACGACGTTCTGCAGCAGGTGGACCGAGAGCAGGTAGTGCAGCGCGATCGTCTCGATCGGCGTCAGGTAGACCGCAAGGAGGAGGATCAGGCCGAGGTCGAACGCCACTTGCCGCCGGTTGTCAGAGGGATAGCGCCGTTGTCCCCACAGATAGAGCCCGACGAGGACGGC
>VAWR01000159.1 GCA_005885245.1 Actinomycetota bacterium | reverse complement strand
GCCATGGTCGACCGCATCGCCGGTCATTCACGGCGCCAAGTACGGGCTATGCCAGATCTACGGCAACGAACCCTGCCACCACGAACTGCGCCCCGAAGTCATTGATCACGTGCGCACGCTCGGCACAGAACCGGTGTCAACGCAATCACCACACGTGCGGAGAAACATGAGGAGCCGCCGGTGCCCGCCTCCGGGGAGTGTCCTTTTCCGTCCGCACCCGCCGCGTCCGCGCCGCGCTGTCCGCGCTCGGGATCGCGATCGGAACGGCAGCGATCGTGGGGGTCCTCGGGTTGTCCTCCTCCTCGCAGGCCGGGCTGAATGTCGGTGCTCTCGCAGCTTGCTGATGAACTCGCCGGCTACACGATGACGAAGAGCGCGCTGCACTTTCCCGTCGATCGTCCACTGTCGAAAAGGCTGGTGGAGAGACTGATTGTGGTGCGACCCGCGGAAGACGGCCGCAGCTCGGGTTAGCCGCCTGTCGTATACGTGGCTGGTCGACGACCGACCTTGGCAGGACCTAGACTCGTGGCGATGAGGTTGCATCTGTTCGCGGGTCTGCGCGTGCGGAACTTCCAGGCGGCTCGTGCGTGGTATGAACGGTTGTTGGGCGAGCCGACGTTCTTCCCGCATGCCGCTGAGGCGGTGTGGACGCTTGCGGAGGACCGTTCGGTCTACGTCGTCGAGCACGCCGACGGCGCAGGCAACTGCGTAGTGACGATCTTCGTCGACGATCTTGATGCCCGCGTGGCCGCGATCGCCGCTCGGGGAATCGAGCCCGATGGGAGGGAGACGTACTCCAACGGCGTGCGAAAGGTGCTTTACCGTGACCCCGACGGTAACGAGGTCGGGTTCGGCGGCGCGCCGCTCGAGGCCGGCTCGTAGTAGCCCCTCGCCGACGCGAAAGCCCCGACATGCGACATGCGGGCCTTTGGAGCCCTTTAACCGACTCAAAACAGCTGACGCGCTCCTTGCCACCGCGTCACCGTGTAGGGGTTGCTGTCTCGTATCGGGCGAGCACCACACCAGTCTTTGTGGTCGCGCGCTCGATGAGGTTGAGCGACGCCCGCGCGCTGCCGTCGCCGAATAGCCGCCGGCCTGTGCCGAGGACGAGTACCTGCTGTCCATCACCCCGGTCGTCTTTGGGACTGGTCGTCGGTTGTTCGCGGAGGGCAGTCCAGCAGCATCCTTTCGCCTCGTCGACAGCACCACCACGAGCACCGGCGTGATCCTCGCCAGCTACCAAACCGCTCGCCATTCCCTAGGATGATCTGAACTGATCTAAGTCGGTCAGAGACCGCCCAACCAAGCACTTCCGGAGGTTGCTTAATCTAGCAACGCACGTCTGTCGTAACCCGGAGGTCGACCTTTCTCGTGACGGGGCGCCAGCGCAGGCTCGCCCGTTCAGCCTTCGTCGGTCGGTGCGACGCTGACGATGACTGGTCGGCCGCCCTCCTCGGCCCACTCGGATCGGACTGTCACGGCGCTGGTCTCGCCGGAGTATCGGATCAATGCGACGGTCACTGGGTCGTCGATCTCGATGCTCAAAAGCTCGGCGGATGTGACCGGCTGCGGAAGGACCTGGACGATTTGAGGTACCTGCGGCCGAAGCTCCTCTGAAAGTCCGCCAGTACTGTGTCCATGTCCCCGTTCACAACGGCATCTGCATGTTGTTGAACGTGATCTCGAGTCCTTCTTTCATCCATGGATTTCCCTCCTCACGTGGCCGGCAGAGGTTCAGCGTTCTCTGCCACTCCGAGGGAATCGATCTTACTCTCAGCCGAGCCAGCGAGAGGCGAGCTGAATCCGCTCTAAGCGGAGCGGATTCAGCCTGTCGTCGTTGGGCTCATCCGCGACAACCAGAAGTCCCGCGAGGCAGTCGCTGGCTCTCCTGTTTTCGTTGCTGGTCGTGGCTTCGTCAGCTTCGCTTGGCGTAGTCGCCGAACGCGCCGAAGTCGACGGCGACACACGGCTCGTCGCCGACCGTCCAGGCGTCGTGACCGGGCGGGGAGGCGAAAACGTCGCCGGGTCCGACTTCGACCTCGCTCCCGTCTTCCATCCGGATTCCCATTCGGCCGGAGAGGACGTAGGCGAGGTGCGCAACCTGGCATGAGTCAGTCCCGGCGATCGGCTTCACGTTGTTCGACCAGCGCCACCCCGGTTCGAACGTGCCGCGACCAACCGTCTGGCCGCCGATGTTGACAACGTCCGCCTTGCCATTTCCCTCAAACGGGCGAGTCTCGTCGGGCGAGTCGAAGTTTTTGACTTCCGTAGCTGCCATTAGCTCCTCCTTATGTGTGCGATGAGTTGAGCAGGAGCTTATGCCTGTCGCGCCCTCTCGGTCGGCGTCGGCGGTCCAAGGGGAACCCTCGCCGACGGCTTGCGGCGCCCAAGGCGGCCATGGCTCCTGTTGGAGACGCTGCATCCGGCGCAGATCGGCGACGGTTTCGTATGGTCGCGACCGGATGGCCATGGAGCACGACGCTCTCCCAGCGCGATGATCGTCTCGCTGCACGTCGCAACCGGCGCCGCGGCGGGCGCGGCCGCACCCTCGCGCGCCTGGGCTGTCCCGCTCGGGATGCTCGCTCACGTCGCCGGTGACCGGATGCCGCACGACGACATCCCGGACCGGCGCTTCGAGCTCTGGTCGGGTGTCACCGCGCTGCTTGCCCTCGCAGTGCGGCGCGGGCCGCTTGGCACGGTCACGATCGGCGCCGCGGCCGGTTCGGCCCCCGACCTCGAGCATCTGCTGCGGCTGCCTCGTCCCGGCGGACGCAAGCTCTTTCCGAGTCACCGCTTCCGGGGGTGGCACCGTGCCGACGGTGTTCCGACCTGGGCTCAGCTGTTGGCGGCCGGGGTGCTGCTTGGACTGTTTCTCGCTCCGCCCTCGCCGACGCCGAGCGCCAATGCCGCAGGCTCCGGGACCACCCGCAGCCGAACCTCGTCGGGAACGTCGTACTTCCGAAAGAGCACATAGCCGGCAAGGACGATCAGACCTCCGACCGGGGCGACCAGGCGCACGCCGAGGGTGTGATCGCGCGTGTCTCCGAGCAGCCGCAGGAGGACGAGCAAAGGCGGCGCGAGCGACGTGGACATTCGCTCGACGAAGCTGTTCGCGCCGAGATACGTCGCCTCCCTGCGGAGATTCGTCCGCCCACTGTCGTGGTCGATCACGTCCGCCGTGAGCGGGATCGGGAAGAGGAAATGGGCTCCGATCGGAGCAGCGACGAAAACGGTCGCGACGAGGATCTGGACCTCCTTGGGAATCCCCGGCAGCAGACCGGCGACGCCGAGAAGGGGGAAGGCAAGGCCGGCCGCGAGTATGGACGACCTGTATGCCGCGCGCTTCGAGGTTCGGCGGGCCAAGCCCGCAAACAGCGGCACGCACGCAACCGCGGAAACGATCGCCACCGCGAGCAGCACGCGCGTCGACAGCCAGCTGTGCTTGCCGACGATGGCGTGCACGTAGAAGGGGATCAGCGCCTGCAACAGGTCGAAGGCGATCGCAAAGAGGACGACGGATGGAAGCAGGATTCGGTAGGGCGCGTTCGCGGCGGTCGCGCGCAGTGCTTCGCGAAATCCCATCCGAGCCGGCGTTTGGGAGAGCTTCGCGCGCCCCCAGACTCCGGCCAAGCCGACGTACCGGCAAACGAGCGCGAGGCCTGCCATCGCGACCGCCATCCACCTGAAGCCGACCGCGTCGCGAAGGATCGTGCTTCCCACGAGGCCGATCGCCGTGCCGGCAAGACCGAGGTAGACCTTGATCGCCTGCAGGCTGACGCGCTCTGGGCTCGTTGGCGCAAGCTCCGGCAGGAGCGCCTCGTAGGGCCCGGCCGCCAGCGTGCTGAAGAGAGCGTAGAACTCGAGCATGAAGAAGACGTAGACCGCGGTCACAGCCGTCCCGGGGTGAGTAGGAGGCACGAAGATGAGGACGGCAAAGACGGCCCACAGCGGCGCACCAGCGATGACGTAGGGAATGCGCCGACCCCAACGCGATCGTGTTCGGTCGCTGAAATACCCGACGATCACCGCGTCGAGCGATCCGACGACCGCGCCGGCGGCGAGAACCAAGCCGATCACGAGGCTCGGCAGCAGCGTCGGCAGGTGCGAATCGCGGGGCGGCGCGTAGAAGTAGATCAGCCACAAGCTGCGGCTCCGCGCAAGCGCCTCGTTCCCGATGTTGCTGGTCGCGTAGAGGAGCTTGGTGCGGAGCGGGAGTTCCACGCGACCTCCACCCTCGCACCGTCAGAGGGCCGAGGTCGAACATGTCAGCGCGCTACCCCCAGCGCGCGAACGAACCGGACGCGAGGGCGAAGGGGTTCAAACGTCGGTTCCGAAACGATTCGCGGCGTTGAGAGGCAACATGTGACGAGCGGGGCGAGAGCTGTCACTCAGGCGCACTGAGAGCCGGAAGGTCGGCGCCCTCCTTTGAGCGTGAGTCCGGGAAAGACCCACAGCCTCAGAGCAGGGCCGGATAGAGCCTCAGCCGTTCACAACCTCTGTAGGCGGGACATCTAGGCGCCGAGCGCTGAGGCCCCGAGATCGCCGACCGGAATGAACCTAGCGCGATGCGTTCGCTTCGCCTAGTGCCGGGAACAGCTCTAGCCGACCCGGCGGGATCTACAAGCTGGCTGGCACGAAGGTCCCTGGGACGGGCAAGATGTCTCGCATGGAGATGGAGCGATGGGCGGCATGCAAATAGGCGACGCGGGCGTAGCTGAGTTCTTCCACCGTGGCTCCTTCACCAGCGGGGGCTATCGCCTCGACCAAGAGCGACCCGACCTCGACTGAGCCTTGGGCGCCGTCATCCTTGTCTTTGGCGCGCAACGCAAGCGGCTGTCCGAGGAAGACGCGCGGTGGATCTGCACGTCGTGGGGCGACGCGAACCTGGCGTTCGTCAAACGAGTCGCGCCGAAATTCAAAGCAGCGATCGAGGCGGAGCATGAAACCGAGGTCGTGGTGGACGAGGACATGCGGCAGGACCTCGTCGTCATCTTCGAGCGGATCGAAGCCACGGGTTACATGACGAAAAGGATGCGCCCCGTTCAGGAGGCTGCCGCGACGCCAATCACCTTGCCGCCCTCACCCTGAGCGCAAACTATCTGCCCCCTAACCGACGTTAGCCAACCTTGCGAAGACCCCCGTGTTGTTACACCACTAGGCAACACCGGAGCGAGGGTTTCGTGTCGAAGAAGAGCCGAAACGCGACGTCAGGCCGTGCGCCCCCAATACAGCTTCGAGCGCGGGCAGACC
>VAWR01000045.1 GCA_005885245.1 Actinomycetota bacterium | reverse complement strand
GTCAGGAGCGTCCGCTCGCAGACGGCGCAGATCCGTTTGAGGGACTGGCGGGCCAACTGGCGCACGAGGTGGACACTAGCCCACGTTCCAGGCCTTGGAACAGTTGCTAGGGTCCTAGACATGTGTGTTTTACATGTAAGAACCCGGTGAGAGCTCGAGGAGGTCGCGGGGCGCGGTGCCGGCGGATGGTCCGCCCGGGACACTGGGGCGTGCGCGCGCGCGTCGAGCGATTCAGCGAGCCCGCGCTCCTGCTTCTCCTCCGGGAACGTCCGACCCACGGCTACGAGTTGCTCGAGGCGCTGCCCGCACTGACCGGCGAGGCGCGCGTCGACATGGGGAACCTGTACCGCGTCCTACGGGCCCTGGAAGAGGACGGGCTCGTCACGTCACGCTGGGAGTCGGGTGAGCCGGGTCCCGCCA
Organism: Actinomycetota bacterium; assembly: GCA_005885245.1. Taxonomy (GTDB): domain Bacteria; phylum Actinomycetota; class Thermoleophilia; order Gaiellales; family Gaiellaceae; genus 3-1-20CM-4-69-9. Next base: position 20,407 of record VAWR01000045.1, on the reverse strand, counting down.
AGCGCACCTACGAGTTGACCGCCGCAGGCGCGCGTCTGCTGGACGAGTGGGCGACAGCCCTGCGCCGCTCACGTGAGCGGGTCGACACGTTTCTCGAGCGTTACGAAGGGAGGTGACCATGCATCACGGACGCAGACGACACCATCGCGGGCTCGGCCGCCGCTGGTACGACCGCGACAACGTGCTCGAACGTCTGGAGAGCTACCAGCGCGATCTCGAGCAGGAGCTCGCCGACGTTTCCGATCTGATCGAACGGCTCAGGGCCGGCGAAGCGCCGGGCCAGCCGCAGACGCAGAGCGTGTAGGCAGGAGCCGGAAGGCGAAGGCGCGCTTCGCCTTCTCTGGCTCCCATCTCGAGGCCGACACGGCTCGAGCCGAGTACGTTCCCGACCGTGAGCGGAGCCTTCCTCGGCTTGCTGGCGCTGGCATTGCTTTCGGCAACGGGGATTCTCGTCGGAGGGATGCTCGGTCTTCGGGGCGCAGCCGAACTCGCTCTCGGCGCATACGTAACCGGGTTCGCAGAGGTCGTCGGCTTGTGTCTGCTTCTGTCCCCGTTCGACGGGGTGACGAGATGGAACCTCATCGCCGGGCTCGTCGCCACCTTCGTGGCCGTAACGGGGATCTGGATTCTGAATGGGTCGAGAGGCCTGCCCTCACTTCCCCGGCTCGCGTACCCACGTGCGGGCGATCGCGGGCCCGTCGTGCTGTTGGCGATCGCAGTCGTCCTGGGACTCGGATACGTGATCGCCCTCATCGTGGGGACACCACCGAACGGCTGGGATCCACTCAACTACCACCTCGCACGCTCCGCGTTCTGGCTCCAGGCGGACGGCGTGAGCTACATCCGCGACGCCTACGACCAGCGGCTCAACTTCAATCCTCCGAACGGAGAGATGGGTTTCGCGGTCGTCCTCGGCATCACGCGGGACGAAAACCTCGTCGGATTCGTCCAGTTCTTTGCCGCCCTCGCCTGCGCCGTGGGCATCTTTCTCTTCGCGTGCCGACTCGGTCTGCGCGGCATCGAGGCTTGCTTCGGCGCGCTCCTCTTTCTCTCGCTCCCGCTCGTTCTTCTTCAATCGTCGGGCGCGAAGAACGACATCATCGTCGCCTCCTTCCTCCTGGCGGCTGTTGTCTTCATCGGCGGCGACACGAGGCGCGAGATCGCACTTGGTTCACTCGCAACCGCTCTCGCGGTCGGCACGAAGTTCACCGCAGCATACGGCCTGGTCGTCTTGGTGGCCGTCGCGATCGTAGCCCCGCCCCGATCCGCTCGAGTCGCGCGTGCCGTGGGTCTGGCGCTCGGAGCCGCGCTCGGCTCTTACTGGTATCTCGTCAACGTCCACGAGACCGGACACCTTCTCGGGGACCAGTCGAGCGTCCCGGGACTGACAGCCCCGCTGCATCCACGCGAGAACCTCCTGACCGCGTACGGTGTCCTGACCGACCTGGTCGACCTCTCGGGCGCACGCGGCGCAGACATCTTCCTCTACGCGATCGCGGCGCTCGTACTCGCTTTCGGTTTCGCGCTTCTCGGACGCCGTGCGATCGCCTGGAGGACTACGGTGCTGGCGGCGGCTCTCACCGCATCACCGCTCGTGCTTGTGGTGGCCAGCAAGCGGCTAGGTCACCCGGGGCTCGTTCGACTCTACGATCTGCTGGGTAAGCCCCAGGCCTACCTGGGCGACGAGACAACAGCCTCGCCGACCACGGCAAGCGATACCGCGTCCTGGTTTGGGCCCGCGGGGCTACTACTCATCTTCGGCGCGGCGATCGCATCAATTCGTCTCATTCGCCGACGATCACTGCCTCCCCTCGCAGGCATTGCTGCGCTTGTCCCGCTTGGTTGGTTCGCTCTCGTGTCGCTGAGCCTGACGTACAACCCCTGGCTCGGCCGCTTCTTTGTGCTGCCGGTGGCGTTATCGGCGGCGCTCTGGGGACTGGCACTGCGGGCGCGAAGCACCGCCTGGGCAAGCGCCGCGCTGGCCGCGGTCACGATGGTCCTCGCCCTCGTCCATTACACGGAGAAGCCGTCGGGACTGCGGTTACTCGATCGTGGTACCCCAACCCCATCTGTCTGGAGCCTGGAGCGATGGCAGGTCCAATCACAGCACGACCCCGCGATCGGGCCGGTCTTTCGGTTTCTCGATCGCGGCGTACCGGCAAAGAGCTCGGTTGCGCTCGCCTTGAGCGCGAACGATTTCGGTTATCCCGCGTTCGGGCCACACCTCGAGCGAGAGGTAGCGCTTGTCCCGTTCGGATCCAACGCCGGGCACGTCCGCACCGACTGGCTCGTGACGAGTAACGAGCGAGCCGGCGAGATCGACGTCTCCTGCTGGCAGGCGGTGCTTCGATCGGATGAAGGCTCAGTTTTCCGGCACCGCAAAGGCTGTGCGGCTTAGACCTTGGCCTCTTCCTTCTCTTTCTTGGCTTCGTCGATGACCTTCTGCGCGATGTGTACGGGCACTTCCTCGTAGCGAAGGAAGTGCATGTGGTAGTCACCCCGTCCGCCGGTCATCGAGGTCAGTGCCTGCGAGTAGGTGAGGATCTCGGCCATGGGCACCTCGGCCTTGATCGTGGTCATTCCCCCGCGCGGCTCCATTCCCTGCAGGCGCCCGCGACGTGAGTTCAGATCGCCGTTGACGGCGCCGACCGCCTCGTCGGGAGTGGTCACCTCCAGCTCCATGATCGGCTCCAGAAGCACCGGGTCGGCTTTCTCGTAGGCGGACTTGAAAGCCATCGAGCCGGCGATCTTGAACGCCATCTCCGAGGAGTCGACGGTGTGGTACGAGCCGTCGACCAGAAGGACTCGCAGGCCCTGTACCGGGGCGCCGGCGAGTTCCCCGTGCACCATGGCCTCCTGGATTCCCTTGTCGACGGCGGGCCGAAAGCTCTGCGGGATGACACCGCCGACGATCTTGTCGACGAACTCGTAGCCCTGGTGTCCGTCGAGTGGCTCGAGGACGATGACGCAGTCGCCGAACTGCCCCCGCCCTCCAGTCTGCTTCTTGTAGCGGCCCTGTGCGCGCGACTCCTTGCGAATCGTCTCGAGATATGGGACCCGCGGTTGGTGCAGCTCCACCTCGACGTTGAACCGGCTCTTCAGCCGGTCAACCGCGACCTCAACGTGCATCTGCGAGAGGCCGGTCAGCAACTGTTCGCCGGTCTGCGGATCGCGGCGCAGCTGAATCGTCGGGTCCTCCTCGCTCAGCCGTCGCAACCCCGCTGCCATCTTCTCCTCGTCGCCTTTCGACTTCGGCGTCACGGCGAAGCTCATCACCGGCTCGGGAAAGCCGATCTCGGGCGCTTCGATCTGGCGCTCGGCGTCGAGGAGGACGTCTCCGGTCTGCGTCTCCTTCAGCTTCGCGACGGCGCCGATGTCGCCCGCGCCGAGTTCCGGCACCTGCGCGTGCTCCTTACCCTGCAGCTGCATCAGCTGGCCGACGCGCTCCTTCGAATGGGCGCGCGCGTTGACGATTGCAGAGTCGCCCTTGAGCGTTCCGTTCAACACGCGGAAGACATTGATCCGACCTGCGAACGGATCGGCGATCGTCTTGAAGACGAATGCGGCCGTGCCGTCGCCGTCCACGCTGATGGGCGCGCCCTTCTTCGCGGGCGAGGGGACGCCCTCCACCAGTAGATCGAGCAAAGCTGTCGTGCCGAGGTTCTTCGAGGCTACGGCGCAGGCCACCGGGAAGACCTCGCCGCGCGTCACGGCTTCCTTCAGTGCCTTCGCGACCTCCTCGGGCGAAAGCTCCTGCCCCTCGAGGTAACGCTCCATCAGCGCCTCGTCGGTCTCGACGACTGCGTCGAGCAGCTTCTCCCGGTACTGGTCGACCTCCGCCTGGACCTCGGCGGGAATCTCGACCGGCCCGCCCTCCTTCTGACCCTGCGGATCCATGTACGCCTGCATGTGCAGCAGGTCGACGATCCCGGTGAGCTCGTGCTCGGCCCCGATCGGGATGTGCACCGCCACGCACTTGTCCGACAGCTGTGAGCGGAGTGCCTCGAGCGCGCGAAAGAAATCGGCGCGCTCCCGGTCGAGCATGTTGACGACGACGACTCGTGAGAGCCCGGCCTCATCCGCGCGCTGCCAGTGACGCGAGGTCTGCACCTCGACGCCCATCACGGCGCTCACGGCGAAGACCGCGCCTTCGACCACGCGCAACGCTGCGATCGCATCGCCCTGGAAGCCCGCGTCGCCCGGCGTGTCGATCAGATTGATCTTTCGTCCCTGCCACTCGACGTTGCAGATCGACGCGGAGAGGGACATCTGTCGGCGCTGTTCGTCGTCGTCCCAGTCGCTGACCGTCGACCCCGACTCGACCGTGCCCAGTCTGTTCGTCGCGCCGGCCTGGTAGAGCAGGGCCTCGACGAGCGACGTCTTTCCCGTCCCGCGGTGTCCGACGACGGCGACGTTGCGGATCTTCCCGGGCTCGAATGGCATGCGTTAGCTCCTCCGTGCGACGCGGTTTGCGCCGCGCATCCTACCCGGGTGCGTTACCGACTAGCTTTCGAGGGAGGCCCGGGTCGTCGAGCCCGAGAGGCGTGCCTTGAGACGCAGGACCGCCTTCGTGTGCAGCTGCGAGACGCGGGACTCGGTCACGCCGAGGACCTCGCCGATCTCCCGTAGCGTGAGCTCCTCGTAGTAGTAGAGGGTGACCACGAGCTTCTCGCGTTCCGGCAAACGCGCGATCGCCTCGCCGATCGCTTCCTTCATCTCGGTCTGCGAGAGCGAGCCCTGCGGATCGGGCGCTTCCGTGTCCTCGATCGTGTCGATCAGCGCAACCTGGTCGCCGCCGCCGGTGTTGACCGTCCAGAGCTCGTCGAGCGCGGCAATCGACGAGCGGGAGATGTCGGTCAGCGATTCCTCCAGCTCGTCGGTGGAGAGGCCGAGCTTTTCCGAGATCTCCTCGTCGGTCGGGGCGCGGTGCAGCTTGCGCTCGAGCTCCGCGATCGCGCGCTCGATGTCGCGGGCGCGCGCCCGCACAGACCGCGGAACCCAGTCCATCGCGCGCAGCTCATCGATGATCGACCCCTTGATCCGGGCGATCGCATAGGTCTCGAACTTGACGTCGCGCTCGGGGTCGTAGCGCTCGATCGCCCCGATCAGGCCAAGGAGGCCGTACGAGACGAGGTCGCCCTCGTCCACGTGCGCGGGGAGCCCGGAGCCGAGGCGCCCGGCCACGTACTTGACCAGCGGCGCATACGTGAGGATGAGCCGGTCGCGTAGCGCCTTGTCGCCCTTGTTCGTCCTGAACTGGCGCCAGAGGTGCTGGGTGTCTGCGGCCTCGGCCACGCGCAGAGGATACGCGGTGTCTCGGTCTACCTCAGCGTCCGGAAGGCCATGGTCGCGAGCCAGACGGCAAGCACGCCCGCAGCGAGGGCCACGATCCAGCGGCCAACCTCTCCCCCCGCCCCGTAGGCCGCGACGAAAGCGCCCCCGGCAAAGGCGAGCGCGAGGAGCGCGAAGAGCGTGCCGAGCGCGGGCCGCTGCTTCACGCTTGCAAGTCCGGCGCCGCTGCGCGGCGCCATGATGACTTGCAATCGACCTTTCGATCCAGGCGGATGCGGCTGGGCCGGGCAAAGCCCGGCCCAGCGGCGAAGGAGCTCGGGGCTACAACACTCGGCACGGCTTCACGACGCCATGATGACCAAAGCCTTACGAGCGGCGGAAAACCCAGGGCTACAATGCGCCGCAAGCTCAGGGGCGTAGCTCAGTTGGTAGAGCGGCGGTCTCCAAAACCGTAGGCCGGGGGTTCGAGTCCCTCCGCCCCTGCTTTACCGCGCGATCGCGCCACGCACGACGACCTTGCCTGGCTCCGGTCGGTAGCCGTGGCGCTCGTTCAGCCGCCTGATCGGTTCGTTTCGCTCCTCGTTCATGGTTTCGAGTCGCGTGAAGCCGTTGTGCTTCGCCCAGGCGATTTCGGCGCGCTTCAGCGCGCCCGCGATGCCGCGGCCCCGCCAAGCTCGCCGCACGCCGGTCATGTCGTGCATGGCGACGCCCGGGCGCGCATTCGAGAGTGAGAGCTTGGCGTAGCCGGCGACCTCGTCCCCGGCGAGCGCCACGAACGTCGCCTCCTGCCGGTCACCGGCGCCCTGCATGTCCATAGAGAGCCATTGCTCGAACCCCGGCATGACCTCGTCTTCCTCGCCCGGGACATCGGGATACGCTTCGCGCGCGACGGCATACACGTCCTCGATCACATCGGGACGCTCCGCCCACGTCGTGACCGCGATACCGGCAGGCGGATCGACAGCTGGAGCGTCGACGGACTTGAGGTCGAGCATGAGGCGGGAGTTCCTGCCCACCTCGACGTAGCCCCGGCGCTGCGTCCACGCGAGGCTCTCGGCGTCTCGTTCCCGCACCTCGCCGATCAGCTCCCCGTAACCGAGCTCGCTCGCCCAGCGACCGAGACGCGCCGTCAGCGCAGCGCCGAGCCCCTTGCTTCGCGCGCCGCTGACGACCCGAACGTCGCCGCGAGCGACGCCGGGCGGCTCGTGCCATCCGCCGATCCCGATGCCCCCTGCGAGGTCCCGTCCCCCATCCGACGCCAGCAGCCACACGGTCTCCTGCGCCTGCCTCCGCCAGTCCACGTAGTCCTCGACCGTGCCGGTGTCCTCGTCGACCGCGCGCATCGTCGCCACCCACCGCTCCAGCTCGCCGTCGTCGATCGCGCGGATCTCGAACACGTCGCCGATGATCGCACGGACGGGGGGTGAATTTTCTCCGAGCGTGCTGTTGGGTGCGACGGCATGCCTCGCGTCCTCTCCCCCGTGCTTGCACTTGCCCTTGCCTTTGGCGTCGCGGCCGCACGACCGGCCCCCGTGGGATCCACGCATTTGAAGATGATCGTCGGCGTCACCGACGACACCGCGAAGTGGATGACGCGACAGGACGGAATCGTCGGCATCCATCGCGATCTCCACCTGATGGCTGTGCGGGTGACAGTTCCCTGGCGCCCCGGCCCAGGTCCGACCGACGAAGCTCCAGCAGGTTTACCTACACCGCATCGGTCGGCTGCTGCAGCTCAACGACCGCATCGTCCTCAGCGTCTACAACGTCGGGCGCTATGCGCCGACAACCCCCGTCGACCGCAACCAGTACTGCGCGTTCCTACGCGGTGCGGTGAGGCGGCTCCCGCTCATCTCCGACGTCGAGATCTGGAACGAGGCGAACTCGCCGACGTACTGGCCTCAGGAGAACGGTCCGGAGACGTACGCCGCGCTGCTCGCCCGTTGCTACGACGTCCTCCACGCACGGCCCGGACCGACCAACGTGATCAGCTCCACTGCCTCGCGGCACGACCCGGCGGGATTTGTCTTCGCCCTGGGCGTGAGCTACCGGCTGAGCGGGCGAAGTCGCCCGCTCTTCGACACGTTCGGCCACAACCCGTATCCCGAGAACTCCGCCGAAGCGCCCTGGGTGCTTCATCCCGACTCCGACGTCCTGGCGGAGGGCGACTACGAAACGCTGATGAACGTGCTGCAGACCTCGTTCACGGGGACGGCCCAGCCGCTCCCGGGCCAGCGGGGCGTCGGCATCTGGTACGTGGAGGACGGGTTTCAGACCGTCGCCCCGCCGGAGAAACGACGCTTCTATCGGGGGCGGGAGAACGACCCGCATGCCGTCCCCGCGGTCGCGTCGGGTGCGGCAGGCGGAGCCGGAGACGTGGACCAGGCGACGCAACTGCGAGACGCGGTCCCGCTCGCCTACTGCCAGCCCGCAGTGACCGGGTTCCTCAACTTCGGATTGCTGGACGAAGATCGGTTGGGAGGCTGGCAGGCTGGGCTCCTCTGGCGCGACGGGACACGCAAGCCGTCCTACGACACGTTCAAGGCCGTGGTCGCAGAGGTCCGCCGCAAGGACACCGACTGCTCGAAGGTGCGGGGCGCGCCGAAGGGCTGACTGCGCGTCGCGGTAGGCTGCGGCGCCGTGCGCGTCTCGTTCCTCGTCCCGGCCTACAACGAAGCCTCGACGATCGTCGAGGTGCTCGACCGCGTGTCGGACCTCGAGCTCGACAAACAGATCGTCGTCGTCGACGACGGGTCGACAGACGGGACCGGCGACCTCGTCGAAGGCTGGCGCGACGGGCGTGACGACGTCGTGCTCGTGCGCAAGCCGAACGGCGGCAAGGGCTCGGCCGTCCGCGCCGCGATTCCGCACGCCGAGGGAGACATCGCCGTGATCCAGGACGCGGATCTCGAGTACGACCCGGCGGACGTTCCGGCACTGATCGAGCCGATCGAGCGGGGGCACGCGGACGTCGTGTTCGGGTCACGGCTCTCGGGCGGCCGTCCTCAACGTGCGTATCTCTTCTGGCATCTCCTCGGGAACCGGTTTCTCTCGCTGCTGACGAACGTCCTCTACAACACGACGCTCTCCGACATGGAGACCGGCTACAAGGCTTTCCGGATCGAGGTGCTCAGATCGCTCGACCTCCGCCAGGACGACTTCGGAATCGAGCCGGAGATCACCGCGAAGATCTGCAGGCGGAAGCTGCGGGTCTACGAGCTGCCGATTGCGTACTACGGCCGGACCTACGCAGAGGGGAAGAAGATCACATGGAAGGACGGTTTCAAGGCGATCCGCGTCCTCCTCAGCGTGCGCCTGTTCGGCTGAGCCTCGTCGCAACGGCCGCGGTGGCGGGCGCATTCGCGGTGTCCGCGGTGATCGAGGCGACCGATGTGCTCCCACGCGTCGAGGACGGCATCGCTCGCGACTCGAAGCTCACAGGAGCCGAGCGCGAGCACGCCGCCGGTGACCGCCTCCTTCTCAGGCCCGGACCGTTCGATTCGTTTCGTGCGACGCTGAGGCCGCGGGAGCGCTACGCGGTCGACGTCCCGCCCGGCCCGAGGGGACCGTCGATCACGCGGGGTGACGTAGTGCGCGCCTACTCCGCCTTCTATTTCCTGCCGGCGATCCAGGTCCCGCAGGCGCGGCGGGTCTTTCACTACCGCTTCCGATGAGAGCCACCGGACTCCTGGGCGCGAACCTGCTGATGCTCGTCGTCGGCCTCGGCGTGTTGCCGCTCCTCGGCGTGGCGCGGTCCTGGCGAGAGCTCGTCTCGCGCTCCGGGCTCGCGTACCTCTGCGGCCTCGTGCTCGTCGGGATCGTCTCCGCCCATCTGGCGCTCGTGCACGTGGCTGTTGGCTGGATCGGGCTGGCGGTGCTGGCAGCCTGCGCGGTCGCCGCGGCGGTCTGGCGACTCCGCGGAACCGCCCGCCCCGTGCCGAAGCGACCCGGCTGGGTGGACGTCGCCGGGACCGCCGCGTTTGTCGCACTCGTCGTCGAGTATGCGCGTGCCTTCCGCGTCGCACCGCTCAATCGCTATGACGCCTGGGCGATCTGGGCACTCAAGGGCCACGCGCTCTACTCCTTCGGCTGGGCGGATCCGGTGGTCTTCGCCGGGGCGTCGTACCGGTTCGCGAATCTCGACTATCCGCTCCTCCTGCCATCGCTCGAAGCGATCGACTTCCGGGCGATGGGCTCGTTCGACACGCGCCTGCTGCACGTCCAATTTCTCCTGTTCCTCGTCGCAGCCGTCCTTGCCCTCGTCGCGTTGTTGCGCGACGTCGTGCCACCGCTTCTGCTCTGGGTCTCGGTGCTCGCGCTCGCGGTCGCCCCGGCCGTCTTCGACCAGCTCTTGACGGCCTACGCCGATCTCCCCCTCGCCCTCGTCTTCGGGGTGGGCGTTGCAGCAGTCGGTCGCTGGACGAGCACGAACGAACGCTGGGCGCTCGCGGTCGCCACGCTGTGCTTCGGCGGCGCGCTGCTGACGAAGAACGAGGGATCGCTCGTGGTACTTGCCGTCTTCCTCGGGCTACTGCTGGTCGCTCGCCGACGCTGGCGCGCGCTTGCAGCCGCCGCGGCTGTCGACGTGGCGCTGGTTGTCCCCTGGCGCATCTACACCAGCGTCCAGCACATCCACGACATCAACTACAGCCTGCTGGACAGCTTCGACTACGGCCACATTCACGGCAGGGCCGGGGTCGGTCCGATCGCGTTCCGGACGCTCGGCGGACAGATGCTCGATCCGGGACAGTGGGGCTTGCTGGTGCCGATTTCCGCCACGATCGTGATCGTGGCGCTGGCGACGGGACCTCGCAAGCTGGCCCTGTTTGCACTCGTCTGGACGCTCGTGTCCTGGCTCGGCCTCAGCTGGATCTACGTCATCTCGCACTACGAGTACAGCTACTACCTCGATTCGACGAAGGAGCGGGTCGTCGCGTCGATCGTCGTCGGCCTCGCCGCGCTGACGCCGCTGATCGCGGCCGAGGCCTGGACCGGCGCTCGCGGAATCAGACGAGTGCGAGCTGCCGGTGACTAGCAAGTCCCGAGACGCCTACGCCGACGAGGCGGAGCGCTCCAGGGCGATCCACGAGCGCACGGTCCAACAGGGCGCAGGCCAGCTCTCCGATCTGCTCAGCGTCGTCGATCCCGACCCGCAACGAAGTCGAGCGCGTGCGAATCGAGAAGTCGCTGTAGCGAAGCTTGGTCGAAACGGTGCGCGCGGTCCGGCCGCTGTCGCGTAGCGCGCCGGAGAGGCGCTCGGCCATCCTGCGTAGCTCGGCGTGCAACTGACCTCGGTCGGTGAGATCCCGCTCGAAGGTGTTCTCGACGCTGAGCGAGATGCGTTGCGCTTGCTGCTCCAATCCGCGAGGGTCGATTCCGCGCGCGCGTTCGTGGAGCATCCGGCCGACGCTTCCGGGCAGCACTGCGCGGAGCTCGCCGTCACCAAGAGCGGCCAGCGCGCCGATCGTGTCCACCCCCGCGGCGAGCAGGCGTTCCTCGGCCTTCGGGCCGACGCCGGGTAAACGCCGCACGTCGAACGGAGCGAGAAAGGCGGCCTCGTGACCCGACGGCACGACGGTGAGTCCGCCGGGCTTACGGTGGTCGCTGGCGATCTTGGCGACGACCTTCGAGCTCGCCACTCCGATCGAACAGGTCAGGCTCGTCGCGGCCTGGACGACAGTCTTGACGGCCTCGGCGACCTCGCGGGCAGCGAGGAAGTGCTCGGCAACGTCTCCGAGATCGAGGTAGCCCTCGTCGAGCCCGGTTCGCTCGACCGTCGGCACGACTCCGCGAACCGTCTCCCAGACGTGTTGCGAGTACTCGCGGTAGAGCGAGTGCCGCGGCCGGATGAAGACGCTGTGCGGGCAACGGCGCAGCGCTTCGGCGCAGCTCATCGCCGAATGGATCCCGAACTTGCGCGCCTCGTAGTTCGCGGTCGCGACCACGCCTCGCCCATGCGGGTCGCCGCCGACGACGAGGGGCTTCGTGCGGAGATCCGGATCCTCGAGCTCCTCGACCGCCGCGAAGAACGCATCGAGGTCGAGGTGCGCGACGATCATGCCGAGAGCCTAGACCTCGGACCTCCCGGCACTGGCTCTGCCATCAGCGATCTTCTTGGGTTACACGCGCGCGCGCACGGCCCCACCCGGGTGGGGGACGTCACCCACCACCCTCTGCGATCGATGCTAACCCGGATTTTCCCGTCTCTCTGCATCGAATCTGGGTCGGTTTGCCGGACTACCGCTCGTTTACGCGAGCACCCACTCGTCGTCGTGGATGACCGCCACCCGCGCCCCACCGGGCTCGATTCCGTCGACCTGCACTTCAGGACCGCCGATCATGAAATCCGTATGGATGTTCGAGACGTTGTCCGCGCCGTCGGGGAGCACCTCGTCGAGGTTGCGCGTGAACGCGATTCCCGCGCCGTAGGCGATGTGACAGGTCGCGTTCTCGTCGAACAGCGTGTCGAAGAACGTCACCCCGAGCTGGCCCACCCGCGACGAGCCGTCGACGAGCGCAACCTCGCCGAGACGCCGCGCGCCGTCATCGCTGTCGAGCTGGGCCCTGACGACATCCGCTCCCTTGTCGGCTTTCACCCCGACGACGCGGCCGCCTTCGAAGCGCAGTTCGAGGCCTTCCACGATCACGCCGCCGGCCAGCCCCAGCGGGCGCGTCGAGCGGACCGTTCCCTCAGTGCGCCGAGCGTCTGGCGCCACGAACACCTCCTCGGTCGGCATGTTCGGAACGCATTGCCTGCCACCCGCACTCTCGAATCGAGCCGCACCCCACCTGTAGGCCGGGGTCAGCCCGACCGTCAGATCGGTGCCGGGTCCCAGGAAGCGCACGGCGTCGAATCGGCGCTCGTTCAGCTGCGTCGCCCTCACCACGAGATGGTCGACGTGCTGCCGCCACGCCTCGACCGGGTCGGGCTCGTCGAGGCGGACGGCCTTCACGACACAGTCCCAAAGGCGTTCCACATCCGGCTCGCCGAACATCTTTCGCGCCCAGCCCTCGTTGGGAAAGGCGACGATCGTCCAGTTCAGTCGCCGTTCGTGGAAGACGATCTCGAGCGCACGCTGGGCAAGCTCCTTCGGCCGCGTCTTGCCGACACGCACACCGTCGAGGTCGGAGAGGAGATCCGGGTTCGGATCGCCGGCGATCGAGATCTCGGCTCCCCCCACCCTGGCGAAGTACTCGAGCTCCTCCAGCTGCCACGGAGGCGACCACTCGAGCGTCGCTTCGTCACCGTGCACGATCAGCTCTCGCCGGAGGTACGTGTCGCCGTAGTTCACCGCCACGTATCGAGCTCCGGCCTCGTAGGCAGCCGCCGAGAGAGCACGCGCCAGGGGCGCGTGCTCGACATGGCCGTTGATCAGGACATCCTGTCCCTCCCCGACGTTCGCACCCACGTGAACCGCGAGTTCGGCGTAGCGCCGCAAAAGGCCGTCGTCGGGCACGGACGCGGATTGTAGGCTCCTCCCGATGGCGGTCCTGGAATCAGCCGTCGAGCGGGACGAGGCGTTCGACCGACGGCGAGAGCGAATGGAGGGCCTCGTCGGCGAGCTCCTCGAGCGCACGGCCGAGGTCTCGCGCGGCGGCGGGCAGAAGGCCACCGAACGTCACCGCTCGCGCGGCAAGCTCACGGCCCGGGAGCGAATCGACCGCCTGGTCGACCCCGGCGGCGCCTTCCTGGAGCTCAATGCCCTCGCGGCGTGGGAGCTCTACGACGGGCAGGCGCCCGGCGCGGGGATCGTCACCGGCATCGGGGTGGTCGAAGGACGGGAGTGCGTCATCGTCGCCAACGACGCGACGGTGAAGGGCGGCTCCTATTTCCCCCTCACCGTCAAGAAGCACCTGCGCGCACAGGAGATCGCCGCGCAGAACGACCTCCCCTGCCTCTATCTCGTCGACTCGGGCGGTGCCTTCCTGCCACTGCAGGACGAGGTCTTCCCCGATCGCGACCACTTCGGCCGCATCTTCTTCAACCAGGCGCAGATGTCCGCCAGGGGGGTTCCGCAGATCGCGGTGGTGATGGGATCCTGCACGGCAGGCGGCGCGTACGTTCCCGCGATGTCGGACGAGACGATCATCGTCCGCGGAACGGGGACGATCTTCATCGGCGGACCCCCGCTCGTGAAGGCCGCAACGGGTCAGGACGTCACCGCCGAGGAGCTCGGCGGCGCCGACGTCCACACGCGGCAGTCGGGCGTCGCGGACTACTACGCCACCTCGGACGATCATGCGCTCGCCCTTGCACGCCAGATCGTGCGCAACCTGCACGCGCGCAAGCCCGAGCCGCCCTGGGAGCTGGCCGAGCCCGAGGCGCCGGCCGCGGATCCCGCGGAGCTGTACGGCCTGATCCCGGAGGACTACCGCCATCAGGCTGACGCACGGGAGCTGATCGCCCGCTTCGTCGACGGCTCCCGCTTCGACGAGTTCAAGGCGCTCTACGGGGAGACGCTCGTCACCGGGTTCGCGCGCATCGAGGGCTATCCAGTCGGGATCCTCGCCAACAACGGCGTGCTCTTCGCCGAATCGGCGCAGAAAGGGGCGCACTTCATCGAGCTGGCGGCCAAACGCCGCGTGCCGCTCGTCTTCCTCCAGAACATCACCGGATTCATGGTCGGCCCGGAGTACGAGGCCGGCGGCATCGCACGTGACGGAGCGAAGCTCGTCATGGCCGTCGCAAACGCGCGGGTGCCGAAGTTCACGGTGATCGTCGGCGGCTCCTTCGGGGCGGGAAACTACGCGATGTGCGGTCGTGCCTACGAACCGCGTCAGCTCTGGATGTGGCCGAACTCACGGATCTCCGTGATGGGCGGTGACCAGGCGGCGACGGTGCTGACTATGGTCGGAGACGCAGATCCGAATGAGATTCGCTCGAAGTATGAGCGCGAAGGCGGCCCCTACTACTCGACGGCACGACTCTGGGACGACGGCATCATCGATCCTCTGGACACGCGGCGCGTCCTCGCCCTCGGGATCTCTGCGGCCCTCAACGCGCCAATCCCCGAGACGACCTTCGGCATCTTCCGCATGTGATGCGGCTGTTCAGCCGGAAGCCGAAGCAGCGGCTGAGAGAGCTCGGCGAGTCCGAGGCGTACCACCACTCGTACGGCGAGCCTCCGCGCGACGTGAAGATCGTCAAGCTCGAGCCACGGCGGCCTCGCTACCGACAGGTGCTCGCGGACGGCGAGAGGATGCGGCAGGCCTTCCTGCAGCGACTCGACAATCGAGAGAAGGAGGACTAGTGGCTGGCTACGACCTCGTGGACGTCGACAATCTCGACGCCGAAGGCCCCGGCGGGATGGTGCGCAAGGTCCGGCGTGCGCTCGACGTGAAGGCATTCGGCTTCAACTACTTCATCTTTCCGCCCAACCAGGTCGGACGCGAGCATGATCACGACGACACGAACCTCGAGGAGGTCTATTTCGTCGTGAAGGGCTCGGGCACGATGCGTATCGACGGTGACGAGATCGAACTGCGGCCGGGCCGCTTCGTCCGTGTCGATCCAGCAGCGACGCGGGTTCCGGTCTCCGGCGGCGACGGCCTCGAGTTCGTCACCATCGGTGCACCGCTGGACCGGCTCTACGAGCCCCCGTCATGGGGATAGGAGGAAGGATGCAAACGATCGAACTGTCCGACGACGACTTGCGACTGTTGCACGCGGCCCTGCATTCGTACCTGGACGATTTCGGGCACGAGGAGGCCGACGTGCTACGGCGCGTCAAGGCGCTGCTCGCGAAGCTGCCCCGCCCGGCGTGACCGTCGTTCGAATCCTCCTCTGGAATCTGGCCGACTCGACGACGTCGCTCGAGGAAGTCCGCGAGAACCTCCCGGAGCTGCCGCCCGAAACCATCTGGATCGCGAACGAGCCTGAGGAACGCCTCGGCCTCGTCTCCTACGGCGGCCAGCTGCCGGATCTCGGGCCGTTGCGAGCCCTGACCGGGAAGGAGCCGGAGGTCGCCGAGGAGTTCGACGTCCTCGCCTAGAGAACGAGCGCCTCGGGAAACCGCGCATCGCCGTCGAACCGCTCGAGCCTGTACGGAGTGAGATCGAGGTCGGGCTCGCCGCGGAGGAGCTCCGCTGCCACAGCGCGGCCGACCGCCGGCGACTGCATGAAGCCATGCCCGGAAAAACCGCATGCCGCGTAGAGGCCGTCGGCGACGGGCCCGATGATCGGATGTGCATCGGGCGTCATGTCGTACAGGCCGGCCCAGGCGTGGGCGATCCCGGCTTCGGCAGCCGGCGGATAGCGATGCGCCAGCCGTTCGAGCCGGTCCGCGAATACCGCCTCGTCCACGGTTTCCTCGAAGCCCCACCGTGGTTCCGCATCAGGCATCGCGATCCGGAGGCAGTCGTCTCGGCGGCGAAAATGGAAACCCGTCTCCGCCTCGATCACCATCGGTAGGTCGGGCGGTAGATCACGAATCGGCTCCGTCTCGAGGAGCTGGCGCGCGAGCGGGCGGATCGGCAGCTCGACCCCGAACTCGCTGGAGTGCGCACCCGCCGCGATCACGAGGACATCTCGCTCGAGGTCGCGCGCATCGGTGTGCTGGCGTACGTCGACGCCGAGCTCCGCCGCCCGGCGAACGATCTCTCGCGTGAGTGCAGGCGGATCGGCAACGCCGTCGGTGGCGCAGAAGACCGCACCGAGCACGTCGTCGACGTTGAGGCCGGCGACGAACCGCGGGGCGACCCGCTCGACCGGCACGCCGAGCTTCGCCTGCAGCTCGCGGCGCGCCTCGAGCTCGGCGAGACCCTCGGGTGTCGTCGCGAGGAAGAGGTAGCCCACCTGCTGAAACCACGACGAGCCGAGCTCCTCGAAGAACGCGATCGACTCGCGTGCGAGCCGCACCTCGGCCGCGGTCGAGAACTGCTGGCGGATCCCGCCCATCGCCTTACCCGTCGAGCCTGAGGCGATTCCGGCGCGGTCCGCGAGCACCACGTCGCGCGCGCCCAGCAGCGCCAGGTGATACCCGATGCAGGCTCCTACCGAGCCGCAGCCGGCGATGACGATTCGAGCCATGTCTCGAGCTCTCCCCGCTCCTCCGTGGTCAGCGTCCGCAACGGTCGGCGCACGTCCGGCCGGATCGGCACTCCTCGCGCCGCGAGGACGACCTTCGCGGCGGCCTGGAAGGGAAGGCGCTCGAGCGCTGCCCGGATCGGGCCGAGATCGGCGCTGCCCGGATCGCGCAGTGCGGCGACGATGAGCTCCGGAAAGACCGAGGCGAGCGCGGAGACTGCCCCGGCCGCACCAGCGGCCAGACCTCGAGCCAGTAGCGCCTCGGGGCCGACGAAGACGTCGAGGCCCTCGATGAGGTAAGGCGCGAACGCTGACCAGGGCGTGTCCGACACCTTCAGACCGCGAAAGTTCGGCGCCACCTCTCGCAGCCGCTCCAGCACGACCAGGGGAACCGCGTAGCCGCTCCGAGCCGCAAACTCATACACGTAGAAGGGCACCGGGTCGCAAGCTCGGGCCGCCGCCGCGAAGTGGGCAACGAGCTCCTCCGCGTCGAGCGTGAAGTAGGGCGGAGCCATCACGGCTATGCCGTCGGCCCCGAGGTCGGCGGCGTGGGCGGCGAGCTCGACCGTGTCCCAGGTCGATTGCGCTCCGCAGTGGACGGCGACGAGGATGCGGCCGCCCGCCGCCTCGACGAAGAGCTGCGCGGCGCGCATCCGTTGCTCCATGGGCAGCAGGAAGCCCTCACCGGTCGTTCCCAGAGCGAGGAGACCGTCGACTCCGCCCGCCGCAAGGAACTGGACGTAGGGCCCGAACGCGGCTTCGTCGAGCGCCTCGCCTGCATCCTGCAGCGGCGTCACCGCCGCGGCTAGTGCGCCTTTGAGCATCGGACCAACTTTAAGCTCATCCCATGGGCGGGCTGCGCCGCGAACAGGACGGACAGGTGCTGCGTGTGACGCTGGCACGGCCGGAGCGCCGCAACGCATTCGACGCGGAGCTGATCTCGGAGCTGACCGAAGCCTTCGCAGATGTCGGAGATGCCCGCGCCGTCGTACTGGCCGGCGAGGGCGAGAGCTTCTGCGCAGGCGCCGACATCGAATGGCAGCGCTCGGCGATCGACCTTTCCTTCGACGAGAACGTCGAGGACGCGCTGCGGCTGTACCGGATGTGCGAAGCGGTCGACCGCTGTCCCGCGCCTGTGATCGCGCGGGTGCACGGATATGCGCTCGGCGGGGGCTCGGGCCTGGTCGCGTGCGCCGACATCGCGATCGCCGCGCCGGATGCCACGTTCGGATTCTCGGAGGTGAAGCTCGGGATCATTCCCGCGGTCATCTCGCCCTTCGTGCTCCCGAGGCTCGGCGCCCATGCCCGCCGCTACTTCCTGACCGGAGAGAGATTCGACGCCGCGACGGCTGTCCGCATCGGCCTCGTCGAGGAGGTCGCAGCAGATCTGGACGACGCGGTCGACCGGCTCCTCTCCGAACTTCTGTCATCCGGGCCGGCGGCGGTGCGCGAGGCGAAACAGCTGCTCCGCGAGCGACCCGAGGGCGTCGAGACGGCGCAGATCGCAGCGCGTCTCAGGGCGGGCGCCGAAGGACAGGAAGGTCTGCGCGCATTTCTCGAACGACGTGCGCCCAGTTGGCGGGTCTGACAACGTCCGATAGACCAAGCAGCATGACAGGGTGAATCTTCAAGGGCCTTCCTTCGAGCTATCGCTTCGCGCTCTGGACCAGCAAGAAGATCGATCGGCTGCTTATCTTTTTCTCTACAGCCTGCTTTGCTTTGGCGGTCGAAGCCGTCCTCTGGGCGCTCGAACGCGGCGGTACACTGGACCGAGATGGCAGCGCCGAAGAGACCGCCGCCCGCCCCGCCTCCACCCCCGCCGGGAATCTTCGTTCCCGAGACCCGGGGTGGAAACGGGAATGGCAAGAAGTAAGCCGCCTTATTAGCCGACGTGCGTCGGCTCCTCCTGCTCGTCGGCGCGATCGTCCTCGTCGACACGATGTTCTTTGCGGCGCTCACGCCGCTCCTGCCGCACTACGTCCACGAGCTCGGCCTCGGCAAGGCCGGAGCGGGCGTGCTGCAGGCGATGTACCCGGCCGGCGCGCTGCTGGCGGGGGTCCCGAGCGGGATGGCGGCGGCCCGGTTCGGTGTCAAGCCGACGGTGCTCACCGGACTGTCGCTGCTCGCCTTGACGACGGTCGCGTTCGGTCTGGCCGATTCGATGTGGACGCTCGACCTGGCCCGATTTCTGCAGGGTGTGTCCAGCGCTTTCTCCTGGACCGGCGGGCTGGCCTGGCTCGTTGCCGCCGCCCCGGCCGGCAGCCGCGGACGTCTGATCGGGTCGGCCTTCGGAGCCGCCATTGCGGGCGCGCTCTTCGGGCCGGTGCTCGGCGCGGTCGCCTCCTTCACCGGCACCGGGCCGGCGTTCGGCACGGTCGCCGGGCTCGCGGTTGTCCTGGCTGCGGCTGCGGCGGGGACACCGGCTGCCGCACCCGAGCAGCCCCAGCCGATCCGACAGCTCTTCGAGGCGGTTCTTCGCGATCGCCGGATCCAGGTCGGCATCTGGCTCTGCCTCATCCCCGCTCTGCTCTTCGGCACGCTCTCGGTGCTCGCTCCACTTCGGCTCTCGGCGCTGGGCTGGGGAGCCGCGGCCGTCGGCGCCACCTACCTCGTCTCCGCGGGGCTCGAGGCGGGATGGGCTCCGGTGCTCGGTCGCCTGTCAGACCGACACGGCCGGATGGGTCCGCTGCGTGCGGCGCTGGCGAGCTCGGCGCTCGTCGCGATCCTGCTGCCCTGGCCGACGAGCCCATGGCTGCTCGCCCTCCTCGTCGTCGCGGGCGGCTTCGCCTTCGGCAGCTTCTGGACGCCGGCGATGAGCATGGTCACCGACGCCGCAGACGCTCGCGGACTCGACTACGGCTACGCCTTCGCCCTGGTCAACCTCGCGTGGGCCCCGGGACAGGCGGGCGGTTCTGCGATCGGTGGCGCGCTGGCGTCGGCAACCTCCGACGCGGTGTCCTATTTAGGCCTCGCCGCGATCTGCCTGCTGACGTTGACTGCGCTGTCCCGCTACAGGGAGACCGCCGCCCCGCTGGCCGCGGAGCGGTAGAGCGCGTCGATGGCGCGCGCCTGACCAACGGCGTCCTCGCGCCCCAAGAGAGGATCGGTAGCACCCCGAATAGCGTCGCTGAGGTTCTCGATTTCGAGCCGATACGAGTCAGTGGGCTCGACCTCGATCCGCTCCATTCCCCCGTCGCGGCGAAGCTCGATCACCGGCTCGACGCAGTGCCATGGATCGTCGAGGAAGAGCGACCCATCTCTTCCGATCGCCTCGAGCTCGTCACGCTCGGGAAGGGCCGTCCCGCAGTCGAACTGGGCGACGACGTCGTCCGGGAAGCTCATCGTGCCCGTGAAGACCCAGTCGGTGCCGCTCGGGCCGACGAACTGCTGCCCGTACACCTCCTCGGGCTCACCGGCGAGCAAACGGGATCCGTTGACGCAGTAGCAGCCGACATCCATCAGACTGCCGCCCTCCACCTCCGTCCGCAGGCGGATGTTCTCCGCGTCGTACAGCGAAAAACTGAAGCAGGAGCGGACAAGCCGCAAGTCCCCGATCACGCCCTCGTCCACGAGCTGACGGAGCCGTTCGGTCTGAGGGTTGTGGCGGTACATGAACGCCTCCATCAGGATTCGCTGCGCCTTTTCTGCCGCGTCGAATGCAGCCTCGACGTCGCCGACATGCCTGCTCATCGGCTTCTCGCAGAGCACGTGCTTTCCGGCTTCGAGTGCGCGGATCGACCACTCGCAGTGCAGCGCGTTCGGCAGCGAGATGTACACGGCCTCGACTTCGGCGTCCTCGAGCAGCGCCTCGTACGAGCCGTACGCGCGGTCGATCTCCCACTCGCGCGCGTACTCCTTCGCCCGTCTTGGATCGCGGCTCCCCACGGCTATGAGCTCGACCTTCTCCGAGGCGTGGGCGCCGGGGATGACCTTCCGGTTGATGTTCGCAGTCGAGAGGATCCCCCACTTGACCGCTGCGCCTACCCCCATGACGCCTCCGTCATCGGGCGGAAAGCGGTCTCGAGGATGCGATGGTTGCGCGGCCTCGTGAGCACGAAGAGGACGACGTCCGCGACGTCGTCCGCGCTC
>VAWR01000172.1 GCA_005885245.1 Actinomycetota bacterium | reverse complement strand
TCCGAGTTCTTGTGCTCGAGGAAAAGCAGGATCCCACGCTCCCGGCAACGCTCGGCCGCCCGACCGATTCCCTCGACGAACCAGGCCCAGCTCTCGCGGTAGGGCGTTTGAAACGGGTAGTTGTAGCCCTCGATCCCGGGCCAGATGATGAAGTGGGCGCCGAGCTCGCCCGCGAAGTCGATCGCCGCAAGCGTCCGGCGGAGTGCTTCTGCCCGCGTCGCTTCGTCGGGCGACACGAGGCCACCACGGCCGAAGCGCGGATCGAGATGCAGGCCGGTCGCGAGGCAGTAGACGTCGTGTCCGTCCAGTGCGTCGCGGACCTGATCCAGGTTCTCCTCCGACAGCTCCTGCGGGTAGTGAAACTCGTAGCCGTCGATCAGGTCGCCGAGACCCTCGACGGCGCGGCGAACGCGCTCGACGGTCGTCTCGTTCGCGAGTCCGGGCTTGTAGCCGGCCGGGACGAACCTCGTAGCCATCGAACCGAACGCCCAGATTCCGAGCGAGGTCTTCATGTCGCGCCCTCCTGAGACATTTGAGGCTCTACGGTTTGGTGCGCAGCCTAGTATCACGGGCATGTCCGGCAGACGAGTCGTGACGGAGGACCAGTCGGCGACGAGCGGAGGTCCCGGCACGCCGTGACCAAGGCCGAGGCGCGTGAGCGGGCGGCGGCCGTGCTCGTCGAGGCCGGCATCGTGCTGACGCCGCATGAGCGCGAGAAACTCGAGATCGTGGACTTCGGTCTGGGCCGGCTCGACAAATTCGGACTGCAGATCGTCGTCTACGTGAACACCGATCGCGTGTGCGCGAAGGAGCTCGTGCTGTTCCCGCACCAGCGTTGCCCCGAGCACCGGCACCCGCCAGTCGATGGTGACCCGGGCAAGGAGGAGACGTTCCGCGTCCGCCGCGGTGCCGTGCACCTGCACGTCGAGGGTACGGGCGAGATCGTGCTGGGGCCGGGCGAGCAATACACGATCCCGCCGAACACGCTGCACTGGTTCGAAGCGGGCGACGAGGGCGCGATCGTCTCCGAGTTCTCGACGACGAGCCGCGACGCCCTCGACGTCTTTACCGACCCCCGGATCGTGCGTTAGCGAGAGCCGGGGGCAACGGCGACGGCGTTGCGCAGCACGCCGATGCGTTCGACCTCGCATTCGACGACGTCGCCGATCTCGAGGGTGCGGGGCGGGTCCATGAAATAACCGCAGCCCCATGGCGTGCCGGTCAACAGCAGGTCGCCCGGCTCGAGCCTGAAGTTGCGCGAACAGAACGCGAGCAGCTCGTCGACGCCGAAGAGCATCTCCGCAGTCGAGGAGTCCTGCATCAACTCGGCATTCACCCGCGTGCGGAGCGCGAGTACCTGAGGGTCCGGGATCTCGTCGGGTGTCACGACGACGGGACCGATCGGGCAAAACGTGTCGAAGCTCTTGCCGCGCGTCCACTGACTCTCCGAGAACTGCACGTCGCGTGCGGAGACGTCGTTGCCGACCGTATAGCCGAACACGTAGTCGAGCGCAGCGCCAACCGCGACGTTTCGCATCCGGCGCCCGACGATCACGCCAAGCTCGACCTCCCAATCGACCTGCCTCGTCAGCTCGACGTCCACGACGATCGGGTGGTTCGGCCCGGTGACGCTCGACGGGAACTTCGCGAAGACGAGCGGCTGCTCCGGTTGCGACAGCTTCGACTCGCGGATGTGGTCGCGGTAGTTGAGCCCGATCGCGACGATCTTCCCGGGCTGGAGCGGCGCGGCGAGTTCGCCCGCCACAGAATCCCCGACGGCGAGGTCCCGCGGGTCGACGCCGGCCTGAACGAGCGAGAGGAGGTCGAGGTCGAAGTCGAGGCGCCGATAGTCGCCGTCCGCGTCGACCACAACCTTCGGCCCGTCGTGCATCTGAACGGTCGCGATGCGCATCGATCGATCCTGCCACGTGCAGTACAGTCGACGGCGTGACTGACGCGCCGGTCGACGCCCTCCGCCGACGGGCCCGGACCGGGTTGCGCGAGAGCGCCGAGCGTGCTCCTGCGCGCGCGCACTTCCGAGCGATGGGCATCGACCCAGCGAGGCTCGGCGGACCGATCATCGGCATTGCGTCGACGTGGACGGGAACAATGCCGTGCAACCTCAATCAGCGGGAGCTCGCCGACCGTGTCAGCGACGGCGTGTCCGAGGCAGGCGGCCTTGCGCTTGGCTTCAACACGATCGCGGTCTCCGACAACCAGTCGCAGGGAACTCCCGGTATGCGCGCGTCGCTGATCTCGCGCGAGGTGATCGCCGACTCGATCGAGCTGATGGTTCATGCACATGACTTCGACGGGCTCGTGTGTGTTGTCGGTTGCGACAAGACGGTGCCTGCCGCGCTGATGGCGCTCGCGCGCGTGGACAAGCCCGCGGTGCTCGTCTACAACGGTCCGATGCGCGCCGGCCGCTGGCGCGAACGCGAAGTGACGATCCAGGACGTGTGGGAGGCGGTGGGGGCCGAGGAACGCGGACTCATGTCGCGCGATGAGCTCGACGAGCTCGAGCGCTTCGCTTGCCCAGGCGCGGGCACGTGTGCAGGACACTTCACCGCGAACACGATGGCCGTTGCGATCGACTGCCTGGGAATCGCGTGCGTCGGCGATGCGCTCGTGCCGGCGGACGAGCACGAGCTGAAGGGCGAGGCCGCTGCCCGCGCGGGCGTGCTCGCCGTGCACCTCGTCGAACGGGGCGTGACGGCACGCCGTTTCCTCGACCGGCGTGCGCTCCTGAACGCGATGGCCGGTATCGCCGCAACCGGCGGCTCGACGAACGGCGTGCTTCACCTGCTCGCGATTGCCCACGAGGCGAGAGTGCCGCTGACGCTCGAGGAGTTGACAGGCATCGCGCGCCGCACGCCCGTGATCGCAAACCTCGCGCCCTCAGGCCGCTGGATGGCGGAGGACCTCCACCGCGCGGGCGGCTCGCGCGCCGTGATCCGCGAGCTCGTACGCGGCGGGCACGTGGACGGCGAGGCGCCGACCGTCGACGGTAGGACGCTCGGAAACGCGACAGTGGACGCGCCGCAGCCGGACGGCGAAGTCGTCTACACACTCGAGGAGCCGTTCAAACCGAGCGGCGCACTGCATGCGCTCCGCGGCAACCTTGCGCCCGAGGGAAGCCTCGTCAAGGTATCCGGGACGACTCGCCGCTCCCATCGCGGCCCTGCGCGGGTGTTCGAGAGCGAGGAAGCGTGCACCGACGGCGTGCGCGCGGGCCTCGTCGCGGAGGGCGACGTGCTCGTCGTGCGCTACGAGGGCCCCGCGGGCGGGCCGGGTATGCGCGAGATGCTGAGCGTCACGGCGTCCGTGATCGGAGCCGGCATCGGCGAGTCCGTCGTACTCGTCACCGACGGCCGCTTTTCTGGCGCCACCCGCGGGCTGATGGTCGGGCACGTCGCGCCCGAGGCCGCGCGCGGCGGACCGCTTGCGGTGGTGCAAGACGGTGATGTGATCGCAATCGACGTGGACGAGGGCACGCTCGTCGTGGAGCTCGACGACCGCGAGCTGGCAGAGCGCTTCGTCGGCTGGCAGCCCCCTCCTCCGCGCTATGACATTGGTGTGTTCGCGCGCTACCGGGCGCTCGTGTCTTCCGCGTCCAACGGCGCCGTTCTGGTCCCGCCTGCG
Organism: Actinomycetota bacterium; assembly: GCA_005885245.1. Classification (GTDB taxonomy): domain Bacteria; phylum Actinomycetota; class Thermoleophilia; order Gaiellales; family Gaiellaceae; genus 3-1-20CM-4-69-9. The sequence goes on along the minus strand of VAWR01000172.1, from coordinate 1,478 downwards.
TGAAAGACATGCGCGGGCGGCCCACTTACCCCCGGCTGCGCGACGTAGACGTTTCCGTCCGGTGCCGCCGTCGTCACGAAGAGGGAGCGCCCATCGTCACCGCCGAAGCAGCACGAGGTGACGTTCTCCGCCGGCACTTCGAGCACGGCGTCGAGGCGGCCTCGTTCGTCGTAGCGATGGACGCAGCTCCCGCCGTAGAGCGCCACCCAGACGCCGCCCTCGTCGTCGACCGTGAGCCCGTCCGGGATGCCATCACTCTTGTCGATCGAGACGAACGGCCGCCGCTCCTCGAGCCGCCCCGACGCGAGCTCGAAGTCGAGGACGTCGACGCGGTACACGGCGGAGTCGATGTAATACATGCGGGTGTCGTCTCGCGTCCACCCGATTCCGTTCGAAAGCGTCACCCCGTCGAGCACTGGCTCGAGGCTGCCGTCATAGCGGTAGAGCGCGCCCGCGCCCGGCGTGAGTTCGAGCCCCATCGTCCCGATCCAGAAGCGGCCGGCTGCGTCGCAGGCGCCGTCGTTCGAGCGCATCGCCGGTCCGTGCGGGAGCCGGACGAGGGTACGCACCGATTCGTCCGCAAGATCGACCAGCGCCAGGCGATCGGCCAACGCGACGAGCACCGTGCCACCGGTCGTTGGCGCCGCCGCACCCACCGTCGCCTCGAGGCCGATCGCACGGTCCTGCCCGCTCTCGAGAACGTGCAGTTCGCAGCCTTCGATGTCCACCCACAGCAGGCGCCGCGTCGCCGAGTCCCAACGTGGTCCTTCCGCGAGCTTCGCGTTCGCGCGTACGGCGATCTCCACGGCCAGAGAATCGCATGATCGTGACGCGCTTCGCCGGCAAGCGCGCGCTCATCACCGGCGCCGGGTCGGGCATCGGCGCGGCCGTCGCACGCCTGCTCGAGGCCGAGGGCGCGGAGGTCGTCGCCGCGGACCTCACCGGGACCGACGTCCACCTCGACGTCCGCGACGAGGCGCAGGTTGCCGCTGTCGCGCATGACGTCGACGTGCTCGTCAACGTCGCGGGCATCGGCTCTACGACCAACGCACCGGAGACGCCGCTCGACGTCTGGGAGGACGTGTTCGCCGTCAACGCGCGTGGGACGTTCCTCTGCTGCAAGTACGCGATCCCGACGATGATCGCGCGAGGCGGCGGGTCGATCGTCAACATCGCGTCCGTCGCAGCGATCGTGGGCCTCCGCAACCGGGCGGCGTACTGCGCGTCGAAGGGGGCGGTGGTCTCGTTTACGCGTGCGCTCGCGGTCGATCATGTGAATGACGGCATCCGCGTCAACGCCGTCTGCCCGGGAACCGTCGACTCGCCCTGGGTGCGGCGCCTCGTCGAGGAGGCCGGCGAGTCGCTCGACGACCTGACCGCGCGGCAGCCCCTGGGCCGGCTGGGGACACCTGAGGAGATCGCGGAGGCGGTCGCCTACCTCGCCTCCGATGCAGCGAGCTTCGTGACGGGGAGCATCC
>VAWR01000171.1 GCA_005885245.1 Actinomycetota bacterium | reverse complement strand
GGTGACCCTGCCGCCGGTGACCTTGCGGTAGGGCGTCTGGATGAAGCCGAACTCGGACACCGTCGCCATCGACGCGAGCGAGCCGATCAGGCCGATATTCGGGCCTTCCGGCGTCTCGATCGGACACATGCGCCCGTAGTGGGTCGGGTGCACGTCGCGCACCTCGATTGGCGCGCGCTCGCGGGTCAGGCCGCCCGCGCCGAGCGCCGAGAGACGGCGGCGGTGGGTCAGGCCGGACAGCGAGTTCGTCTGGTCCATGAACTGCGAGAGCTGCGAGGAGCCGAAGAACTCCTTCAGCGCCGCCACGACGGGCCGGATGTTGATGATCGTCTGCGGCGTGATCGTGTCGACGTCCTCCGTCGTCATCCGCTCGCGGACGACGCGCTCCATGCGGTAGAGGCCGACCCGGAACGCTTCCTGGATCAGCTCGCCGACCGTCCGGAGGCGGCGGTTGCCGAAGTGCTCGTACTCGTCGAGCTCGGTGCGGATCGGATCGCGGTTGAGGACGATCGCGTCGGCGGCGTAGTCCTTCGAGTCCTCCGGCACGCCGAGGCGATGCGGCAGCTCCACGAGCCTCTTGACGAGCGCGAGGATGTCCTCGGTCGTCAGGACACGCGTGTCCTCGGGGACGCTGACGCCGAGCCGCTGGTTCAGCTTGTAGCGGCCGACCTTCGTCAGGTCGTAGCGCTTGGGATCGAAGAAGAGCGCCTTGAGCAGGTTGCGCGCGTTGTCGAGGGTCGGCGGCTCGCCGGGGCGCTGCTTCTTGAAGACCTCGATGAGCGCTTCCTCTTCACGCGTGGACGGGTCCTTCTCGAGCGTGTTGACGATGAAGTGCGAGTTGTCGAACAGCTTCAGGATCGCCTCGTTGGACGAGGTGTCGAGCTTGAAGCCGGTCGACGGGTCCTCCTCGGGCAGGGCCCGGAGCAAGGTGGTGATGGGCAGCTTGCGCTTGCGGTCGATGCGGGCGTAGACGATGCCCTTCTTGTCGATCTCGAGCTCGAGCCAGGAGCCACGCGACGGCATCAGGTTCGCGGTGAAGACCTGCTTCGTCGCGTCCTTGGGCTCCATCAGGTAGGCGCCCGGGCTGCGGACCAGCTGCGTCACGATGACGCGCTCGGTTCCGTTGATGATGAAGGTGCCCCACTCGGTCATCATCGGGAAGTCCCCCATGAAGACCGTCTGCTCGCGGATCTCGCCCGTCTCCTTGTTCACGAAGCGGACGGTCATCGAGAGCGGTGCCTGGTAGGTCAGGTCCTTCTCGCGGCACTCCTTGATGGAGAACTGGGGCTCGCCGAACTTGTAGGCCCCGAACTCGACAGCGAGGGTGCCGGTGTAGTCCTCGATCGGCGAGATGTCGTCGATCGTCTCTCGAAGACCCTCGTCCAGGAACCACTGGAAGGAGGCCTTCTGGATGTCGATCAGGTTAGGAAGGTCGAGGACGTGCTTGAGACGCGAGAAACTGGTGCGCGCGCTAGGCGCAGCGACCTTGGTGGTCAAGAGATGAAGCCTCCCTTAGAAATATGGTGCGAGAACTGGAACGGCGGGCAGACGGGCGTGGACAGGCGGAACTTCGGCGCAACCCGTCAGGGTACCCGAGAACCCCGCTTCTGCGCAAGGGCACCCCTGCGGAATCCGCCGAAAGCCGGAATGCAGTCTAGCGCGGCGGGCCCGAGAACGCCAGGAGAAAGCGCCCCTAACGGGCCACTGGGGGAACCTCCCGGTTCCCCCAGACCCTTCCACCGGTCCGCTGCGCGGACGGACGCTTCGCGCCTATTTCACCTCGACGGTCGCGCCTGCTTCTTCCAGCTGGGCCTTGATCGAGTCGGCCTCGTCCTGGGCGACGCCCTCCTTGACCGGCTTCGGAGCCGAGTCAACGAGATCCTTCGCCTCTTTCAGGCCGAGCCCGGTGATCGCGCGGACGACCTTGATCACCTGGATCTTCTGACCCCCGGCAGCGGTGAGGACGACGTCGAAGGACGTCTTCTCCTCCGCGGCTGCCCCGTCGCCTGCAGCCGGCGCGCCCGGCGCGGCAACCGCAACGGGAGCGGCAGCCGTGATGCCCCACTCGTCCTCGATCTTGTTCTTCAGCTCGACGAGGTCGAGAACGGACATCTTCCCAAGCTCCTCGAACACCTTGTCGGTCGCACTAGCGGCCATTACTGCTCCTCCTGTTCCGTCTCAGTTTGCGTATCGGTCTCACCAGATTCAGCTTGTGGCTCTGAGCCACTTTCTTCTTCGGCAGCCGGTGTCGCCGCTTCCGGAGCGGGTTCCCCGGCCGCCGCCTCGGCTTGTGGCTCTGAGCCACTTGCTTGCGCTTCGGACGTGTCCCCCTGCTCGCGGAGCTGCTCGATACGGGCGTCGAGCAGCCCGTACAGGTCCTGCAGCGGCGCGGTGAAGAGACCCACGATCGCCGTCAGCGGTGCGGTGATCGCGCCGAGCACCTGCGAGCGGAGCACCTCGAACGGGGGCAGCTTTGCGAGCGACTCGATCTCGGCCGCCGCGACGGGTCTGCCCTCGAGGAGCCCGCCCCGCACTTCGAGCACCTTCGTGTCGCGCGCAGCGTCGACGAGCGCCTTCGCGACCGCGACCGGGTCACCATCGGACTCCAGGAACGCGATCGCCGTCGGCCCTTCCAGCAGCGCGAGGAGCGTGTCCGAGCCTGCGGCTTCGGCTGCCCGCCTCGTGAGCGTGTTCTTCACGACCGCGAAGCGCGCACCGTGCTCGATCAGCTTCGTGCGCAGCTCGTCGATCTGCGGCATGGTCAGTCCGCGGTAGTCGGCGACCAGCAGCGTCTCTGTCGTACGCAGCCGCTCGGTCAGCTCGGCGACCACTCGCTCCTTCTCTTCTTTCTTCACCTGCTCACCTCCTCGAACGAATCGAGCCCGCACACGGCGGGCTCGCTGAAGGAGGCAAAAACCTCTTTCACCGATCCGCCTCGGGAGGGCTTCCGCCTTGCGGCTGCCTCCTGTCTCAGGCGACGGGCTGTTTGACTAAGCCGGAACCGGTTCCTGCTGTTCCTCCAACTCCTCGACGATCCCGCGGGTCTTCTGCGTGTCGATCCTGACGCCAGGGCCCATGGTAGTGGCGAGCGTGATCTGCCGGATGTAACGGCCCTTCGCTGCCGCCGGCTTCGCCCGGACGATCTCGTCCATGAGAGCGGCGTAGTTCTCGACGAGCTGGCGCGCCTCGAAGCTCTTCTTGCCGATCGAAACGTGGACGTTCGCCCCGCGATCGGTGCGGTACTCGAGCTTGCCGGCCTTCGCGTCGCGCACGGCCTTCGCCACGTCCATCGTCACCGTGCCCGTCTTGGGATTCGGCATCAGCCCGCGGGGTCCGAGGATGCGGCCGAGCTTGCCGACGTTGCCCATCTGGTCCGGGGTCGCGATCGCCACGTCGAAGTCCGTGAAGCCCTCCTCGACACGCTTCGCGAGATCGGCCGAGCCGACCACGTCTGCGCCGGCATCCTGTGCCTCCTTTGCCTTCTCGCCCTCGGCGAAGACCGCCACCTTTGCCTCCTTGCCCGTACCGTGTGGAAGCATCAGCGTCCCGCGCAGCTGCTCGTCAGCGTGGCGGACGTTGAGGCCGAGGCGGAAGTGCACCTCGACCGTCTCGTCGAACTTGGCCGTTTGCATCTCCTTGAGCAGCCGGACCGCCTCCGCGGGGGAGTACTCCTGCTCGCGGTCGAAGAGAGCCTTCGCGTTGCGGTAGTTCTTCCCGTGCCCGCTCATAGGACGTCTGTTTCGACTCCCATCGATTGCGCGGTGCCGGCGATTATGCGCATCGCCTGATCGACGTCGCGCGCGTTCAGGTCCGGCATCTTCGTCTCGGCGATCTGGCGCACCTGGTGACGCGTCAAGCGACCGACCTTTTCCCGATTCGGCTCCCCGGAGCCCTTCTCCACTCGCAGCGCCTCCTTGATCAGGACCGCAGCCGGCGGCGTCTTCGTGATGAAGGAGAAAGACCGGTCTTCATAGACCGTGATCTCGACCGGGGTGATGCGGCCGTTCTCCTGCGCCGTCTGGGCGTTGAACGCCTTGCAGAACTCCATGATGTTCACGCCGTGCTGGCCGAGCGCAGGGCCGACCGGCGGCGCCGGGTTCGCCTGTCCGCCGGGAATCTGCAGCTTGATGAGTGTCAGAACTTTCTTGGCCATCTGTGTGCGTCAGTCGAGCTTCTTGACTTGGTCGAAGGTCAGCTCCACGGGAACCTGGCGCTCGAAGATGTCGACGAGCACCTTGAGCTTCTGCTGATCCGCGTTGACGTCGACGACCTCGCCGTCGAAGTCGGACAGCGGGCCGGACGTTACCTTCACCGACTCCCCGAGTGAGTACTCGACCTGGGCCCGCGGCCGTTCGCCGTCGCCGCGGCCGGTATGAAGAATCCGGTCGACTTCGTTCTGCGCCAGGGGCACCGGCTTCGCCCCGGCGCCGACGAAGCCTGTCACGCCGGGAGTGTTCTTGACGACCGTCCAGGCCTCGTCGGTCATATCCATGTTCACCAGGACGTAGCCCGGGAGCACGCGCTTCTCCGTCTGGACCTTCTGGCCTTCCTTCGTCTCGATCACCTGCTCGGTCGGGACGACGACGCGCCGGAACCGGGGTGCCTGGTTCATGGACATGATCCGGTGCTCGAGATTGGTCTTCACCTTGTTCTCGTGCCCCGAGTAGGTGTTGATGACGTACCAGCGGAACATGGCCTACAAAAACACGTCCTGAACTAGGCGCTTGAAGATGAGGTCGCACGCGTACAAGAAGAGCCCGACGATCACGCAGGCGATCAGAACGACGACGACGCCCTGGATCAGCTGAGCCTGAGTCGGCCACTCGACCTTCTTGAGCTCGGCGACGGACTCGCCCACGAAACCCCGCAGGCCACGTCCCGGAACCGCACGCGGCTCGCGCGAGGGTTCGGGCCGAGCTGCCCGGGCAGTCGGCCGACGCGGCGGCGCGGGCGGGCCGCCCGGGAGTGCCGCTTCGCTGCCGGGAGTCATCTGCGCCCGGCGCGCACGGCGTTGAGCCCGCGTCTGGCGCGCCATCAGCGAGTCTCCCGGTGCGGTGTGTGTTTGCCGCACCAGCGGCAGTACTTACGAACCTCGAGCCGGTCCGGCGTATTCCGCTTGGACTTGGTGCTCATGTAGTTCCGCCGCTTGCACTCGGTGCAGGCGAGCGTGATCTTGTCTCGTACTCCGGTGGCCATCTCAGTCTCGAATTAGAAGGAAAGCGCACGCCGAGACAAGCCTCGGGCCTGCGCGAACGCCAAAGTGTAGCGACGACCTCGATCCGCCGCCGAGGCCGGCTTGGCC
>VAWR01000044.1 GCA_005885245.1 Actinomycetota bacterium | reverse complement strand
AGGACGCGCGGATGAAGCGGTCAGTTCCGCGCTCGGAGATCGGGATCTCGATCCGGTGGTCGTCGTACAGGCGCTCCTGGAGGTCCTTCGGCGCACCGGCCGGGAGACGAAGCGTGACCATCTGGCCGAAGAAGTCGCGGGAGTCAGGTGCCACGGCCTCGAGGCCGAGTTCGTTCCGTGCGCGGCGTGCGAGCTCGTGACAGCGGTCCCGCACGGAGCCCCAGTCGTGCTCGTCTTGCCACTCGATCGCCGCCGGGACGGTGAGGTACGCGGACGGGTCGCGGGTTCCCTGCTTCTCGTGCCGTGAGAGAAAGCTCGGGTCGTCGCCCTCATAGCCCCAGCTGACCACGAGCGGGTGGATGTCGCCTTGCAGCTCGCGGCGGACGTACAGGAAGCCGGCTCCCTTCGGAGCGCACAGCCACTTGTGGCAGTTGCCCACGTAGTAGTCGGCGTCGAGCGCGCGGAGATCGAGCGGAATGTGACCCGGCACGTGCGCTCCGTCGATCACTGTTCGGATTCCCGCTTCGCGCGCGCGGCGGCAGAGCTCCGCGACCGGAAGGGTCAGCGCTGTAGTGGACGTGTGCTGGCTCACGAAGAGGACGCGCGTCCGCGGTCCGACGGCAGACCACAGGGTCTCCACGATCTCGTCGTGGCTCGTCACGGGCAGGCGAATCGGAGTGCGCAGGTAGCGCGCGCCGAATTCCGCGCAGACACGTTCCCACGTCAGGTCGAGGGCGCCGTACTCGAGGTCGGTCGAGAGGACTTCGTCGCCTGGCTGCAGGCCCAGCGCCCGCGCGGCGATGTTGACGCCCGCGGTTGCGTTCGGCACGAAGACGAGATCTTCCGGATCGGCGCCGACGTACGCGCCGACGGCGGCACGCGCTTCCGCGAGCAGCTCTTCGAGCCGCCGTGCGAGGAACAGGACAGGCTGGCGCTCGAGCTTGAGCTGCCATTCCTGATAGCGCTCGAACACGCCGCGCGGGCAGGCTCCGAACGAGCCGTGGTTCAGAAAGGTCACACCTGGGTCGAGGAGAAACTCGTCCCGGAGGTCGGCGCCGTCCGACACCGTTCGTACGGTAGTCGTGCATGTCTGAGGGCATCTGGACGATCCGTCCGTGCCCGCACCGGCAGGCGGGCGCCCTGGCAAAAGCGCTCGGCCTCAGCGAGATCACGGCAAGCGTGCTCGTCCGGCGCGGCTACGGCGACCCCGACGAGGCGCGGGCCTTCCTGGCCGGCGAGCAGCCGCTGCACGACCCCTTCCTGCTCGGCGACATGGAGGCGGCGGTCGAGCGCATCCGCGCAGCGATCGACGCAGGCCGTCGCATCTGCGTCCACGGCGACTACGACGTGGACGGGATCTGCGCAACGGTGCTCGCGCTACTCGTCCTGCGCGAGCTCGGCGCCGAGGTCGAGTGGCATCTTCCGAGTCGCTTCGACGAGGGCTACGGCGTCAGCGGCGAGACGCTCGAGCGGCTTGCCGGCGAAGGATGCGGGCTCGTCCTCACCGTCGACTGCGGAATCACGGCGGTGGACGAGGTCCGGCGCGCCCGCGAGCTCGGCCTCGACGTCGTCATCACTGACCATCACCGCCCGGGCGCTGAGCTGCCCGACTGTCCGCTCGTGGCGACGCAGCCGTCCGACTACCCGTTCCCGGATCTCTGCGGAACGGGTGTCGTCTACAAGCTCGGCCAGGCGCTCCTCGGTCCCGATTCGGAGGTGCTACGCCGCCACCTCGATCTCGTTGCGCTCGCGACGATCGCCGACGTCGTGCCTCTGGTGGGCGAGAACCGCTCGCTGGCGATCGCGGGATTGCGGACGCTGGCGCGGACACAGAAGCCGGGATTGCGCGCACTGATGAAGGTTGCGCACGTCGATCCGGCCGCCGTCGACGCTGGGAAGGTCGGCTTCCGGCTGGCGCCCCGCATCAACGCTGCGGGCCGGCTCGGCCATCCGCGCGCCGCACTGGAACTCCTCGTGACGGATGAGGTCGAGGAGGCACGGCGCCTCGCCGACCGGCTCGAGGATCTGAATCGCGACCGTCAGGCGGTCGAGGACAAGATCCTGCGGGCGGCGATCGCACAGGTCGAAGAGTGGCCCGAGGCAAGACGACGTCGCCGCGGCTACGTCGTCTGGGGCGAGGACTGGCACGAAGGCGTGATCGGCATCGTGGCATCACGGCTCGTCGAGCGCTACCACCGGCCGGTCGTCCTGATCGCCGGCGGCGATGGGCTCTGGAAAGGATCGGGGCGGTCGATCCCCTCGTTCGACCTGCACGGCGCCCTCGGCGGCTGCGCCGGATTCCTCGAACGATTCGGCGGACACCGGGCAGCGGCGGGCCTTTCGATCGCGCCGGAGTCCGTCGAGTCCTTTGCCGACGCTTTCGCGGCACACGCCGAGGGCGCGCTCGAGCCCGACGACATGATCCCGACGACGATGGTCGACGCGGTCTTGCCGCGCGGGGCCAAGCTGACACTCGATCTATGCGAGGAGCTGCACAGGCTCGCGCCGTTCGGTCTCGCCAATCCCGACGTCACCTTGCTCGCGCCCGGCTGCGAGCTCGGGGAGCTGGCGACGGTGGGAGACGGGAAGCATCTTCGGTTCCGCGTGCAGCGCGACGGCCGCGATGCGGGTGGTGCGATTGCGTTCGGTCAAGGAACGAAGCTCGACCGCTACCGCCGTGACGGACGGTACGACGTCGCGTTCCGCTTGCACGAGAACCACTGGAACGGCACTGTCTCGCCGCAGCTCGTCGTGCGCCGTGTCTTCGATGCCGACGACCGTTTCGACGAGGTCTATGGCTGGCTTCGACAGCAGTGGCAGGCGGAGCGGCGCGAGCCGCAGGCGCAGGCGATCTTCGACGAGCTCGAGGTGGAAGAGGGCGGAGCGAGGAGGCATCCGCTCGAATCGCAAACGTTCCGTTCGCTGCTAGGCGAGCCGGCGCTGCTCAGGGCCGCCTAGTGTCGTCTAACGGATCGTGCTGAGGAAAGCGCGGTGCGCCTTGCGCGGCCTGCCTCGGGACGCCGCCAGTCGGTCAAGCGCCACGAGCACGCGCGCCGCGCGGGCCGCTGCCCGGCGTTCCTGCCTGCGTCGGTACCACGTCATGGACGGCACACCTTCATCATCGGAACGCCATTTCCTGCCCTTGAGAGACGCCACTGAAACGGGGGAGGGAGGTCCAGACCCCCGGAGTACACTGGAGGTATGGCTGTCCTTGAGACTCAAGAGAAGCATCAGGAGCTCATCGACGAGCTGATCGCGGACGTCTCCGCGTACAACTCCGAAGTCGACCGGGACCTGATCTCACGGGCCTTCCTTTTCGCTGCGAACGCGCACGAGGGCCAGCAGCGCCGCTCGGGCGAAGACTTCGTCCTCCATCCCTGGGGAGCCGCCAAGATCTGCGCCCTGCTGCGGCTCGACGACGAGACGATCGCCGCTGCACTCCTTCACGACGTGGTCGAGGACACGGACTCCGAGCTGGACGACGTCCGTGACGAGTTCGGTCCCGAAATCGCGAAGCTCGTGGAGGGCGTCACGAAGCTGACACGCGTCCGGTTCCAGAGTCGCGAGCAGGCGGAGGCCGAGAACTATCGCAAGCTGATCGTGGCCATGGCCGAGGACGTGCGCGTGATCCTGATCAAGCTCGCGGACCGCTTGCACAACCTGCGCGAGATCGAGTATCTCGGCAAGCAGAAGCAGGTCCAGAAGGCGAAAGAGACACTCGAGGTCTACGCGCCGCTGGCTCACCGCCTCGGCATCCACGCGATGAAGTGGGAGCTGGAAGACCTCGCCTTCGAGACGCTGCACCCGCGCAAGTACGCGGAGATCGAGGCGATGGTCACCGAGCGCCGCGCCGATCGCGAGGGGCATGTCGCCGAAGCCGCTCGCATTCTGCAGTACGAGCTGGACAAGGTCGACATTCCCGCCGAGACCTCGGGGCGTGCGAAGCACTTCTACTCCATCTACGACAAGATGGCCAAGAAGGGCCGCGAGTTCAACGAGATCTACGACCTCACCGCGATGCGCGTGATCGTCGAGCGCTCGGGTGACGAGGGCACGCGCGACTGCTACGGCGCGCTGGGGCTCATCCACTCGCTCTGGAAGCCGATGCCGGGTCGGTTCAAGGACTACATCGCGATGCCCAAGTTCAACCGTTACCGCTCGCTGCACACGACGGTGATCGGACCGGAAGGACGCCCGCTCGAGATCCAGGTGCGCACACGCGAGATGCACGAGACAGCTGAGCTCGGGATCGCCGCGCACTGGCGCTACAAGGGCGGTCGGCGTCCCAAGACCGACGAGGCGTGGGAGAGCTGGGTCCGCCAGCTGATGGAAGCCCAGCCCGACACGATTGACGAGCCCGGCGAGTACAAGCGTGCGTTCCTGACGGATCTGATCGACGACGAGGTCTACGTGTTCACGCCGAAGGGAGAGGTGAAGACGCTTCCTTCGGGTTCGACGCCGATCGACTTCGCCTACGCGGTGCACACGGACGTCGGACACCGCACCGTCGGCGCCAAGATCAACGGTCGCATCGTCCCGCTGCACTACCACCTGAAGAACGGTGACTTCGTGGAGATCCTGACCTCGAAGGCCGGACGCGGGCCGTCACGCGACTGGCTCTCGCTGGCCGCATCCTCGCGCGCGCGTAACAAGATCCGGCAATGGTTCTCGCGCGAGACGCGCGAAGACCAGGAGCACAAGGGGCGCGAATCGTTGGAGCAGGCGTTGAAGAGCGCCAAGCTTCCATACCGCAAGCTGGCCGGGTCCGCGGTTCTCGCCGAGGTGATCCGGGACATGAACTTCAAGAAGGCGGAGGACTTCTACCTGGCGCTCGGCTCCGGGAAGATCGGCGCGCAGCAGGTCGTGAACAAGGTGCTGCAGCGCCTGAAGACCGAGCAGGTGGCCCAGGAAGAAGCCGTCCCGCTCAAGGCGCCGCGGGCCAAGCACGCGGTCGGAAGCGAGAACTATGGCATCAACGTCCACGGCGTCGACGACGTGCTCGTGCGACTCGCCAAATGCTGTACGCCGGTTCCCGGCGACGAGATCGTCGGCTACATCTCGCTCGGCAAGGGGATCACGATCCACCGCGGCGACTGTCCGAACGTCAAGGCGCTCGCGCGGCAGCCGGAGCGTTTCACCCCGGTCAGCTGGGACGGCGGAGCGTCGCAGAGTTTCCGCGTGCAGATCGCCGTCGACTCCTGGGATCGGCCCCGCCTGCTCGAGGACGTGGCCAGGACCTTCGCCGAGCACGGCGCCAACATCGTCTCGTACGGGGGCACGGTCGAGGATCAGATGGCGAAGAACTGGTACGTCGCGGAGGTCGGTGACGTGAAGGAGTTGCGCGGCCTGCTGACCGCGCTCCGCAACATCGAAGCGGTCTTCGACGCGTACCGCGTCACACCGAGCTGAGGCGCCGGGTGCGCAAACGAGGTTCGTTACTGGTCGTCCCGGCCGCCGTCGTGGCGCTTGCGCTCGCGCACGCCGTTGCCGCGGACGACCTCCCGCCCCCACCGGAGGTCATCCTTCCGGCGCCTGCGGTCGAGGCAGTCAGCAGGCCGGCAACGCCGTGGATGCGCAATCGGCTCGCGCGTCTCCACGGAGCGCTCAGGCCTGCCCGGCACGTTCGGACAATCGTCGTCGCGCGGCTTCGGCTCGCGCTTGCACAGGGAAACGGCCACGTTTGGTTCGTGGCGTATCGCCCCCGCGGCGGCGGTCTCTGTGGGGTGACCTTCGAAAGTCAGCCTGGCTCGTGGGCGATGGCCACCGGCGGGCTTTCTTGCCGGCCGGAAATGTGTGGACCACTCTGTCTCGGCGGATCGATCGCGGATCCGACGGCTGGTTGGCTGGCTTTCTCGGCCACGGCCCCGGCGAGTGCCGACGGATTCCGGCTCACGCTCTCAGATGGTTCGAAAGCTCGGTTTCCGCTCACCGGTCCCACGGTGCCCGGCGCACGCGAGCGCCGCATCGTTCTCGCTCAGCTGATGATCAAGACATCGATCACTCTGGCGGAGGCGCTTCATGGCGACGAGGTCATCGCCTCCCAGTCCTTTACACGGCCGTGGGCCGTCACTGAGACGAGGGATCGTCACTCGAACGGGCGAGGTACCTCGTTTCAGGGATAGCGCGGCGGGCGTTTCTGATTACAACGAGTGGAAGGGGGAGAGGGCACCAAAGCTGCGGCGCCCGACCGTTCCGAGGACAACGGGCGGGCGCGCGGCCCTTTTTGAGAGATTCGCTTCGCTCAGGTGAAGCGTTCACGCCGGTCGCCGGACGGCCGGCGTGCCGGAGGAACCTCCCGAACGGACAGGTCCTGTGCCAGGCACGTGACCTGTCTCACGGGGACCACGCCTCTCCACGGGTGTCCCAGCCGACGAGGCAGTGCGGGGAGATCAGCAGCGCCACCCGCTGGAGGAACGCCCTGCTTTCCTCGTCCAGTCCGGCTGCGACGACCCCGAGCTCGGCGACGACCCTGCTGTCATAGGAGATCGGGATCGTGGTCGGCCGAGCCGTCTGCTCTCCGCGCTCCGGGCCGAGCACGAGCTCGCCTCCCTCGACGAACGAGATCCCGACCCAGGAGCAGCCGGCCACCCGGTCGTACAGAACGGCCACCACCTGACGCAACACCTCGTCGGCGTCGCCGCCGCGGTTGAGGATCCGATCGACCGCCTCGAGCGCGCCCGAGTTCGAGCTCACGTCTCGAGTGCCTCGCCTTCGAACGCGTGGATCGCCTCCTTGTAGGAATCCGGAATCGGTACCGCTTTCCGTTCGTCCAGGTCGACGAGCACGAGTGTCTGGGTGGCCGTGACCAACAACAGATCGTCCCGTTCGCGGTACGCGGCGAGCTCATAGGTCGCACTCGTCCGACCGATTCGGGACATGCGGACATACACCTCGATCAGGTCGTCGAAGACGGCGGGAGCGAGGTACTCGATCGAGACCGCGCGCATCACGAACTCCTGACCCTCTTCGCCGATGTCCATCCCGAGCAGGCCGAGGTTCCGGTGGTACTCGACGCGCGCCAGGTCGAAGTAGGGCAGGTAGCGGCCGTAGTAGACGATCCCCTGCGCGTCCGTGTCCGAGAAGCCCACGCGCGTCTGCGCGCTGAACCTGAACGGCGGCTTCTCCTTCACTTGCGGATCACGTCGAGGACCTCGTCGCGTTTCCGCTCCATCAGATCGGGCGAGAGGGCTTCGAGATTCAGGCGCAGCAGTGGCTCGGTGTTCGAGGGCCGCACGTTCATGTGCCAGTCTTTCGCGTCCACCGAGAGCCCGTCGAGGTGCGAGACGTTCCCCTCCGCGCCGAAGCGCTCCTTCAGCTCCTGGAGCTTCAGCGCGACATCCGTGACCGGCGTGTTCAGCTCGCCGGTGATGAAGAAGCGCTCGCGGTAGGTCGCGAGGATCTCGGAGAGCTTCCGACCCCGCTTCGAGACGAGCTCGAGCATGAGGAGAAAGGGGATCACGCCCGAATCGGCTTGTGAGAAGTCCCGGAAGTAGTAGTGACCCGAGACTTCTCCTCCGAAGGCCGCGCCTTCCTCGCGCATGCGGTGCTTGAAGAAGGCGTGCCCCACGCGATTGACGAGTGCCGTCCCGCCGGCCTGCTCGACCGTTTCGGGAACGGCCCAGCTCGCGCGGACGTCGTAGAGGATCTTGGCGCCGGGCTCTTTCTCGAGGATCGCCTCTGCGAGCAGTGCGGTGACGAAGTCGCCCGGCACGAACTCGCCCGCGTCGTCGACGAAGAAGCAGCGGTCGGCGTCCCCGTCGAAGGCGACGCCGAGATCGGCGGACTCTGAGGTGACTTCGCCGACGATGAACTCCCGGTTCTCGGGCAGGAGGGGGTTCGGCTCGTGGTTCGGAAAGGTGCCGTCCGGCTCGAAGAAGTAGGGCACGGCGACGATCGGGAGGCGCTCGAGGACCGGTGGCAGCATCACGCCTGCCATGCCGTTCGCCGCGTCGATGACCACGCGCAGGGGCTTCACCGCGTCGGCGTCGATGAAGGAGAGGACCGCGTCGACCCACCGTGGCCAGATGTCCTCCTTACGGACATGTCCGAGGGACTGTCCCCGGGGCCTGTCGGCCACGGACATCGCTCGCGTCCGGATCTCCGGTAGGCCCGAGTCTCCACCGACCGGGAGCGCCCCGCGCCGGACGATCTTCATCCCGGTGTACTCCTTCGGGTTGTGCGACGCGGTGACCATGACTCCGCCCTCCAGGTCGAGTTCGCCCACCGCGTAATAGACCATCTCCGTGCCGACGAGACCGAGGTCGATCACGTCCGCACCTGCTTCGGTTGCGCCGCGCATGACCGCGTCCGCCATCGACGGCGAGGACAGCCTCATGTCGCGCCCGACGGCGATCGTGCGCGGCTCGAACTCCTCGACGTACGCGCGCCCGATCGCGTACGCGCCCGCCTCGTCGAGGTCCTCGGGATAGATACCGCGGATGTCGTAGGCCTTGAAGACCTTGGCGTCGAGCACAGGCACGATGCTAGTGGCAGCCGACCACACTGTTCTTCCGCCGACGCCGAATTTGATGTGGCGACGTGAAGGAGGGAGGACGGTCAGGGCCCGCCTCCCTCTTCCGACCTGCGTCCCTACTTGGTCGTTGCCGATGGTGACGCTGTCGAAATACGCGAGTGCCGTCGTGGTGACGAAGTAGCACCGGATACGGGGGTCGGGACCCTCTGAGGTTCCGAGGCTCGGTGGCCTCGGGCCGCTTACCTAGAATTTGGCCATGGAGCGAAAGCTCGCCACAGTGCTGTTCGCGGACCTGGTCTCGTCGACCGAGTTCGTCGCCGGGCAGGACCCGGAGATCACGCGTCGCCGCGTGACGATCTTTTTCGACGGCGTCGCCAGCTGCATCCAGACTCACGGCGGCACGGTCGAGAAGTTCGCCGGGGACGCGGTGATGGCCGCCTTCGGCATTCCGCTCGCGCACGAGGATGACGCCGAGCGGGCCGTGCGTGCCGGCCTCGGGATCCTCGACCTCGTCAGCGACCTCGGGCTCCAGGCACGCGTCGGCATCGAGGCCGGGGAGGTCGTCGTCGACGAGACCGATTCCACCTTTGCCACCGGCGAGGCCGTGAACCTCGCCGCCCGCCTGCAGCAGGCGGCTGCTCCCGGAGAGATCCTCGTCGGCGACGCGGCCTTCCGGCTCACCCAGGGGTACATCGAAGTCGAGGATGCGGGGCCGCTCGAGCTGCGTGGATTCCGCAATCCGATCCCGGCCTACCGCGCGCTGGCCGCGCTCGACGGTCAGCCGGCGCTCTCGAAGATCTCGGCGCCGTTCGTCGGGCGCGAGTCCGAGCTCGAGCTCCTCGAGAACACGCTCGAACGTACGATCCGCGACCGCCGGCCGCACGTCTTCACGGTCTACGGCGAGCCGGGCGTCGGCAAGAGCCGTCTGATCCGGGAGTTCCTCGCCGGGGTCGAGGGGACGACGATCCTCTCCGGGCGGGCGCTGCCCTACGGCGAGGGCATCACGTACTGGCCGTTGGCCGAGATGGTCAAGGCGGCGGCCGGCATCACGGACGACGATCCGATGGAGACGGCGAAGCAGAAGCTGATCGAGTGTTGCGGCGACGAGGCGATCGCAGAGCTGCTCGGACTCGCGTCCGGCGTGATGGAGGCGGTTGAAGGCGAGCGCGGACAGCCCGAGATCGCCTGGGCAGCCCGCGAGTTCGCGGACGAGTTGGCGGACGTTCAGCCGTTGATCATGGTCTTCGAGGACATCCACTGGGCGGAGGAGCCGCTGCTGGAGCTGATCGACCATCTCGCGCAGTGGGTGCGGGAGCGGGCGCTCCTGATCCTCTGCCTCGCTCGTCCCGAGCTACTCGACGTGCGACCGGGCTGGGGAGGAGGCCGTGTGCGCTCGACCGCGATCGAGCTCGAGCCGCTCGGACGGGAGGACAGCGAGGCGCTCGCCGGGGCGTTGTTGAAGGAACATCACGTCGCTGAGCACGTGCGGACGCGTCTCCTGGACAAGACCGAGGGAAATCCGCTCTTCGTCGAGGAGACGGTGCGGATGTTGGTGGAGGAAGGCGCCGACGGCGGCGATCGCATACCGGACTCCCTGCAGGCGATGATCGGCGCCCGCATCGACCGGCTGCCGGCCGGAGCGAAGATCGTGCTGCAGCGGGGCTCTGTGATCGGCCGGACGTTCTGGGCCGGCGCGATCGACCACCTTTCGCCGGAGTACGACTCCGACGAGTTGGAGGACATGCTCGACGACCTGCTCCTGCGTGACTTCCTGACGCGCGAGGAGCGCTCGACGATCAGCGGTGAGTCGGCATATCGGTTCAAGCATGTCCTGATCCGCGAGGTCGCCTACGGCGGGCTGTCGAAATCGGGGCGGGCCGAATATCACACCCGCTTCGCCGAGTGGCTGCGCGAGCGCGCCGACAAGGAGCTCCTCGAGATCCGCGCGTACCACCTCGATCATGCGTGCGCGCTCTATGCCGAGCTCGACGGCCATCCACCCGAGGAGCTCGCGCGCATGGCAGCGAAGGCGCTCGAGGCCGCAGGCAAGCGCGCGCTGTCCCGCGAATCGAACCAGTCGGCACGGAAGCTCTTGCTCCGTGCCGCCGAGCTGGAACCCACGTTGCAACGGCGCTTTCTCGCTGCGCGGGCCGCGTCGCAGCTCGGTGATCTCCCCGTCGTGCGGGACGAGATGAGCGTGATCGCAGAGCAGGCAGCGGCCGCCGGTGCACGCGATCTTCAGAGCAGGGCACTCACCGCACTCTCCGAGACCGTCGCCTCGCTCGACGGCGAGCTCGGCCGCGCGGCGGAACTCGCCGACAAGGCGCTCGAGGTCGTCGAGCCCGACGATCACGAGGGGCGCTTCAGGGCTCTGGATCGGCGCGCCCGCGTTGCGCGCTGGATCGGCCGTCTCGCCGAGGCGGAGGAATTCGAACAGCGGGCGCTCGAGGCCGCCCAGGCCGCCGGGCGGAAGGACCACGAGGCGAGGGCCGCGCTCCAGCTTGCGGGGATCCACATCGGCCGCATGGAGGAGGACAAGGCGGAGCCGCTGATCGACCGCGCCCTCGAGCTGGCCGAGCACAGCGGCAGCATCGTGGCGCGCGCGAGCGCAGCGCAATCGAAGGGAACGCTCTTGCGCGTGCGCGGTGACTACGAGCAGGCGGAAGGATGGCTCACGAAAGCTTTGGACCTGTACCGTGAGGCCGCATCGGTCTCCGAGATCGCGTGGACGTCCAGGCAGCTCGGGATCGTCGCGTGGGAGACGGGCGATCCCGCGAGGGCGGAGAAGCTCCTGCGCGAGTCGATCCGGTTGCTCGCGCCGATGCGGGAACGCGGGACGTTGTGCGAGAGCCAGCGGTACCTGGCCCAGCTCCTACTCCAACAGGGTCGCCTCGACGAGGCCGAGAAGTACGCCCTCGCTGCGCGCGAGACCGTCAGTGCGGAGGACATCGTTTCGCGCGCGACGACGCGCATCGCGCTCGCACAAGTACGCGCTGCCCAGGGTCGCCACGAGGAAGCAGAGACACTCTTCAAGGAGGCGATCGAGATCGTCGGCGGCGCCGAGCACTGCCGGATCTTGCTGGACGTCCTGCCCCCTTATGCCGAGTTCCTGCGTGCGCTCGACCGGGAGGCCGATGCGCTGGAGCTCGAGGCACGCTTGGCCGAGCGCGTTCCGACCGCAGCGTAGAGCTCCTCGCGAATCGCCTGATTCGACGCCTCGTCCGGGGACTCCGTGATCACGGTCGCGGGGCGGTCGAATTCCTTCAGCGCCGAGCCGAGCGGTTCGACTCGCAGCGTGCCTTCCCCGTAGGGGAGGTGCTTCGTCTCGTTTCGGTTGGCATACGCGATGTCTGAGAAGTGGATGTGGAAGGGCGCGCCCGGTTGGATCACGGCGTCGGCGCCCTCGAGCACCTCGGCGAAGGCCGGCGTGTCGGTGAAGGCGCCGTCCGTCACCGCGTGCAGGTGGGCGAAGTCGACCACGGGCCGGACCCAGCCACAGCGGGCCGAGATCGCGAAGACGTCCTCGGCGGTGCCGAGCTCTCGCACGCGGCCCATGATCTCCACGCCGAAGGGCACTGCGCGATCTTTCTTCTCGAGCCGTTCGCGCAGCTCGCCCAGCTGCTCGACGACCGAGTCGATCGCGGCCTCTCGCTCTCGCCCGAGCAGGAAGCCGGGATGGAAGACCACCACCTCGGCGCCGGCGGCCTTTGCGATCCCCGCCGAGTGGTCGAGCATGCCGACCGCCATGTTGAGCTTCTTGCCGCGCTCGGCGTGGCCCATGAAGCCCGCGATCGGCGCGTGGACGGACAGCACGATCCCGGCAGCGCGCGCGAGCTCGCCGAACCGCTCCGCCCAGGCGTAGTCCATCCAGAATTTCCCTTCGAAGTCGATCTCGCAGGCCGTGTAGCCGCGTTCCTGAAGGAGCTCTATGGCCCGTTCCGGGCTTTCGCGGTCAGGCACCCTCGCTGGGCCGTAGTGAAGTTCCCCCACGCCTTGACGGTACCGCGCAACCGCCCGACCTTGCGCCAGGGGGTGCGTGCGAATTCCGTCTGGCCGGGATGGGTGCGGACGCCCATGGGCGACCAGGACATGGATGGGATTGCACGGACGCGCTGCGCGGACGGGCCGCTTCGCGGCCTCCGTCCGACCCGGTTTCTACCCTCGTTTCATGGCCAAGAAGCCGTCACGTATCGATTTGCTCGAGCTCGACATCGATCTCCGGCTGACCGACCTCTGGCGTGAAGCGGGTGAGATCACCGACTGGAACCTCGACGTCGTGGCGGCCTTCATGCGCGCTGCCTACGGGAAGGGCTACTGCGACGCCTTGACCGAGGACGCGCCCGGGTCGCTGTGCCACGACCACGGGTATCGCATCCCCGGTCGGCGCCCTGCGCCGGCGCACGACTAGCACTAAGTCCGTACCAGCCGCCCGAGCAGACCTCGTCGTTCCCAGGCCGTCGCGTCTGCGGTCTCACCGGCAAGCGCGTGAGCGCAGAAGAGGCAGTTGCTCACGTGCGTATCGATCGCGTCCAACGTCCGCGGCGGGAGTTCGCGTGCCACATAGTTCTTGAGTGTGTCTCCGTACACATGCATATCGATTACCTCCTTTCGCCAACGAGCGTAGGCTCGCGGCCTAAGAGCACGCTGAGAAGCAGCGCCCGGCACGTAAGAGTTTCGTAAGAGTTCAGCTCAGCGCGCTAGGAGACGGCGACCGGAGCCGGCAACGCACTGGCGGACTCAGCCGCGAAGCGCGGCAAACGTAGCGTGAACGTCGTGCTTGTGCGCGTGCTGCGGACCGTGCAACGTCCGTCGTGCGCCTTGGCGATCGCATCGACGATTGCGAGGCCGAGCCCGACGCCACCCTGGACGCGCGTGCGTGCGGCATCGGCCCGGGCGAAGCGCTCGAAGATGTGCGTCAGCGCGTCGGGTGCGATCCCGCAGCCGGAGTCCTCGACCTCGATCACGACGTGATCGCTGAGGGACCGCGATCTGATTGCGATCGAATCTCCGTGGTCGCTGTACTTGACGGCATTCTCCAGCAGGGCATCGAGCGCGCAGCGAAGGGCCTCGTGATCGACGGTGAGGATGCCGGGCGCGAGTGCACCCAGCCTCCACGCCCGAGGCGCCACTTCAGACCAGCGCATGAAGACGTCTTCCAGGAACGGCTCGAGGTCCAGCGGCTCCAGAACGACGAAGTCCGGCTGGTCGGCTTTCGCGAGAAGCAGCAATCGCTCCAGGATCTGCTCGATGCGCTTCAACTCGTCGAGAGCGACGTCGATTTCGAGTGCCGCGTCGACGTCCGTCCGCCGCAGTACCTCGAGGTGGCCCCGCGCGATCGTCACCGGCGTACGCAGCTCATGCGAGGCGTCATGGAGGAACCGCTCCTGCCGCTGGAGCAACGACGCGCGTTGCGCCGCCTGGCGCCCGACCGTTTTCAGAGCCTCCTGGCGGCGCCGTGCGTGCCACACCATCGCCAGGAACATCGCGGACATCAGCGGCACCTCGAACAGCTCGCCCCACAGCTGGTCCCCCGAGAACGCATCGTTCAGGATCAGGCCGCCGGTGACAGTCACGACAGCCGAGAGCGTCAGGTAGGTGGTCGCAACCGGCCAGACCCGGAAGCCGTACAGCAGCGTGAGGCTGATCCAGACGAAGTGAAACGGGATCGTCTCCCAACTCGGCCAAAAGCTCATCGCCAGGAAGTTCGCAATCGCGAACGCGCCCCAGGCCGCCTCCGGCCAGTTACGCCGCAGTAAGTCGATAACCGGCATGGCGGATGGTCTCGATCGGTGCGTCGGCGCCGAGTTTTTTGCGCAGTCTGCGGATACAGACGTCGACGACATTCGAGCCTGGATCGAAGTGATAGCCCCAGACCTCTGACAGCAGGCTTTCACGGCTGATGATCTCGCCGAGATGCTCGGCGAGATGATGGAGAACGCGAAACTCGCGGTCTGACAGCTGCGCGGTGAGCGAGCCGACGCGCGCCTCACGGCGCGCAAGATCGAGCACGAGCGTCCCGGCGTGGAGGACGTGTCCGTTGTCTCCTTGACGCGCCTTTCGCAGCTGGACGCGAATTCGCGCGATCAGCTCGTCGAATGAAAACGGCTTGCTGAGGTAGTCGGCCGCACCGAGCCCGAAACCCCGCAGCTTTGTCGGGAGATCGGAGCGAGCCGACACGATCATGACCGGGAGGTCGGGACGCGCGCGGTTGAGCTCGTGTAGGACGGTCAGCCCGTCCAGGCCCGGGAGGAGCAGATCGAGGAGGACGAGGTCGTAGTTGTCGCGGCGCGCGCGGTTCAGGCCTTCGGCGCCGTTGCGAGCCGCGTCCACGGCAAAGCCCTCTGCCTCGAGCCCTCGTGCGAGGAACCCGAGGATGCGCGGTTCGTCCTCGATCACCAGGATCCGCATGGCCAGCAGGGCGACCTTAAACGAGATGACACGAAGATGACCGGTGGATGACAATCCCGTCATCTTTCTGGAGGGCAAGCCTGTGAGGACGTAGTTTCCGCGCCGCGAGATGGCGGAACGCACGCTTGAGCCTGCGCGACCCCTCGCGCCCGGCGATGTGAGAGCCGAGGCGCCTGCTCCCCTGACGGCGAGAGCGCGCCGCCCTTCGCCTTTCCCCGACGGCGCGGCGCGTCACTGGATCTTGTCTTCGATCATCTGGCTGACGATCGTCGATCTGTTCGGGCTCGTGCTCGCAACCGAGTTCGTCACGCCGGAGGCGTTCGGGGGCATTTCGTTCCTGTCCTTCTCCCGGGTCCGCCCATCTCATGTGAACGGCGTGATCCTGGCCTGGCTCACGATGATGTACTTCGGGGCGCTCTTCTACATGCTCCCACGGCTCGTCGGGACGCGCGGCATGTGGAGCGAGCGGCTCGGAATCCTCTGCGCGTGGGCGTGGAACCTCATGTACCTGCTCGGCGTGATCGGCCTGCTGACCGGTCACAGCCAGGGCCGCGAATACGGCGAGTTCATCTGGCCGATCGACATCGCCTTGCTCGTCATCTGGTGTCTGAACATCGTCAACATCCTCGCGACGGTCTCGATCCGGACGATCAGACCGATCTACGTGTCGGTGTGGTTCTTCATTGCGAGCCCACTCTGGCTTGCGGCCGACTACGCGATCGGCAACGTCATCTGGCATCCCGGTCACGTCTGGGGGGCGCCCTCAGGTGCTCTCGATTCGAGCCTCTCCGACGCCATCCTCAACTGGTGGTACGCGCACAACCTGTTCGGGCTCTGGTTGACGCCGATGCTGCTCGCCCTGACGTACTACATCGTCCCCCGAGTCACGAACACGCCGCTCTACAGCTACACGCTCTCGTTGATCAGCTTCTGGGGGATGGCCTTCTTCTACACGGGCGTGGGCGATCACCACATCCTGCAATCGCCGACTCCCTCCTGGCTCAAGACGATCGCCGAAGTCTCCTCGTGGATGCTCCTCGTTCCGGTCTTCGCCTTCACGATCAACATCCTCGGCACGATGAAGGGCAACTGGGACAAGTTCTTCACGAACTTACCCCTGCGCTTCACGATAACGGCCTTCTTCTTCTACTTCCTCGTCAACATCCAGGGTGCTTTCGAGGCGATCCAGCCGTTCAACAAGCTGACGCACTTCACGAACTTCGTCGTCGCGCATGCCCACTTAGCCCTGCTCGGGGCGTTCACGATCCTCGGCATGGGCGTGATCGACTACATGGTGGCGCAGATCTGGGGCAAGCCGTTATGGAGCAGAAACCTCAGCGAGTGGATGTACTGGCTGGTCACGGTCGGCTTCACTGGTTTCTTCAGCGTGCTCACCCTTGCGGGCTTTCAACAGGGCTTCAGCTGGCAGGACGGCATCCCCGAGGTCAACGTGCTGAACGAGCTGCACGCCTACTACATCGCACGCGGGATCTTCGGCGCAATGATCGTCGTATCCGGAGTCATCCAGATCGTCAACGTCGGCATGACGATCTTCACGAACACGGCTGAGCGACGCCGCCGCGAGACGCTGGTCGTAGCCGAGGCAATCGCGCCGCCGCCGGTGGCGTCGTGAGCACCATGCCCGGCGGCGACCGTCCGACCGAAGGGCCGCCGCCCCTACCGCGGGGATGGGTCCGGCATCCGCGGGAGCGGATGCTGATCACGCCGATAGTGGCCGGCCTCGGAGGGATGATCGCGTTCTTCGTCGTCGTCGCGATCGTCATCTGGCTCCCGATCCACACGTTCGACCCGCCTCCCTCGACCGACTGGGCGCCCTTGTCGAGCGTCGCGCTCAAGGGCCGCGCCCTCTTCGCGCAGAACGGCTGCTACGTCTGTCACTCCGGGTACACGCGTCCGCAAGACGTGCGCCAGTCGCTCTACTTTCTCTATCCGAAGGTCTCGCAGCCGGGCGATTTCTGGGGAAAGGACCAGTCACCCAATCTGCTGGGAACGGAGCGCACCGGTCCCGACCTGTCGCAGGAATCCGGCTGGCATCCCGACGATTGGCAGCGCGCGCACTTCTACGACCCACGCTTCGTCGATCCGATGTCGCTGATGCCGGACATGAAGTCGTTGTTCTCCGATGAGAAGATCGACCAGCTCGTCGCGTACGTCGAGCAGCGAAGCGGCAAGTCGGGGCTCCTCCGGTACGCGGGGCAGCTGTACGCAAAGCACGTCGTGCTCGTGAACCAGGGCTTCCCCGAGCCGTACCGTGGCTTCCAGGGCGCGCACAAGCCGATCGTCGAGGCGAACGGGAAGGGGCTCCATCCGCCGAGCGCTCAGCTCGAGGAGGCGCCGAACCTCTCGCAGATCGACCGGAGCTACTGGCTTTCGGGTGATCCCCTGCCGGTTACCGAGGAGAACCTCCTTCGGGGCAAGGAGGTCTTCCTCCAGCGTTGCGTCGGCTGCCACGGGCTCAAGGGAGACGGCAAGGGGCCGGCGGCGACGTTCATGTCTCCGCCGCCCGCGGATTTCACCGACAAGGACGATGCCTGCTGCGGCGGGGACACCGGTCCCGGAGACTTCTATTACCGCATCCTGCGCGGCTGGCCCGGAACGGCGATGGAGAACTTCGGCGACCGGCTGTCGGTCGACGACATCTGGCGGGTGGTTCTGTTCGTGAAGACGATTCCGAACAAGACACTGGCGAAGAACCGGCTCCCCGTGCCGAGCGACTACATCGTCTGGCAGCCCACGAAGGAGCTCCTCGCCTGGGTGAAGTCGCACCAGAAGCTCGCGAACAACGCCGACTTCGTCAAGAAGCCGGTGACGGGCCCCTTCTTGCAGGAGGCGATGCGGGTCTTTCCGGGCCTGGCGCCGGGCGACTCGATGCGTCTCAACGACGGCAAGACGCAGCTGTCGATCCAGTCCGCGGCGGGGGGGATCCGTGCGCTCTACGAGGACATGCTGAACCGTGCCTGGAGCGATGCCCGGGCGCGCGGCGAGAAGCTCCCTGACCCCATGCAGAAGGACATTCCACCGACCGTGCCGGGACAGCAATGAGACGGCTCGTCCTCAGCG
>VAWR01000043.1:511-993 GCA_005885245.1 Actinomycetota bacterium | reverse complement strand
AGCCCGAGACGCAGCAGTCGCGCTGGGTGATGGCCGACTGGATGCTCGACACCTTCTTCATCTTCGCCGGGCTCGCCCTCGTCGCGTTCCTCGCGGCCTGGAAGGCCGGTCACTTCCACGAGCTCGACAAGGTCGGGAGCATCCCGCTCTACATCGAGGAGGAGGACTACTACACGCCCGAGTGGGCGCTCGACGAGGAGGAGTGGGAGGAATGAGCCTGGTCCCGACCTCGCTACCGAGTGGCGAATCGCCCTTCAAGGCGCAGCAGTTCTACGACTACCTCCAGGCCCACCAGGAGACGCAGTACCACCCCGACACGTGGCACATCCGCTGGCTCGACTTGGCGTGGCTCTGGGGGTTCGTCATCGCGCTGGCCATTGTCCTGCTCTTGTGGATCTGGCAGTACCGATCCACGAGGCAGCGCATTCACCCCGTCGACACGTTCGGCGGCGTCACGACGGAGATGGCGCGCCCGGCGACGT
>VAWR01000043.1:0-470 GCA_005885245.1 Actinomycetota bacterium | reverse complement strand
GCTGATCGTCGGGCACATCGTCTGGGGGCAGAAGTTCTGATGGCGACGGTCACGGACATCCCGTCGGCACTGCCGTACGTCTCGTGGTCGAGCGCGACGTTCGCCCTGATCCCCTCCGAGAAATGGGAGGCGGTCTACGGGTCGATGCAGGCGCTGAAGGGCCACATCCAGGAGTATCCCGGAGTTCAGCGGTTCGACGTCTACGCGCAGAGCGAGTCCGGTGAGGACGTGCGCCTGCACTGCTACACGACGTGGGACACGCCCGAGCAGCTCGAGGCGTTCCTTGAGCGCGGCTACACCGTCGAGCGGATGCTCCGCGACATCGCGGGCATCCAGCCGGAGACCACCCTGCTGATGGAGAAGATCTTCTGATGTCAGAGTCGCCCGAATCTCCACGCCCCGGACGTCCGCTCGTCGGCTATCGGGACACGGGAACCGAAGAAGACGTCCGGTACTCCCGCACCGCGGTC
>VAWR01000042.1 GCA_005885245.1 Actinomycetota bacterium | reverse complement strand
TCTGTGAGGCCAGCGCGTCGGCGAGCGCCTGCGCGACCTGTGCCGGGGCGGCCTGGTTGACCCAGACGCTGCCGGGAGAGCGCAGTTCGTAGGACAACGTCGCGATGCCGGCGGCGCGCGCCCGTGCGAGAGCCGGAAGAACCTGCTTCACGGTCGCTGGATCGGGATGGAACGCGATCGCTGCCGCGTGCCGTGCGACCAGCGACTTGATCCTGCTGATCTGCGCCGGCGCGCCGTTCGCCTCGGTGATGGCGAGGCGATCCCCGAGCGCCGCCGCTGCAGACTTGCCGCCGGTATCGAACTTGTTGAAGAACCCACCCGCGCCGCCCTCTGTGATCAAGCCGATCGTGCGCTGCGTCTGCGGAGCACCGCTCGAACCGGCGGCGAGCACGCCCGCTGCGACGCCGGCGAGGACGAGCATCAGTGCGATTGTTCTGCTCATTTCGACTCCTCCTTTCGGCGCCTGATCCGCCAGGCGACCTTCACGTGGGGTTGGTCGGTCGCGATCGTGAAGCGACCGTTGTGAAGCTCGGCTGTGACGCGCGCGCTGCTCGGCGGATCGAGGTCGCGTAGCTCGTACTCGAACGGCGGCAGCAGCGCGTCCGCGGCAGCCGGGAGCTCGACCGTCGCGTAGCCGCGGCCGTCCGTCCAGACCTCGCCGTGGTACGTGACCGTTTCCGCTTGGGCCGGGTGGGATGAGCGAGCCACGCCGCGATCCTGTCCGACGGCGGTAAAGACGCGGTGGCAACCGAGCTAACGCAGCGGCGCGATCCGCCTCCGAGCCCTTCCAATCCGGCTCGTGAAGCGGTAAAACGGCTCGGTGGAGTTTCGGATTCTCGGGCCGCTGGAGGTGCTCGAGGGCGGCCGCCCGCTCGCCCTCGGCAGGTTGAAGGAGCGCGTCGTCTTGGGCCTTCTCCTCTTGCACGCGAACGAATTCGTCTCGCGCGAGCGCCTGATCGACGAGCTCTGGGGTGTGTCGCCGCCTCCCACCGCAAGGAAGGCCGTCAACGTCTACGTGTCCAAGCTGCGCAAGACGCTGAGCCGTAACGGGCACGTCCCGATCGCGACCGCGGACGGCGGCTACCGCCTCATCGTCGATCCCGAATCGCTCGATGCAGAGCGGGTGCGAGGCCTGCTGGCGAGCGCCAACGAGTGCGTCGCCGCCGGTGACGCACCGGCGGCGTCACGGCTGCTGCAGGAGGCGCTTGCACTCTGGCGCGGTCCGACCCTGGCCGGCCTTCCGCTCGAGTCGTTTGGGCGCGAAGAGGTAGCGCAGCTCGACGAGCTGCGGCTCACGGTGCTGATGGATCGGATCGACTGCGACCTCGCGCTCGGACGGCACGCGGCCGTGCTCGGCGAGCTGCACGTCCTCGTCGGCGAGCATCCTCTGCGGGAGCGTCCTCGTGCCCAGCTGATGCTTGCGCTCTATCGCGCCGACCGTCAGGCAGAAGCGCTTGACGCATACGCCGAGGCGCGGCGGACGCTCGTCGACGACCTCGGCATCGATCCGAGCGAGGCGCTGCAACGGCTACACCAGGCGATCCTCCGCCACGACCCCTCCCTCGCGACGCCGGAGGGCACCGCAGCAGTCAACGGACTCCCGCCGAGCGCGGCTGTGCCGCCGCCGACTCCCACGGCCGGGGTGGTGGAAGACCGCGCCCCGCGGCGGCGGTTCCGTCCTCGTCGCTGGCAGCTCGCGCTCGCCGCCGTCGCGATCCTCGCTGCAGCTGCAGCGGCGGCGGTGACCCTCTCCACCTCGGCCGCGGCGACACCGCACGTCATCCCGAACAGCCTCGTCCGAGTCAACCCGCGCAACGGCAAGCCCACATTGGTCGTACCCGTAGGGGTCGAGCCCGGCCCGATCGCGATCACGCCCACCGCGATCTGGACCTCGAACTACGGCGACAACACCGTCTCCCGCTACGACCTCCGCACCCATACTGTCGAGGCCCGCGCCGGCTTTCCCGCGCAGCCCTTCGACACCGTTGTCGACGGCGATGGCAACGCCTGGATCACGAGCTCGTACGAGGACAACGCGCCGGCCAAGAACGCGTTCCTCACCCGGCTCGAAGCGGGCACAGGCGGCACCTCTCCCGGCACGCTGTACCCGTCCCACGCCCAGACGATCGACCTCCCCCTCCCGATGTCCGGCTACGAGACGCTCGGCGGCGGCTATCTGTGGGTCATCGTCGGAGGTCACGGCCCCCTGCCGGGGGATGACCGCCTCGCGCTCGTAGACCTGAGCACGAACCACGTCGCCTCTGTGAAGCGCCTCGACGAAAGCGCGACCGCGATCGCCTTCGGCTACGGCTCCGCCTGGATCGGCACCTACGGCCCGGATAGCCGAGTCGAGGCGATCAGAGCCGGTGACAGCAAACCCACGAATGTCGTCCTGCAGAACTACGCCAACTGGGGCCCGGCATCGATCGCCGTCGGCGAGGGCGCCGTGTGGGCCCTCACGGCCATGCCGTGGGCGTCAAGGCGTGCGGGGCCTGAGCTCATCGAAATCGACCCGCAAACGCTACAAGTCCTCCACCGCCTCAATCTCTCCGCCGAGCAATCCGGTGCCGTCGCGGTCGGCGCCGGTGCCGTCTGGACGACCGGCGGGATCGGCGGCGGGAACAACAGGGCCGCGGACGGGGTCACGAAGATCGACCCGCGCACGGACCGAATCATCCGCACCTTCCCGCTCGGAGACCGAACAAGAGTCACCTGCGGCATCGCAGCAACTCCCAGCGCTGTCTGGGTCACCATCGGCAACACGGCCTGCGACACCATCGGCCGATGACTCTCGACCGCGGGCTTCGCCCGAGCGAGGCGACCACTAGTGCGCGCGTGCGACAGGAGCAAACGCTGACATGCCGGCGCCGGCAGACGCACCATAAGCACCGCCGCATTAAAGGAGGGTCACGTTCTTGACGGTCTGGTTCGCACGCAGATTGCGGACCCTGGTGCGACCTCCGCGCCAGAACGTCGGCTCTCAAGCAAACAAAAACTCCGCCTGAGCGGAGCTTTCCTGAGAGCCGACGCCCGGACTCGAACCGGGGACCCCTTCATTACGAGTGAAGTGCTCTACCAGCTGAGCTACGTCGGCAGGGGTCTCAACTGTAGCCGGGATCGCGTCCCGCCTCAGAGCGCCGCAGATTCGAACTACTTGCCGCCGTTCCCCTTGCTCTTGTCGTTGTTGCCGTTGTCGCTGCCGACTGTCCGCTCTTCTTGTCCTGACCGGGAGCGTTGTTCTGCGGCTGCTGCGCGGGAGGCTCGGCAGGCGCCGCAGCGGCTCGGAATCCGTCACGGTGACCGACGCGCGCTTCGCAGAACGTGCGTGGTGCACGTGCCGCGGCGTGGCCTGCGTCGTGGCCGCAACCGTGGCGGTTGTGACCGCGAGTGCGGTTGCGGCAACCTTGACGGCGGCCGCGCCGCCGCCGCCGAGCAGCGCCTAGATGCAAGCGATTGCGCCCCCGGCGTCAGCGCCGCGGCGCAGCCGCCTCTTCCACGAGTCCGCATCCTGCTCCAGGCCCTGAGCGAGTGCGCGACGTGCGCGGAAGATCAGCGTCTCGACCGCAGCCTGGGTGAGACCCAGCTCGGCCGAGATTTCCCGATAGGTGAGTCCTTGCCATTCCCGCAAGAGGATCGCGCGACGTTGGTTCTCATGCATCTCCTCGAGCACGTCCTGCAAGCGGATGAGCTCGTCGCCGACCGCCTCGTCACGACCGGGGATGATTTCCTGGAGGACCTCGAAGTTGTTCGGCGCCTCGATCTTGCCGCGGCGCCAGGAGGAGCGGCGGCGCGAGAGGCACACGTTGTGGGCGATCTTGAAGAGCCAGGCGGACTCGAGCTCGGGAACGATGCCGCGCGACAGACCGCGGAAGGCGTTCATGAACGTCGTCTGGACGGCGTCCTCCGCCTCCTCCCGCGAGCCGAGCTGATGCATGCAGTAGCCGAAGATCTGCGCGGAGTAGCGCTCGTAGAGGTCGCCTGCCGCGTCCGCGCCCGGCGCGACCTTGTGCTCGACGCGCGTTGCTCGACCTATGGACGGGACTGCGGCCACCCTGTCCTCCTGCTCTGCGGATACGGACGCTCCGCCGGGACGCGTCCGTAGAGCGAATGTCGGCAGCAGCCGGGAGGGCGACAACCCTCCATCGAGGGGTCGCTCAGGCCGGCGCGGCCGTGGCGCCGAGCTCTCGGCGGAGTTGGACGAAGAGAGCTTCCAGGGCGAGCGGCGGGCTCAGGTTGAACTCCTCGAAGGCCCGCCAGGTCTCGCGCACCAGTTCACAGGCCCGCTCGGCGCCGGCGAGGCGTTCGGTCGTGGCGTCCTCTGCGAGGACGGGCAAGCGATCGGCGTGGACGACAGCGCGCTCCGCGCCGACGGCGGCGACGACGAGGTCGCGGTACCAGGACGCGAGCTCTTCGAGCGACGCGAGCAGCTCCTCCCGCTCGGCGCCGCGTGCCGCGCGGCGAACTCGCTGCTCCGCCTCGCGGGTCGGCAGGTCGAACGTCTCGAGCTCCGCTTCCGCGGCACTCTTCGCCTCGGCGGCACGTTCACGTGCCCCGTCGAGGATCCGTTGCGCTGCGTCGCCCGGCTCGAACTCGGCATCCGAGTAGACGGAGCGCGCAACTTCGAGCAGGGCTTCGCGCCTGCGCGCCGACTCGGGGTCGAGCAGACGTGCTGCTCGGTCGAGACGACCCGCGGCGAGGCGTGCGAGCGCAGCCGCCTCGTCGGGGGCGAGCCCGGGCGCACGCGCGCCGATCTCCTCCCGGACGGCACGCTCGGAAAGCCGCGTGAAGGGAACGAGCTGGCAGCGAGAGCGAATCGTCTCCGGCAGCGGCCCGAGGTCGTCCGCGACGAGCACGATCACCGCGTAGGGGGGCGGCTCCTCGAGGTCCTTGAGCAGTGCGTCCGCGGCGTCCTCGTTCATGGTCTCGGCGGAGTGAATGAGGTAGACGCGCCGGTCCGCTTCGAAGGGGCGCATGTGCAGGTCGCGGCGGAGCACGCGGATGTCGTCGATGCGGATCTGGTCGCCGACGGGCTCGACGGCGTAAACGTCGGGATGGGCACCACGCTCGACGCGGGAGCGCTCGCCGATCAGCTCGGCCGCAAAGGCGACTGCGGCCCGACGCTTGCCAACCCCTCGGGGGCCGAAGAACAGGTACGCGTGCGCAGGACCTTCCGCGACGGCGGCGCGGAGGAGGCGCTTGGCCTCGGCCTGCTCAGGAAAGGTCTCGAAGACGTCCACGAATCTCCTTTGCGATCTCGGCGGCGGCGCGGCTGCCGTCAAAGGCGAGGATCCGGTTCGGGAACATTGCTGCGAGCTCACGGTACGCGCTGTCGACGGCTCGGTGGAAATCCAGGCTCTCGCGCTCGATCCGGTCGGACACGCGGCTTCGACTCAGCGCGACCTCCGGATCGACGAGCACGAGCACGGTCCAGTCCGGCAGCAGGCCGTGCGTCGCGACGAGGTTGAGCTCGAGCACCTTGTCCACGCCGAGCCCGCGCGCGAGACCCTGGTAGGCGAGGGACGAGTCGATGTAGCGGTCGGAGATGACGTCCTTGCCGGCGTGAAGCGACGGCGCGATCACCCGGCTCGCAAGCTCGGCGCGTGCGGCCGCGAAGAGGGCCGCCTCGGCCCAGGCGGACATGTCGACTCCCTCGAGCACCAGCCTCCTGAGCTCCTCGCCCAGCGGCGTGCCGCCGGGCTCGCGGGTGGCGACGACCTCGCGTCCCTCGCTGCGGAAGGCGTCCGCGAGCAGCTCCGCCTGCGTGGTCTTGCCAGACCCGTCCAGGCCTTCGAAGGTGACGAACACCGCGACCGTACGATACGGCGCGTGCGGGCGGTCGTGACCGGAGGGGCGGGCTTCATCGGCTCGCACGTCGTTGACGCGTTGCTCGCGCGCGGGGACGAGGTGCACGTCCTGGACGACCTCTCGAAGGGGACTCGCGCCAACGTTCCCGAGGGAGCCCAGCTGCACGAGGCGGACATTCGAGGCGACGCAGGTGGCGTGTTCGACACGGCCAGGCCCGAGGTTTGCTTCCACCTCGCGGCCCAGGCCGACGTGCGCGTCTCGGTGGAACGGCCGGACTTCGACGCGGAGGTGAACGTCCTCGGGACGCTGCAGGTGCTCGAGGCCGCGCAACGGCACGGGACGAAGGTCGTGTTCAGCTCGACCGGCGGCGCCATCTACGGCGAGTGCGACGGGCCCGCGGACGAGGATCATCCGCGCAATCCGCTCGCGCCGTACGGCGTGTCGAAGCTTGCGGCGGAGGAGTACATCTCGGCGTACAGCCGGCTGCACGGCTCGGAGCACGTCTCCTTGCGCTACGGCAACGTCTTCGGGCCGCGACAGGATCCACACGGGGAGGCGGGGGTGGTGGCGATCTTCATGAAGCGCCTCCACGAGGGCGGAACGCCGCGGATCTTCGGCGACGGGACGCAGACGCGCGACTACGTCTACGTCGGCGACGTCGTCGCGGCGACGTTGGCCGCGGCCGGGCACCAGGGCGGTGTGCTCAACGTCGGCACGGGCGTCGAGACGTCGGTTCTAGATCTGTATGCGCGCGTTCAGCGTGCGGCCGGCCTCGAGCGGGAGCCCCAGTTCGCGGATGCGCGCGCCGGGGAGCTGCAGCGCAGCGTGCTGGACGCCTCACGCGCGCTGCGCGAACTCGGCTGGGCGCCGCAGCGCTCGCTCGACGAAGGCCTCGCGGCCACGTGGGCCTGGATCTCGTCCCGCTAGACACTGTCCGAAACCCGACTCGGACCGCGGCGTGCCGCCTTCGCAAGATAGGCGCGATCCAGCCCGAAGCCGTGTCCCGACGAACCGGCTGTGGAACGAAAATCACACATTCGTGACACCCATCCCGTCCAAACCGGACCAGGTCGGGACGTGTCACTTGCACCCACGTCCGGGGACAGTCCCAAGACGTGGCTCGCCCGCACGTGTCGCTCGAGGCCGTGAAGGAGCACGCTGGCCGGGCACGAATTTCCTCCGGGCGATGGAGCATGCTCACGACCTGATCCGGCCCTGGCGCCGCGCGACGATCGTGGTCAGCGCGATCGCCGCGCTCGAGCTCGTCGCGCTCGGCGTCGTGGCGATCGTGCTGCTCGGTAACCCGCTCGCGACACATCTGCGCGAGACCGCGGCCGTCGCGAGCACCACGCCCAGACGCACGACGATCGCGGCGCCTGCCAAGAAGGCAACGCTGGCCCGCGGCGAGACCTCCGTCATGGTCCTGAACGGCGGCGGCCGGGCGGGGGCTGCACACGCCGCGGCGAACAGCGTGAGCGCGCGCGGCTATCTGCTCGGCCAGATCGGCAACGCCGCGGCAAACACGCCGCGGACGCTGATCATGTACCGCCCGGGCTACGCGGCCGAGGGAACGCGGCTCGGGCAGGATCTCAACGTCCGGCTCGTGCGCCCGCTCGACGGGATGCGACCCTCACAGCTGATGGGCGCGCACCTCGTCCTCATTTTGGGCAGGTAGTCGGGTCCACCAGGCAGCGCGCCCGGTCGAGCGTGCGCCCGGGCACATCCTTCGGCCCGAACAGAAAGCGGTCGAGCGTGTAGGCCTGATTCAGGTCCCGATACGCATCACGCGGGCGGTGCAGGATGTTCAGCTCGTAGGCGCCGAGCTCGTACCACGTCTCCGCGTTCTTCGGCTCGAGGTCGCGCGCCTGGCGATACAGCTGCAGGGCCTTGCCCGGTGATCTTTCGAGCGCCGCGCGAAACAGAATCGGCTCGACGGCGAGCGGATTGAACGCGTGCGCGGACTTGAACTCGGTCGTTGCCTGCGCGAGCTGACCGCTCGCGATCGCGTCGAGACCCGCGTTGAATCTGTTGTCCGCCAGCCACGGCGACGCGAGCGAATAGAGCGCGGCCAGGGCGCAGACCCCGACCGCAGCCCGCCCGGCCCAACTCGGACGCGGCCCGACCGCCGAAGGCCGGGTCACGAGCGCCCCGACCGTCAGGAAGAGCGGCCCCTGCACCGCCACATAGTCCCAGTCGATGTCCACGAGCGAATGGGCGATGCAGATCACGACGCCAAGCCCAAGCGCCGTTACCGCTCCCGTCCGTTGACGCCGGACGATCGCCCACACCGCCGCGCCGACGAACACGCCGACCAGGAGGAACCCGAGGATCCCCGTCTCGCTCAAGTCCTGGATCGCCGCCGAGTGTGGCTCGGTCACCGCCAGCGATGTTCGCCGTTCCAAGCGGTCGGTCAGCCCGAACGTTCCGGCACCCGTTCCGTTCGCCGGATGGTGGACGAAGGCGTTCCAGGCCTCCTGCCACCAGCGCCAGCGGTTGCTCGAGCTCGCACTCACGATGCGTCCGGGCTGATTCGCGATCTGCGCGCTCGACGGATTGTTGAACTCGTGCCACCGGTCCCGCACGAAACTCCCAGGCCCGCCGGCACGCACGACCGACACCACCAGCGCAATGACGACGAGCGCTCCGAAGCCCGCCGCGACCGCGCGCACGAGGCGCGGATCGACCGCACGTGTCACGACGAAGCGCAGCGCGAGGTAGATCGCGATCGCGCCCAGGACGAACGCCGCGCCGAACAACAGTCCGTCCTGGACGCGGACCTCGTGCGGCTGACCGTCCGAACTGATCCCCGGCAAGAGCAAAGCAACTGCGGCGACCACCGCCGCCGCGATCCACGCCACTGCGAGCGGCCCGATCACCTCGAACCGGTCGGAGTCGAGCACGAGCCAAACGACCGCCGCAATAATCGCCAGCACGATCCCGACGCGCGAGTACGTCAGGACGGCGACTACGAGCGCCGCGTACAACAATCCAGCACCAGCAAGTCGGGCCCGTCGCACAACCCACAACCCGAGCGGCACCGATGCCGCGGCCAGGAGCGCCAACTCGTTCCAGTACGCGACGGGATAACGCAGCCGTGCGAGCCGGCCGTAGTCCGAGAACAGCCCCGGCACGACCTTCGCGGCGAGCGCCCACACGAACAACGCGCCGAGCAACGTGGCGGCAACTGCAGCGAACTGCCGCGCAGGTACACCGGCCACGAGCGCACCCATCGCGGCGAACGCGAAGTAGACGAGCCCCCGATTCGTGTAGTCCCAGGACCGGCTCGGCTGGATCGACCAGGCGATCGACAGCCCCTGCCACACGACGAACGCAGCGAGCGCTGCGAAAAACAAGGCACCGGGCCCCGAAACGCGAACTGGACGAACAACCCAACCAATAGCCGCGACCAAAACCGCAGCCGCCCCGATCCAGAAGAGTCGCCCCTGGCTCGAACCGTTGCCGAAGAAGAGCGCCGCGAAGGCCAGCCCGCCGGCCGCGGCTCCCCCCACGGCAGGCCAGCGCATCGGTCGCGAAGCTAACACAGGCCGCATCGGAGCAAGCCTGCCGGACGTTCGAAACTCAGACCTCATGCCCATCCCCGCTTACAAACCGCTTACAACTGACTCATGGCAGGCTCACTCCCATCCGGCAAGGTGGGCAAGATCGTCGTTAGAGTCAGCGTCCTCAGCCGCAGCACGGCCCCGCATGCCCAAGTTTCTGAAGCCTCTCATCCTCCTCATCGCAACCATGGCCCTCGCTGCCGGCGTGCTCGGAGTCGGCAAGGCGGAAGCTCGCTCGACCAGCGTCTGTTCGAAGGCGCTGATCCACGACTGGTACGTCGACGGCCGCGTTGACAAGACGTACCCGGTGCACTGCTACCGCGAGGCGCTCAAGGACATTCCGGAGGACCAGCTCATCTACGGAACCCTGCGCGACGACCTGACGCGCGCCCTCCAGTCGGTGATCCGCAAGCACAACGGCAAGGTCGGCCCGAACACGCCGGTGCCCGGCTCGGACCAGAACGGCGGCGGCGGCCCACTCGGCGGCGGCGGCGGCGGAAAGGGCGGGGGCTTCTTCCACTGGGTCGCCGGCAAGCTCGGACCGAGCACCGCGGACACGATCCCCATCCCTTTGCTGGTGCTCGGCGGCCTGGCGTTAACGCTGATGCTGGCCGCGGCGGTCAGCTTCTTCGCGCGGCGCCTGCAGGCGCGCCGCGCCGCAACCGATCCGCCGCCTCCGGGCCCGAACTTCTAACACCACGGCTCCGCCGCGGCACCGCAGCACCGCGACCGAGCCGTAGGGGAGAACCGACCTAGGTGCCGAAGCGGGCCCGGGTGCCGAGACCCGAGGCCAGCAGACCGAGGCCGAGAACGACGAAGAGCAGCAACCCGAGTCCTGTGTACGGGAGCTGGTCAAGCACCGGCGGGGACCCGGCCGGCGTCTTCGTCTGACCGAACGTCTTGCGGACCGACCTCTTCGGTCCACCTTCGACCGTCCGGTTGCCTTGCAACGGAACACCGGCCGCGGCGGCCGGCGTGGGCGCCGCTGCTGCAGGACTCGCAGCGGCGAGCGGCGAGGTGAGCCCGAACGTCCCGACCGACGTCGGAGTCGAGCCCGGCGACCCTCCACCTGACGGACTTGCATTCACCGGGCCGGATTGAACCGTCCCGGTCGAACCGGAGGAGGTGTTCCCTCCCCCGACCTGTGCCGAACCGACCGAGTCGGCAGCGGAGTTCGTGCCGCCGGAGCCGACGGTGATCGGATTGGACGCCGCCGTTCCGCCGGCTCCCGCCGACGACCCCGCGCTGATCGCACCGGACTGCGCAGCGAGGGACGAACGCGCGACGGTGTTACCGCCGCCTAGCTGCAACGCGCCGTTCGAAGCCGTCGCGTTGTTCCCGCTTCCGGACACCCCGACGGGGAACGACGCCGAGACTGCTTCGCCGACGATCGACGCGCCCACCGCCGGCGCGGCCTGCGCCGATCCGGCCTGGGCGACGCCACCCGAGCCCGCGGACGAGTTGCCCCCGCCGAGCTGGACGGCGCCCGTCGAGCTCGACGCGGTGTTGCTACCGCTCCCGCCAACCGTCACAGGAGCGCCGGCGGATGCCGACTGACCAGATGCACCCGCAGACGCAGAGGGCGACGAGCTGACCGGGCTGGACTGCACGCTGCCGGTTGAGCCGCTCGACATGTTGCCGCCGCCTGCCTGCACTGCGCCGACCGAGTTGCTCGCGGTGTTGTCGCCTGTACCTGCAATCGACGTCGGCGCGGAGACGGCTGCGGTCGTGCCGGACTGGCTCGTCCCGGCTGACGGCGTAGCGGCAACGTTCCCGACCTGCACGGCTCCGATGGAGCCCGTTGAGCTGTTGTCGGCAAGCGCCGTTTGCGCCGTACCGAGCGTGAGCGCCACGACCGTGGCGGCCACGAGTAAGCACTTGGCTTTCATGTCTCCTTCTTTCGTGTCGCTTGCCGCCGGGTGACCCGCCCGGCGTCTCTGTTCTAGCCGCGTTGCAATTAGGCAAAACGGAATACGCAAGAGATCACTCGTTCGAGTGATTCCCGTCCGGCGCGCGCAAGCAAGTCGCACCGAGCCGGTCATCTCTACCGGCGCGGTAAAAGAGGCTACGCCCGACCGTGGGTCATCCGGACGTGCGAAGAAAGAGACCAAGACGCACGACCTGATCGGCGGGCGTAGCCTCCAACACAGTGACCGAGACAGCGCGCGGTCGCAAGCGTTACTTCGCATAGGAGACATTCAGGACGAACGTGGTCTTCTTGCCGTCACCGGTGACGCGAAGCACCGCTCTTCCGGCTGGAACGACGGTCGTGAGCCGAAGCGGACTCAGTCCCGCGACGTGTGCAGAGCCGAGGGACAGGGTCAGCCGCTTTGCGCCCGTGAAGCTGAGCGTCGCCGTCAACAGACCGTCGCCGACGTCCAGCGAGTACGACCGCTCGCGGGCGCCGGGCCCGAGGGTGCCGTTGAGGACTGCTTGCGCGCTCGTCGCCGGACTGAGCAGCCCGAGCGTGCGGCCTGCGTCGATTCGCCCATACTGGACGACGTCGGGCAGGGGGCGCACCGCGCTCAGGAGCGCCTCCTCCATCTGCTTTGGAGTCGCCGACGGTTGCGCGCTCAGCTCCAGGGCGATCAGCCCGGTGACGAGCGGCGCGGCCGAGGACGTGCCACAGAAGTTCCCGTAGCCCCCGCCGAGCACCGGCGCCACGTTGCAGCCGGGAGCCGCGACGCGCACCCATGGCCCGTAGTTCGACCAGGAGTAGCGCTGGTCGGCAACCGTCGTCGCGGCGACGCTGAGCGCGCGGGAATCGGCCGCCGGGTAGAACTGCGTGCTCGTGCCCGAATTCCCCGCCGCGGCAACGACGATCACGCCTCTGCCGGTCGCGTAGCCGATCGCGCTCGCCAGCTGGGGGCTCGAGCCTGGACCGCCCAGACTCAGGTTGATCACCTTTGCGCCGTGATCGGTCGCCTACACGATGCCGGCGGCGATCAGCGTGTCGTCGCCGCTGCCGTTCGCGTCGTGCACCTTCACCGGCATGATCGAGCAGCGCCAGCAGATGCCGGCGCCGCCCACGTGGTTGCCGGCGCGCGCCGCGATGACCCCGGCCACCGCCGTACCGTGGCCGTGGTCGTCCGTCGCGTTGGTGTCCGAATTGACGAAGTCGTAGCCGGGAACGAGCGCGCCGCGCAGATCCGGGTGCTGTCCGTCGACGCCTGTGTCGATCACCGCGACGACGACACGGCTCGAGCCTTCCGTGACATCCCACGCGGCGGGGAATCCGGCGACGCGCAGCCCTGTTTGCTGCGGCCAGGCGCTGTCATCGGGCGTGACGTCAAGCGCCTCGGACACCACCTCCTGCGCTGCGCTCTTTACGGCGGCTCTCGAGCGCAGAGACGACAGGACCTCCGCACGCTGTGTGGGCTCGACGCCGACCAGATAGGCGTTCAGCTTCGGGATCGCCTCCTCCAGCGTCCCACCGGCCAGCCGGATCGCCCGCAGAGCCTCGCTCCGCGACGTTCCCGTGCGGAACGTGACCGCGACCCGCTGCGGGTCGTACCGCGGCACCGTCGAAGACAGCCGGACGGCGTCCGAGCTCGAATCCGAGGGTGCACCCGCCGTTTCCGAGCGGGTGGTTGAACCCACGGCGGGCGCACCCTGTCCTTCGCGGCAACCGATGTCGAGGACCGGATTCACGACTATGCAGGCGCCGGCACGAGCGCTCGCCCCGAGGGATAGGGCAGAGGCGACCGTCACCAGCGGCACGAGCCAACCGGTCATCCGTATGGGCCGCATCGTCGCGGGAGAAGACCACCGGCCTCTTCGCAACTTGCGGGGAATCACTCGTCCGAGTGATAGTCCCCGGGACCTGGGGAACGACCGAAATCCGGCTTGGGAAGCGGGCTCGCGGCTACACTAAGGGTTACGTCCGGGGCGGTTTCTATGGTCCAGATCCCGATCGGCGGCGCCTCCTAGAAGACGCAACACCACACCGATCGAGACCCATATCCATAGGACTAGGCTCGGGAGGGACAGGATGGCGACCGCCAAGGACATAGCGACTCAGGCACCGGCAGAAGCGGCCGAGAACACCGTCGTGGACGACGCGGCGAGCCTCGCCGTCCGCCGTTACTTCACGATCCCGGGCCGCGATCCGTTCGACGAGATCGAGTGGGAGATCCGCGACGCCTTCATCCCCGGCAAGGACAAGCCGGTCTTCGACCAGAAGGACGTCGAGTTCCCGAAGTTCTGGTCGCAAACTGCGACCAATATCGTCGCCCAGAAGTACTTCCGCGGCCGCATGACCTCGCCGGAGCGCGAGCGGAGCGTCAAGCAGATGATCGGGCGGGTCGTCGACACGATCTCCGGCTGGGGCCGCGCCGACGGCTACTTCGCGACCGACGAGGAGGCGGACACCTTCGAGGCCGAGCTGAAGGCGATCCTCGTCAACCAGCTCGCCTCCTTCAACAGCCCGGTGTGGTTCAACGTCGGTTTCGAGGAGCGCCCGCAATGCTCGGCGTGTTTCATCCTCTCGATCGACGACTCGATGGAGTCGATCCTCGACTGGATCCGGCGCGAGGGCGTCATCTTCCGCGGCGGCTCGGGCTCGGGCGTCAACCTCTCCAAGCTGCGCTCGTCGAAGGAGCAGCTCTCGAAGGGCGGCTACGCCTCAGGGCCGGTGTCGTTCATGCGCGGCGCCGATGCGTCTGCCGGGACGATCAAGTCCGGGGGCAAGACGCGGCGCGCGGCGAAGATGGTCGTGCTCGACGTCGACCATCCCGACATCGAGGAGTTCATCTGGTGCAAGGCGCACGAGGAGAAGAAGGCGCGTGTCCTCGAGCAGGCCGGCTACGACATGTCGCTCGACTCACCCGACTGGGCCTCGATCCAGTACCAGAACGCGAACAACTCGGTGCGCGTCACCGACGCGTTCATGGACGCGGTCGAGGCCGACGGCGACTGGAATCTCACGGCTCGGACCGACGGCGCGGTCGTCGACACGGTCAAGGCGCGGGCGCTGCTGAAGGACATGGCCGAAGCGGCCTGGCAGTGCGCCGATCCGGGCGTCCAGTACGACACGACGATCAACAACTGGCACACGCTGCCGAACACGAGCCGCATCAACGCCTCGAATCCCTGCTCGGAGTACATGTCGATCGACGACAGCGCCTGCAACCTCGCCTCGTTGAACCTGATGAAGTTCCGCCGCGAGGACGGCGAGCTCGACGTCGAGGCGCTCACGCATGCGGTGGACGTCGTGTTCCTCGCGCAGGAGATCGCCGTCGGCAACTCGTCGTACCCGACGCCGGAGATCGAGGCGAACGCGAAGGCGTTCCGCCAGCTCGGCCTCGGCTACGCGAACCTCGGCGCGCTGCTGATGGCGCGCGGGCTGCCGTACGACTCGGACGAGGGTCGCGCCTACGCGGCGGCAATCACCGGGCTGATGACGGGCCGGGCGTATCGCAAGTCGGCGGAGATCGCCGCGCGGATGGGGCCGTTCGCCGGCTACAAGCCGAACGCGGCGGCGATGATCGGCGTCATGGCGCAGCATCGCGCCGCGGTCGGGAACATCCAGGACTCAGACGTCATTCCTTCGGACCTACTGACCGCCTGCCGCCAGGCGTGGGACGACGTCCTGAATCTGGGTGAGGTGCACGGCTACCGGAACGCGCAGGCGACCGTGCTCGCGCCGACCGGCTGTCTTGTCGGCGACAGCCTCGTGTCGACGAGCCGCGGCCTCGTCCGGCTCCGCACCCTCGGCGATCCGGTCGGCTCGAAGTGGCAGGAGCTCGATGTCGAGGTCGCAACAGATGATGGGCCGCGTCAGGCGACGCAGTTCTATGTCAACGGCTTCGAGCAGGTTGTCTCCATCGAGACCGATCGTGGCTATCGCATCCAGGGAACCGCGACGCACCGGATCAAGGTCGTGGACTCCGAAGGCAACTGGGTCTGGCGGCGCTTCGCGGAGATCAAGAAGGAGGACCGCGTCCCGCTGATGCTCAACGGTCTCGTCGGTGAGCCGCAAGAGGTCGAGCTTCCTCCGCTGGGCGATCTCTACTGGACTGCCGACTTCCGCACGCACGTTCCCCGCCGGATGACCGCGGAGCTCGCAGAGTTCGTCGGCTATTTCATGGGCGACGGTTCGCTCCATGCCAAGGGCCTACGGCTGTGCGTCGCCAAGGGGGATGACGACGTCGTCGAGCGTCTCGTCGATCTCGGCGCAGCGCTCTTCGGTCTCGATGCCTCCATCACGCAGAAGAAGGGCTACACCGAGGTCGCATTCAACTCTGTCCCCCTCGCCGTCTGGTGGGAGGCATGTGGCTTCGCGAAGCTCCCGCCCTCAGCCGAGCACAGCGGCAAGGGCTGGCATGCGCACATCCCGGATTCAGTCCTGCACACGAACGATCGCGAGATCTATGCAGCATTCATCCGCGGCCTGTTCGAGGCCGACGGGACAACGAGCAACGGCTACGTCTCATGGAGCACCGTTACCGAGAGCTTCAGCAGGGACGTCCAGAGCTTGCTGCTTGCGCTCGGTTTCGTCACCACACGGAAGGTCGACCTGCCGAGCACCAACTGGGGCGCGAACGACCGCTTCGTCCTTCGTCTGCTCAACGTGGCAGCCGCGGAGCGGTATTTGCATGAGATCGATTTCATGTCGGTGCGAAAGGCTGCGTCCTTGTGGCAAGGGGATCATCGCCAAGCCTCTCGACAAGACCACATCCCGCTCAGTCGCGCGAAGGTCGACGAACTAGCACCTGAGAACGACTCTCTTCGGAAGACGATGCTGATGTCACTCGCCCGGCGCGGAGATGTCTCGCGTCGCTCGGCGGCGGCCCTGCTCGAGCGGACAGCCGATCCCGAACTCGAGCAAGCGCTCGGCTTCTACTACGACACCGTTACGACCGTCGAAATGCTCGACGACCAGCCGACATTCGACATCTCGGTGCCCGACAACGTCACTTACGTGGCGAACGGCTTCGTCAGCCACAACACCATCAGCTTCATGATGGATTGCGACACGACCGGCGTCGAGCCCGACTTCTCGCTGGTGAAGTCGAAGAAGCTCGTCGGCGGCGGCGAGATCACGATCGTGAACAAGTCCGTGCCGATGGCTTTGGAGAAGCTCGGCTACGCGCCGACCGAGGTCGAGGAGATCGTCGCGTTCGTCGACGAGCGGAACACGGTCGTGGGCGCGCCGTTCGTGAAGGCCGAGCACTACCCGGTGTTCGACTGCGCGGTCGGTGATCGCGCGATCCACTACACGGGCCATACGAAGATGATGGGCGCAGTCCAACCGTTCATTAGTGGTGCCATAAGCAAGACCGTAAATTTGCCGGAGACCGTGACGGTCGACGAGGTGGCCAAGCTCTTCTCCGACTCGTGGAAGCTCGGCGTGAAGGCGATCGCGATCTACCGCGACAACTGCAAGGTCGCGCAGCCGCTGTCGGGCAA